>JBBRGX010000047.1:0-17984 GCA_038223605.1 Actinomycetales bacterium | reverse complement strand
GGCCGACCGTGCGCGGCCAACGACGGGTACGAGACTCAGCGGGAAAGGTCTCGAGCGGCGAGACGATGCCCACCCTCGCAGGTGGAAGGGCTCCCTCGGTGGTGGCTGGCACCTCGGGGGCGTCGGGGGCCTCGATGGCGGGATCGACCTCGGAGACTGCCGTCGGGTCGGGGGCGGTCGCGGGGACCGCGTCCATCACGAGCGTCCGCTGGATGTCGTCCGCACCGCCGCTCGAGAGGCCGGCCGCAGATGCGAGGCCGGCGAGAGCAGCCTCGACGGCCGGCACGCCCTCGACCACCGGCGCCGTCGGCCACGGCTGAGGCGACCATGTCACCGGTGCATCGGTGACGACGGGCGTCTGCTCGGGATCGTGGATGTGCTCGGGCTCGGGCTCGACGTCGGCCACAGGCTCGACCTCAGCCGCAGATTCGGGCTCAGCCACGGGCTCGGGCTCGGGCTCCGTTGCCGAGACTGCTTCGGCTTCCGCATCGGGAGCAACGTCAGCTTCGGGCTCTGTCGCGGGCCCTACTGCGACCCGCGCGCCTGGGTCCATCTCCGACGCAGACAGAGCCGCGACGTCGTCGTCGGCCTCGCGCTCGGCTTCGGCTGGGACGGACGCTGGTTCGGGATCGTCGACGTGCCCGACCTCGCGATCTGGCTCGACGTCGACCACAAGCTCCGGCTCCGGCTCGGGCTCCGGCTCGGGCTCCGGCTCGGGCTCCGGCTCGGGCTCCGGCTCGGGCTCCGGCTCGGGCTCCGGCTCAGGCTCAGGCTCAGGCTCAGGCTCAGGCTCAGGATCGGGCTCGACGTCCGTCGCCGGAACAGCGACGTCTCCGTCGTCGACCGCTGACTCGGCTTCGGCCTCGGGTCCCGGCTCCCCCTCGGCAACAACCTCAGCCTCAGCCACTGGCTCGGCGACGCCGTCGACGTCAGCATCACCGTCACCGTCAGCCACGCGCTCGGTCAGGATCTCCGGTGCGCGCTCCGCCTCCGTCTCGGCCACGTCGTCAGCGTCGTGCTCCGGCACGCTGGGTGTCGCGGCGGGCGCGTCCGGGACGTCGAGCTCCTGCGGCTCGCGCTCCCCGTCGTTCACGGGCACGCCGTCGTTCACGGGCGCGCCGTCGGCGGTGTCCTTGCTCTGCGACATGCGGTGCGGTCTCCCCTGCCTGCGTCGACGGACGCTCGCCCGCGCCCCGGCATTCTACGACTCGCCGCCCGGAGAACCCTGACGCCCGGCCGGTTCGTCGGCGAACCATCGGCGCGGAAGGAGGCCGGCGAGCACCGCCACGAGCCCGCTGCCGAACCAGAGGTAGCCGATCGGCTGCGCGGCGATGATCACGTCGCCGCCCGGGCCGCTCGTGCCGAGGAGTCCTGTCGCCGTCGCCACGCCCATGCCGACCGCGAACACACCGAGCCATCCGCTCCAGGCGCGTCCGAGCGCCCCACCGACCAGCACGACGACCAGTGCTGCCACGAGGCCCCATGGCGGCGTCCACCGGTGGATGCCGGTGCCGACGACACCGATCACGGCACCGACGAGGAACGACCCGAGCACACGCGCCATGGCGCGACCTGTGAACATCTGCACGGCCGTCACCGTACAAGCACTCCATGAGGCCAGCAGACCGACCCGCGGTCACCTGCGGCGCAACGGTAGGACTCGATGCCGAGGACGGGCTGCAGCCGGGCGTCGCTGAGGGCATAGACCCCCAGCAGGGAGCCGTCGGTGCGGTCGAGCGTGCGCACCGCCTGGACCTGGGTCGCATGGGCGGCGAGAGCAGCCACGACGCGCTCCACGACCGGACGCACCGTCACACCGACGTCGATCATCGCTGCCGGCACGGCCGCGCTCGGCAGGGGTCCCTGCGGATCAGGGGCACTGAGGGCCCCGCCGGGCGGAACGAGCCCTCGGCAGTGGACGTAGCCGGCGCGCAGGGCGTCAGCGTCCACCGCTGCCCACAGGACGCACGGTGCCTCGAGCCCGCTCGCGACAGCGAGCTCGACCGCGCGCATCGTCACGCGGTGCGCCTGCACGTGGTCGGGGTGGCCGTACCCGCCTGACGGCTCGTAGGTCACGACGACCGCAGGCCGACGGTCGATGAGGAGGTCGGCCAGCAGCGTTGCTGCCGCGTCGCCGGCCACCGAGACGAAGGCGCCGTCGGCAAGGTGCGCGCCGGCCCTGGCCCGCCCGACCCCGTCCCAGACCATGCCCGAGTCCACGAAGCGACCGTCGTGACCGAGCTCGTCGAGGAAGAGGCGATCGGTGACACCGAGCGCTGCGGATGCGGCCGCCAGCTCCGTCTCCCGGTGTGCGGCCAAGGCCGGCCCGTCGCCCTCGAGCGCCGCGTGGAGCGGGCCGATCACCTCACCCTGCTCGCCCCGCGTGCAGGTGACCAGGGTGACCGGCAGGCCGGCAGCGGCCCACGTCGCCAGCAGCGCACCGGTCGACAACGTCTCGTCGTCAGGGTGCGCGTGGACGGCGACGAGGCCGCCGCTCACCTCAGGCCCGCTTGGACCGAGCGGTGATGCGAGCACGGTCGGACTGGTCGAGCACGACCTTGCGGATCCGGACGATCTCCGGGGTCACCTCGACGCACTCGTCCTCCCTGGCGAACTCCAGCGACTCCTCGAGGGTGAGCCTGCGCGGCGGCACGAGGTTCTCGAAGTTGTCCGAGGTCGACTGGCGCATGTTGGTGAGCTTCTTCTCCTTCGTGATGTTCACGTCCATGTCCTCGTTGCGCGAGTTCTCCCCGACGATCTGGCCCTCGTACACCTCAGCTGTCGGCTCGACGAAGAAGGACCCGCGCTCCTGGAGGTTGATCATGGCGAAGGGAGTGACCTTGCCCGAGCGGTCGGCGACGAGCGATCCGTTGACACGGGTCTCGATCGGTCCGGCCCACGCCTCGTAGCCGTACGCGATGGACGAGGCGATGCCGGTGCCGCGCGTGTCCGTGAGGAACACCGTGCGGAAGCCGATCAGGCCCCGCGCCGGCACCACGAACTCCATCCGGACCCAGCCGGTGCCGTGGTTCGACATGGTCTCCATGCGGCCCTTGCGCTGAGCGAGGAGCTGGGTGACCGCGCCGAGGTAGTCCTCGGGCACGTCGATGGTCATGTGCTCCATCGGCTCGTGGATCTTGCCGTCGACGACGCGGGTGACCACCTGCGGCTTGCCGACGGTGAGCTCGAAGCCCTCGCGCCGCATCTGCTCGACGAGGATGGCCAGCGCCAGCTCACCACGCCCCTGGACCTCCCAGGCGTCGGGACGCTCGGTGGGCAGGACGCGCAGGGACACGTTGCCGACGAGCTCGGAGTCGAGACGGTCCTTGACCTGGCGCGCGGTGACCTTGTGGTGCTTGCCGCCCTTGCCGGCCAGCGGCGAGGTGTTGATGCCGATGGTCATCGAGATGGCAGGGTCGTCGACCGTGATCAGTGGGAGCGGCCGCGGGTCGTCGATGTCGGTGAGGGTCTCGCCGATGGTGATCTCGGCGATCCCAGCGACGGCGACGATGTCACCGGGGCCGGCCGAGTCCGTCGGGACGCGGCTGAGTGCCTTGGTCTCGAGGAGCTCGGTGATCTTGACGCTCTGGATCGAGCCGTCGTGGCGTGCCCAGGCGACCATCTGGCCCTTGCGGATCGTGCCGTTGAAGACCCGGAGCAGCGCGAGGCGCCCGAGGAACGGTGAGGCGTCGAGGTTGGTGACGTGCGCCTGGAGCGGAGCGCCCTCCTCGTAGGACGGCGCGGGGATCTTCTCGAGGATCGTCGCGAACAGCGGCTCGAGGTCGAGGCTGTCCGGCATCCCTCCGTCGGCCGGCTGGTTCAGCGAGGCACGCCCCGCCTTGGCGGCCGCGTAGACCACGGGCACGTCGAGGATCGCGTCCAGGTCGAGGTCCGGGACCTCGTCGTGCAGGTCGCTGGCCAGGCCGAGCAACAGGTCGGTCGACTCGTGGACGACCTCGTCGATGCGGGAGTCCGGCCGATCGACCTTGTTGACGAGCAGGATGACCGGCAGCTTCGCTGCCAGCGCCTTGCGCAGCACGAAGCGCGTCTGCGGGAGCGGGCCCTCGCTCGCGTCGACGAGGAGCACGACGCCGTCGACCATCGACAGGCCGCGCTCGACCTCACCGCCGAAGTCGGCGTGCCCAGGGGTGTCGATGACGTTGATCGTGATTCCGTCCGGGTGCCCGGCCGCGATGGCCGAGGGCCCGCGGTACCGGATCGCCGTGTTCTTGGCGAGGATCGTGATGCCCTTCTCACGCTCGAGGTCGCCGGAGTCCATGGCGCGCTCGTCGACGTGGGCGTGCTCCCCGAAGGAGCCGGACTGCCAGAGCATGGCGTCCACGAGGGTCGTCTTGCCGTGGTCGACGTGGGCGACGATCGCCACATTGCGCAGGTCGGAGCGCACAGGCATGCCGGGACTCGATTCACATGGAGGGGACGGGACGGGCGGGTGGCCGCGCCCACGAGGCAGCCCAGTCTACCCGCCCGCGCCGTCGGCGCGTCGAGCACCCCTCACCGCGCTCGATCCCGTGCAGTCAGACGCCCGTCCGGTAGTCCGGGTCGGCGTCGACATCGGAGTGGCTCGCGCGCTTGCGACGCGTGTGCGAGACCGCCTCCGCCTCCTCGCGCTCGATCTCGAGGCGCTGGGCCTCGAGCATCTCGTCGCGGGCGAGCCGGCGGATGCGCTGCTCGTCCGGGTCGGGGACCGGGACGGCTGCGATCAGTCGCCGCGTGTACGCGTGCTGCGGGTCGTTGACGACCTGCTCCGTCGGTCCGACCTCGACGAGCTTGCCGTTGTGCATCACCGCGATGCGGTCCGAGAGCAGCTCCACGACGGCGAGGTCGTGCGAGATGAACAGGCAGGCGAAGCCGTGCTCACGCTGCAGGCTCTGGAAGAGCTCGAGGACGGTGGCCTGCACCGAGACGTCGAGCGCCGAGGTCGGCTCGTCCGCGACGAGCAGCTTCGGCTCCAGCGAGAGCGCGCGAGCGATGCCGACGCGCTGGCGCTGGCCGCCGGAGAGCTCGTGCGGGTAGCGGTTGCGCATCGAGCGCGGCAGCTCGACCTGGTCGAGCAGGCGCTCGACCTCGCGGGCGAGGGCTGCACCCCTCTTGCCGCCGTGCAGCATCAGCGGCTCACCGATCGACTCACCGATCGGCAGGCGCGGGTTGAGCGAGGAGCCGGGGTCCTGGAAGACGATGCCGACCTGGGTGCGCAGCGGGCGCAGGCTCTTGCGCGTCGCGCCGACCATGTCGATCCCGCAGATCTCGAGCGAGCCACCCGTCACGGGGAGCAGGCCGACCACGGCACGGCCGATCGTCGTCTTTCCCGAGCCGGACTCGCCGACGAGCCCGACGACCTCGCCCTGGCGGATCGTCAGGTCGACGGAGTCCACGGCGCGGAACGACGGCGTCTTGCGGCGACCGGGGTACTCGATGATCATCTCGCGCGCCTGGAGGACGACGGGACGCGTGCTCATCTCACCGAGCTCCGCGCCGGAGAGGTCGGTCGCGCGGGCGGACTCCTCGACGACGACGGTGGACCCGGGGATGCCCTGCTTGCCGCGGCCAAGGTGCGGGACGGCGTCGAGGAGCTTGCGGGTGTAGGGGTGCTGCGGAGCACCGAAGATCTCCGCGGCCGTCCCGTGCTCGACGACGAGGCCGTCCTTCATCACGATGATGCGGTCGGCCATGTCGGCGACGACGCCCATGTCGTGAGTGATGAGGATGATCCCGGAGTTGATGCGGTGGCGAAGGTCGCGCATGAGCTTGAGGATCTCGGCCTGGACGGTGACGTCAAGGGCGGTCGTCGGCTCGTCCGCGATGAGCAACAAGGGATCGCAGGCGAGGGACTGCGCGATCATCGCCCGCTGACGCTGGCCGCCGGAGAGCTGGTGCGGGTAGGAGTTGAAGCGCACCTCGGGGTCCGGGATCTCGACGAGGCGCAGCAGCTCGATGGCGCGCTCCTTGGCCTTGGCCGGGCCCATCTCGAAGTGCGTGCGCAGCGTCTCGATGATCTGGAAGCCGATCGTGAACACCGGGTTGAGCGCCGTCATCGGCTCCTGGAAGATCACGGCGATCTCGCGGCCGCGGATGTGACGGATCTTGGAGGTCGGCATCCCCATGAGCTGGCGATCGCCGAGCATGACGCTGCCCGTCGCGCGCCCGTTCGGCGGCAGCAGACCGATCAGCGCCATCGACGACTGCGTCTTGCCCGAGCCGGACTCGCCGACGATGGCCAGGACCTCGCCCGGGTGGACGTCGTAGGAGACGTGCTCGGCCGCCGGGAACCACTCGCCGTCGACGTAGAACCGGACCGAGAGGTCGCGCACGGAGAGCACCGGAGCGCCGGTCGGCGCCTGCGGCGCCTCGTGGGAGGTGTCGATGGCCATGAGGTCAGTGTCCTTCCTGGGTCCGGCTCGCGCCCGACCCACGCAGCGCCTGGTCGGCGTCCGGCTGTAGGAGCATGGGGCCATGGGCCCCACCGAGGTATTCGTCTCCCGCTACGCCCGCGTGCTGACGGGCGCGACGTGGGCGGTCTGCCTGATCGTCGTCGGCGGATTCGCGACGGTCGCGGACCGTCACCAGCTCGCGCTCGCCGGCTCCGCGTCGGCCCTCGCAGCGCTGGCCGCCTGGGCGATGTTCTGGCGCCCGCGGGTCGAGGTCTCCGACGGAGGTGTCCTGCTCGTCAACGTGCTGCGGACGGTCGAGGTGCCCTGGCCGCTGTTCGTCGAGGCGGTCTCGGACTGGTCCCTCGAGGTGCAGACGACCTCCCACCGGTGGACCGCCTGGGCGGCGCCCCGGTCGAGCGGAACGGCGCGCGCCATCCGACGTGCACCGCGGGGGCGAGCCGAGCCCGAGCGGGGGGCGACCGCCGTCAACCGCCCGAGCGCTGATGCCAGCGCCGACGCCGTGGCGGGAGCCATCGCCCGACGCCACGTCGCGCTGCTTTCCGCAGGTCACCTTGACGGCGCGCGCCGCAGGGCCGAGCTCGCGGGGATGCGCGAGACCGTGAGCTGGCACCGCGGCACGATCGCTGCTGCGCTCGCCCTGACGGCCCTGACGGCCCTCCTGGCGACCGGCTGAGACCAGCACGGTCAGCTGTCCGTGACCGGACGAGCGGCGTCCTGGGCCGCCAGCGCCTCCTGGGCGCGCAGCGACTTGAGCATCTTCCGCTCGGACGGGATCCGCTTCTGGCGCGGGTCGAAGGCGTCGCGCAACCCGTCACCGATGAAGTTGATGGACAACGCGATGACGACGATGAAGCTGCCCGGCCACCAGAAGAGCCACGGTCGCGTCGCGAAGGAGCTCTGGTAGTCGCTGATCAGGCGTCCGAGCGAGACCTCGGGTGCCACGATGCCGAAGCCCAGGTAGCTGAGGGCCGTCTCCAGGAGGATCGCCGAGCTCATCAGAAGCGAGGTCGCGACGATCACGACGCCGATCGCGTTCGGCAGGATGTGCTTGAAGATGATCCGGATGTCGCTGGCACCGGCGACGCGCGCCGCGTCGATGAACTCGCGCTCGCGCAGCGTGAGGAACTCGCCACGGACGAGGCGCGCGAGGCCCGTCCAGAGGACGAAGCCGAGCGCGACGGCGAAGACGGCCCCGGAGATCTTGCCGGACAGCTTCCCGATCACGGCGCCGATCACCAGGACCGGGACGGTGATGAACAGGTCGGTCGTCCGCATCAGCACCGTGTCGATGCGACCACGGTAGAAGCCTGCGGACGCGCCGACGATGATGCCGAGCACAGCGGCGACGAAGCCGATGACCGCAACGACCATCAGTGAGGTCTGGGTGCCGCGCATGACGAGGCCGAACAGGTCACGGCCGATGACGTCCTGCCCGAGTGGGTGCTCGCCGAGAGCGAAGCCCGGACCGCCGAGCCAGCCGGGCAGGGTGAGTGTCGGGGTGCCGCCGGCGTTCGTCTGCGAGCCGACCTCGTCGCCGGTCCACTTCCACCAGCCCTGGATCGGACCGAACCCGACGGAGGAGTACGCCAGGACGACGATGGCGGCGAGGACGATCACGCCCCCGATCGCTCCCTTGTGCCGCAGGAAGCGGCTCCGGACGATCTGCCCCTGGGAGAGACCCTCGACCCCCTTGAGCTCGATGGCGTTCTCCATGCGCTCGGAGTCGGCGCTGGGCTGCGGTGTCGTCGTCATGCTTCCAACCTGATCCGGGGGTCGACTGAGGCATAGATGAGGTCCGCGACGATGTTCGCGATGATCGCGAGGCTTGCCGTGATGACCAGGTACGCCATCACGGGATCGATCTCGGCGCTGGTGAGCGACCTGACGAAGAGCTGGCCCATACCCGGCCTTGCGAAGATGTTCTCGGTGATGATCGCCCCGCCGATGAGCGTGATGATGTCGATCGGGACGATGGTCGCCAGCGGGATGAGGGTGTTGCGGAAGCCGTGCCGCACCACGACGACCCGCTCGGGCAGCCCCTTGGCCCGGGCGGTCCGGATGTAGTCCTGGTTCATCACCTCGAGCATGCTCGAGCGCGAGTAGCGGGTGTAGGAGGCGAAGGCGATGAGCACGAGGGTGAGGCTCGGCAGGATCAGGTGGGTGTAGCTGTCGAGAGTCGTCAGCCAGTAGCTGCCCGTGAGGTTCGGGGTCCGGTCGCCGAAGGTCGGGAACGGCCGGCCGCGCAGACCGTCGGAGTACTCCACCCAGACCTGCATCAGCTGGTCGACGTAGGTCAGGGCTGCGACGAGGAAGGCGGTCATCGCGGCGCTGCGCATGGACACCCCGCGGTCGGGACCGCCGAAGAGCCAGCCGACGAGGAGTCCGGTCGCGATCGCCGCGAGCCCGAGTCCGAGCATCAGCACGTTCGACTCGAGGAAGCCGTCGAAGAAGGCCCCGATCGGGAAGTAGAGGGCGAGGCCGACACCGACGGTCACGAGGGACGCGTAGAGCGCCCGCCGGTTGTGCAGGCCGGCACCGATGGCCACGATCGCCAGCGCGCCGGCGGCGCCGAGGACGCCGATGAGGATCGGCCCGAGGGACGGCTTGTTCCACCAGTCGGTGAGCTGGAGGTAGGCGAGCATCGCGATCGATGCGGCCGTCGCGGACCCGGCGACCTCGAGCCGGCGCCGGACCGGCCCGCCGACGGCTATCGACCAGATGAATCCGTTGACCAGCGAGACGCCGATGATCACGACCCACGGGATCACGGGCTCGGCAAGGAAGTCGTTGACGCCGATGGCGCCCCACTGCTTGAGCAGCACGCCGACGAGGAACGAGGGCAGCGAGTACAGCAGGAACGACAGGAAGATGATCACGTAGTCGAAGGCGGAGTACTGCCGCAGCGCACTGACGATCCCGACCGCGACCCCGAGGACGACCGACGTGAGCGTCGCTGCGGTGACGAGCTGCAGGGTGGAGCCGATCGCGTGAGCGATCAGTGGCGCCACCTGCTCGCCCGTCTTCCAGGCCACGCCGGGATCACCCGTGAGGAAGTGACCGAGCCACTTGAAGAACCGGACGACCACGTTGGTGTTGAGGTCGAGCAGGTCGATCCGCGCGGCGATCTTCTGCGCCTTGTTGGGCGAGGTGTCCTGGTAGAGGTCGGACAGGGGATCGATCGCCTTGTTGACCAGCATGAACATCAAGAAGATCGCCGTGAAGAGCGTGGCGAGGCCGGTCACGGCACGCCGGGCGAGGAACGACAGCACCGAGGGTTTCCTTTGTTCGGTGGAGAGACTCAGCGGCCGATCCTAGCGCCGTCCTCAGGTGAACCCTGCAGGAGGGTGCTGTCGGCGCCGGGCGAGCCCGGTGAGTCCCCGGCATGGTCGGGCGGGTCGAGGGTCCCGCGGTGGTCGGGAGCAGGCGCCACAGAGGGCGCCGGACGAAGTCGCCCAGCGCCCTCTGCGGTGTGTCGTGGTCGGGAGAGGCTCGCGCCCCTCCCGACCACGACGACCAGGCCTGGTGGATCCGAGTGGGTCGGACTACTTCTCGCCGACGGTCCAGTCCCAGAAGCCGTAGAAGATCGTCGGAGAGATCGAGATCTTGGAGACGTTGCCGATCGCCTTCGGGTTGTAGGACGTGACCCCGGGGAACTGGAAGATCGTCACGCCGAACGCGTCGTCGACGAGGTGCTTCTCGACCTTGCCCAGGATCTCGCCCTGCTTGGCCGGGTCGGTCTCCACCTGGAGCTCGTCGAAGAGCGAGTCGACCTCAGGGTTCGAGTAGCCGTAGTAGTTGTTGCCACCACCCGTGCGGTAGTTGGCGTCGGACTCCGTGACGGCCGTCGAGGTCGACTGCCAGCCGAAGAGCGCTGCGTCGTAGGCGGTCGTGAGGCTGCTGAGGTCGGCACCCCAGCCGTCCCCTGAGCCCTCGTACGGCACGACGTCGAAGCCGGCGTCCTTGGCGGAGGCCGCGATGAGCGCGTGCTCGTTGACGCGACGCTCGTTGGTCGGGGCGAAGAGCAGACGCACCTTGACCGGCGTGGTGACACCGGCCTCGGCGAGGAGCGCCTTGGCACCCTCGATGTCGACCTTGTCGTACATCGCGCCCTGTCCCGAGGTCTTCACGACGGAGTCGTAGTTCGGCGAGCCGGGGATGACCGTGAACGACTCACGCAGGGTCGCGGTCGGGTTCAGCGGCTTGATGAGGTTGTCGATGATCTGCTGGCGCGGGATCGTCTTGAGGAAGGCCTGACGAACCTTGAGGGCCTTCGCCGCGTCGCCGCCGTAGGTGGCCGGGTCGAACGGTCCACCGTTGGTGAACTGCAGGTCGACGTGCTCGTACGTGCCCTCTTCGCTGGTCTCGGTCGTGAGAGTCGGGACGGCCTGCAGAGCGGCGAGGGTGTCCGCCGTCGCCTGCGGGCTGATGAGGTCGAGCTCACCGTTCTGCAGCGCCTGGACCTGAGCCATCGGGTCCTCGTTGTAGCGGATCGTCACGGTCTCGATCTTCGCGCCGAGGTCACCCTTGTAGGCGGTGTTCGCCTTGAGCGTCAGGTACTGGTCCTTGACGAAGTCCGAGATGACGTAGGCACCGCTGGACAGGTACAGACCGGCTTCGGTCGGCAGCGCCGTGTAGTTGAAGTCGCTGCTCCACGACTTGGCGATCTTCGAGAGCGCGTCGGGAGTGGCGTCCTTGATCGCTGCGACGAGGGCGTCGGTCGCCTTGGCCGGGTCGGTCTCGGCGAGGGCGCGCTCCGCGACGACGTGCGCGGGCAGGTTGGTGCCCATGCAGGTCTCCCAGTCAGCGAACGGCTTGGAGTACGTGAGCGTGATGCTCTTGCCGTCGATGACAGGCGTGTCCGTGATCAGGGCGACGCAGGGGGACGCGGCGTCGAAGTAGATGCCGGCGTCGAGGGCGTCCTGGTTGGTGACGTTCCCGTCCGCGTCCAGCGTGGGCTCGATGTTGTTGAACTTGCCGCTCTGGGCGGCCCACTCCAGGAGCATGTCGGCCGGGCCGGCAGCGACGCCGTCCGACCACATGGCGGTGTCAGCGAAGGTGTACTTGACGGTCAGGGGGTCGTCGGACGCCTTCTCGTACGAGCCGAAGGACTTGTCAGCGGTGAGCTTGAGGTCCTTGTCGTAGAAGTTGAAGCCCGACGTCGTCATGTACTTGATGATGGCGTTGGCGGTCGCGTTGCCCGTGATGCTCGTCGAGTTGTACGAGAAGAACGGCTGGTTCCACCCGATGTTCACGGCGGATCCGGCGATGACGCCCGAGCTGGCGCTCGTGGCGGGGGCGCTGGAGCTGGTGCCTGTCGTCCCGGGGTCGCTGGCGCACGCGGAGAGCGCGAGCGCGCTGGCGGCGAGCACCGCCACCGATGCCGACTTACGTGTGATCCTCAATGTTCCTCCTGAGAAGGGAAAGCGGCCGGCCTCTCGCGCATCCCACCGCCCCGGGGCATCCCGGGCGCAGGCAGGCTGCAGGCCGCTGTCGCGTGGGGCACACGGTAGTCCGGGACGCCGTACCTACGACGCCCGGCCGGGTCCTGACCTCTGATCGTTACCCGATTGATACTGGCTGGTACGTCCCGAGATGTGAGACGCGGCCGGCGCGGGGGTCATCGGGCACCTGTGGCGACTCCTGCTCGACGCGCCGCATTCGTCGGTGAGTGGCTCCTGAGACGACGAAAACCGTCGTCCCAGTGGTCACGCACGGCCCCTAGCACGTTGCGCTCTCCGATGCCGAGGGGTGAGACCGGATGAACCCGTGCACCGCAGAGCGGCACTTCTGGAGGGAAGCGCAGGCGACTGCCGCGCAACATGCTCGTCACATGCCGGAAACAATTGCGGCCGGTGCCGCGTCCTGCGAGCCGGACGAGCCCTCCGCGACGGCCGCGCGCGCACGCCGGCGCCGCCGAAGGTGCCACAGGACGAGCACCGCTGCGACGACGAGTGCGGCGATGATGGCCGTGCCGCGACCGAGCATCGTCTCGACCCGGTGGTAGGAGTCGCCGGCCGCGTAGCCGAGCAGCACGACCGCGACGCCCCAGACGATCCCGCCGGCGGCGTTGAAGGTGAGGAACCGGAGGTAGGGCATCCGCGCGGCGCCGGCGAGGGCCGGCATCGTGGCACGGAAGAAGGCCGTGAACCGGCCGAGGAAGACAGCGGTCCCGCCGCGGCGGGCAAGGAGGTCGATCGCCTTGCCGAGCTGGGCCTCGTGCCGGCGCAGCGCGCGCATGCGCAGCAGCCGGGGGCCGAGCACCCGCCCGACCTCGAAGCCGACGCTGTCGCCGATGATCGCCGCCGCCACCACGACGGCGAGGACGATCGCGAGCGAGGCGTTGCCGTGACTGGCGGCCACCCCGCCGAGGATCGCGGCCGTCTCCCCCGGCAGGACGAAGCCGACGAAGAGGGCGTCCTCGGCGAAGACGAGCAGGCCGACGATCAGGTAGACCGTCAGCCCGTGCGTCGCGAGGAGGCTGGAGACGAGAGAGCTCACGAGCACAGCATGCCGTAGTCACCTGGGAGCGGTCCGGGTGCTTCCTGTGGACCGGCTCAGTCGTCGACGGCGGCGAGCCACCGGGTGAGGATCTCCTCGAGCCGGTCACGGTCCGTCGCGCAGAGCGGTGCCAGGAGGCGGAGCTCGTTGGCCACATGGGCCTCGACGGCCCGGTCGATCACCACTCGCCCTGCAGCGGTGAGTCCGACCACCCGGCCCCGTCCGTCCTCGGCGCTGCGCCGCCGGGTGGCCAGCCCCGAAGCGACGAGTCGGTCGACCCTCTTGGTCATCGCCCCCGTGGTCACCATCGTGTGCTCGGCGAGCTCTCCGGGCGCTCGCTCGAAGGGCTCCCCCGCGCGGCGCAGCGCGGCGAGCACATCGAAGTCGCCCTCGCCGAGGCCGTGCTCGCGGTACACCGCGAGGAGCTCGTCGCTCAGGTGAGCAGCAAGGCGGTGCAGGCGACCGATCACTCCCTGCGGGCTGACGTCGAGGTCGGGTCGCTCGCGCGCCCACTCCTGCTGGATACGGCTGACGCGATCGGTCCCGCCGGTTGCTCTCGTCATGGTCTCGACTCTATCTTCCATGGAAGGTACTATTCCTTCCATGGAAGATACCCGCCGGTGGATGGTCCTCACCGCGATCGCCCCGATCACCTGGGGCGCGAGCTACCTGGTGACCCGTGCCCTGCTGCCCGCCGACATCCCGCTGTGGGGTGCCGTGCTGCGGGCCCTGCCTGCCGGGCTGCTCCTGCTGCTCGTCGCCCGCGAACGCCCGCGGGGTTCGTGGTGGTGGAAGGCGCCGGTGATCGGGACGCTCACCGTCGGCGCGTTCTTCGTCCTCGTCTACGTCGTGGCGCAGCGACTGCCGTCCGGCCTCGCGGCGACGATGATGGCGACCTCCCCCGCCGTGATGATGCTGCTCGCCTGGCCGATGCTCGCGCTGCGCCCGCAGGCCAAGGCACTGCTGGGAGCCGCGCTCGGATTCGTCGGGGTGTGCGCGATGCTCCTGACCGGGGTGAGCGGCGTCGACCCGATCGGTGTGCTGGCCTCGCTCCTCGCGATGACGATGGCCTCCGTCGGGTTCCTGCTCACCCGGCGCTGGAGCGGCGAGGTGTCCGTGCTTCCGTCCACGGCATGGCAGCTCGTGGCGGGCGGTCTCGTCGTCCTGCCGTTCGCGGCGGCGATCGAGGGGGCTCCGCCGCGGCTGGACGCACCGGCGCTCGCGGGGTTCGCGTTCCTCACGAGCGTGGCGACGGCGCTCGCGTACGTGCTGTGGTTCGGCGGGCTGGCCGTGCTCTCGCCCGGAACCGTCGGCCTGCTCGGGTTGCTCAACCCGGTGACCGGCGTGGTGCTCGGTGCCGCGATCGCCGGGGAGCGGTTCGGGCCCCTTCAGGTCGGTGGGATGGTGCTGGTGGTCGTCGGCATCGCGCTCGGGCGGCCGGGGGCCGTGCGCCCGGCATCCGTGCTCGCGCCCGCTGCACCGCCGACCGTCGAGCCCGTGCGCCTGTCCGTCTAGCCGCCGGAGCGGATCGTCACCGCCCCGGCGGCCCGGTCGGGTCGAGCACGGCGAGCCTGCCGCGCAGGAACCGGGCCTCGGCATCCGTCGTGGCCGCGGCTAACGCGCGGCGATAGGCGGCGGAGGCCTCGGTCCTCCGGCCGGCGCGGCGCAGCAGGTCGGCCTCGGCGGCCAGCGGCGCGAGCGTGCCCGCCAGCAGCGGGGAGCGGGCGAGGTCACGGACGAGGGCCAGGGCCGCGTCGGGGCCGTCCCGCATCCCGAGGGCGACGGCCCTGCTCAGCTCGGCGTGCGGCGAGGGACCGAGAGCGAGCAGCCGGTCGTACAGGTGCACCACGAGCGACCAGTCGGGCCAGTCGCGACCCGTCAGGGTCGAGTGGCACGCCGCGATCTCGGCCTGGAGCAGCAGGGGGCCGTCCCCCGGGGCGAGGCGTTGTGCCTCCCCCAGGGCGCGCAGCCCCTCGGCCAGCCGCACGCCGTCCCACCGTGAGCGGTCCTGCTCCTCGAGCGGGACGAGCGCACCGTCCTCGTCGAGCCGCGCGGGCCGGCGGGCATCGTGCAGGAGGGTGAGCGCGAGGAGCGCGTGCACCTCCGCCTCCCCCGGGAGGAGCTGCGTGAGGAGCCGGGCCAGGCGGATGGCCTCCCGGCACAGGTCGGCCCGCACCGGGGAGGGACCGGCAGTCGCGGAGTACCCCTCCGTGAAGACGAGGTAGACCACCGCGAGCACACCGCTCAACCGTTCGGGGAGCTCGGTCCCGGCGGGGACCCGATAGGGGATCCGGGCGTGCGCGATCTTCTGCCGGGCCCGGACCAGGCGTTTGGCCATCGCCGCCTCCGAGGACCCGAAGGCGCGCGCGATCTCCGGGACGCTGAGGCCGCACACGGTGCGCAGCGTGAGCGCCACGCGCCCGTCGAGGGGGAGGGCGGGGTGGCAGCAGGTGAAGAGGAGCCGCAGGCGGTCGTCGGGCACCGAGGACTCGTCGTCCAGCTCGACGAGCTCGCCCGCGCCGGGGACGACGGCCTCCTCCCCGGCGGCAAGGACCGTGAGGCGCCGGCTCTCGGTCGATCGACGGCGCAGCCGGTCGACGGCGGCGTTCCGGGCGACCGTCCGCAGCCAGGCCCCTGGCCTGTCCGGGACCCCGTCGCGCTCCCAGCGGGTCACCGCGGCGAGGAAGGCCTCCTGGGTGCAGTCCTCGGCCAGGGCCCAGTCGCCCGTGACGCGGATCAGCGTCGCCAGCACGGGTGACCACTCGTCCGAGAAGGCGCGGGCGAGGGCTGCGGCAGCCTCGGCCTCTGCAGGTGGAGGCCCTCCGTCGGTCACATGGGCCACAGCGGCCGGATCTCGATGGCCCCGAGGCCCGCCGCAGGGTGCGCGCCCGCGAGCTCGAGGGCCGCGTCGAGGTCGGGGACGTCGAGCAGCTGGTAGCCGTAGACCTGCTCGGCGAGCTCGGCGTAGGGGCCGTGGGTCATGAGCGTCCTCCCCTCGCGCACCCGCACGGTCACCGCCTCCTCCGGCCCGCGCAGCGGCGAGCCCCCGCGGTCGGCGTCGCGCCGCTCCGCCTCGGCGATCCAGTCCTCCATCGTGGATGCACCCGCCGGCGCCTCGGCCGGCGCGCCGGGGACCCCGGCCATGAGCAGGACGTAGCTCGACGCCCCCGGGCGGAGGTCGCCGTCGGTCTCTCCAGGGGTGGGGACCCAGTCGCCGCCGGAGCTGTCGTGCGGCCACAGCTCGCGGAGCTCGAGCGCACCGAAGCCCGCGACCGGGTGCCCGGCGGCGAGGGCGACCGCCTCCTCGGCGCTGTCGACCTGGAGCAGGTCGAAGCCGACGATGTGCTCGGCGAGCTCGACGAAGGGCCCGTGCGTGACGGTGAGCGACGGGCCCCACCGGCGCACGGTCGTCGCGTCCGACGGCGGCCGCAGTCGCTCGCCCGTCAGGTGCTGACCACGGCGCACCGCCTCCGCGTGCCAGGCCGAGGGGTCGGCCTGCTGCGGGGTCGGGCGGGCGTCGTCAGGGACGCGGACCAGCATGAGGTAGCGCATCGTCATTCCTTCCTCCGGGCACGGGTGCCCTGATGGCGGGCGCGGGGCCCTGATGACCTCATGACGAACGGGAGGTGCCGAGGAGGACACCGTGCCACGACCGGGATCCGGATGTCCTGGAGCCGACGGTCCGATCGTCGAAGAGGTGTGCCGCGAGTGCGGCACCCGCCCCGGCGGGCGGCTCTGTCACCGGAGGCCCCGATGGACCAGGCCATGCTGATGAACCTGCTCGCGCCAGCCCTGGCTCGGGCCGAGTCCTCCTCGGCCCGGCAGGACGCACCCCCGGTGAGGTCGCGACGGCCGTGGTGGCGCGCAGCTCAGCCGCGGACCACCCGGACATCCGGCTCGTCGGCCGCCGGCACCTCGAATCCCGCGAGGTAGTCGTCGAGCAGCTCCGGCGGGACGTGGATCGCATCGGGCCCCGTCGGCCGTTCCGTCCGCCGTGCCAGGCGCCGCAGGAGCTCCTCGCGGGGGACCTCGAGGTACACGACCTCAGCCGAGGCGCCGAGCGCGCGCGCGATCCCTCGGTACTCGTCGCGCATCGCACGCGACCAGAAGGAGTAGTCGACGACGACGTCCTGGCCAGCGTCCAGGGCAGCGACGAGCTGCTCGCGCTGGCGGGCGACGATCTCGTCGCGCACCGCCACCGGAAGGGGGTGCTCCGTGTGGCCGAGGGCCCACGCTGCGTGGTCGATCGACAGCCGGAGCGAGCCCAGCGCCTCGAGCGAGCGGGCGAAGGTCGACTTTCCCGCCCCCGCGAGGCCGCACATGAGCACCATCCGCGCCATGTCCCGACGGTAGCCGAGACGACCCGGCGCCCGGTTGCGGCCGGGCGCCGCTCCCGCCACCGGCCGCGCGCCTACTCCTGGGCGACGACGTCGACCGAGATCTCGACGGCCGGAACGGTCCCCCGGTTCTCCAGCCAGTGGAGGGTGCTCCTGTCCTCGGGCCGGCCCACGCCGGGTCCGTGGTCGGTGGCGATCCCGTCGCGGTGGTCGGTGATCGTCCCCTGGAGCACGTCGACGGCCCCCGGTCTGCCGGCGTGGTCGTGCAGCAGGCCGAAGACACCTCCGGGCTCGATGGTCACCGTGCGCATCTGCAACCGGCGCCCGTCCATGCCATCGGTCTCGGGGCCGAGGTCGACCGTGGCCAGCAGCTCCACCACGACGCCCCTCGCGTCCGGCGTCACCTGGTCGTCGCCCCTCGCGCTGTCCTCCCCATAGCGGCCCTGTCGACGGTCGCCACGGCCTCCACGTCATGCTGAGGTCGCACCTCCGTCGCGAGGTCGTACCGGCGAACCTACGACCTCGCGACAGAGGTGCGACGTCGCCGCCGATCGCCGGCGGGGGGGCGAGAGGCAGTCGCCGGTGGTGGCCGTCGATCCGACTCAGACGTTGAAGCGGAACGAACCCCCGGATGGCGGCAGTTGACGGGAATGCCGGGATATGGCTGCTGACCTGCATTTATATCAGCGGCCAGCGACGGTGGCTTGCGGGCATTGATGGGACTCTCGCGGACTTCCTG
>JBBRGX010000046.1:0-18043 GCA_038223605.1 Actinomycetales bacterium | reverse complement strand
CTGGCCGACCTCGACGACCTCGTTCGGGTGGTCGATGTGCTTCCAGGACAGCTCGGAGACGTGCACGAGGCCGTCCACGCCGCCCAGGTCGACGAACGCACCGAAGTTGACGATCGAGGAGACGACACCGGGGCGCACCTGACCCTTCTGCAGCGTCTGCAGGAAGGTGGAGCGGACCTCGGACTGCGTCTGCTCGAGCCACGCACGGCGCGAGAGGACGACGTTGTTGCGGTTCTTGTCGAGCTCGATGATCTTGGCCTCGATCTCCTTGCCGACGTACGGCTGGAGGTCGCGGACGCGGCGCATCTCGACGAGGGAGGCCGGGAGGAAGCCACGGAGGCCGATGTCGAGGATGAGTCCACCCTTGACGACCTCGATGACGGTGCCGGTGACGACGCCGTCCTCTTCCTTGATCTTCTCGATCGTGCCCCAGGCGCGCTCGTACTGTGCGCGCTTCTTGGACAGGATGAGGCGGCCTTCCTTGTCCTCCTTCTGCAGGACGAGGGCCTCGATGACGTCACCGACCGTGACGACCTCGTCGGGGTCGACATCGTGCTTGATCGACAGCTCGCGCGAGGGGATGACGCCCTCGGTCTTGTAGCCGATGTCCAGCAGGACCTCGTCGCGGTCGACCTTGACGACGGTGCCTTCGACGATGTCGCCGTCGTTGAAGTACTTGATGGTCGCGTCGATAGCGGCGAGGAAGTCCTCACTCGAGCCGATGTCGTTGATCGCGACCTGAGGCGTCGTCGTCTTCGTAGGGGTGGTGATGGTCATTGAGTTTCGAGCTCCGATGCGGACAGGGAATAGTGCGGACAGGGACCGGTATCGACCTCGCGCATGGCGGGGCACACCGCCGACCATCTTAGGTGTGCCCCGAAGGCTCGGTCAAAGCGGATCTCCGGCCCGGCTGCTGGGACGATGGGCCGACGCAGCAACTCTGGAGGATCGATGACGAGCACGCCCGCCGGCGCCGGCTTCCGGCCGGTCGACGACGCGGCCGGCGGACGAGCCGCACGCGACTGGTGGGACGCGAACGCCGCGGAGTACCTCGAGGAGCACGGCGACTTCCTCGGCCCCGTCGACTTCTGCTGGTGCCCGGAGGACCTGCGGGAGGCCGATGCCCATCTGCTCGGTCCGGTGGCGGGCATGGACGTGCTCGAGGTCGGTGCCGGCGCTGCCCAGTCCAGCCGGTGGCTGATCACCCAGGGCGCCAGGGCCGTCGCGACCGACGTCTCCGCCGGGATGCTCGGCGAGGGCCTCGCCCTCGACCATCTCGCGGGCGTCACGGTGCCGATGGTCCAGGCCGATGCCCGCCTGCTCCCGTTCGCCGACGCATCCTTCGACGTCGCCTTCACCGCATTCGGCGCCCTGCCGTTCGTGCCGGACGCCGCTGCCGTCCATCGGGAGGTCGCCCGGGTGCTGCGGCCGCGCGGCCGCTGGGTCTTCGCCGTGACCCACCCGATGCGCTGGGCCTTCCCGGACGACCCGAGCGCCGGCGGGCTGACGGCGATCCGCTCGTACTTCGACCGGACCCCCTATGTCGAGACCGCCGAGGACGGTTCCGTCCTCTACGCCGAGTACCACCGGACGTTCGGCGACCACGTCGCCGAGCTGACCGGCGCAGGGTTCGCCCTCGATCGCCTCGTCGAGCCCGAGTGGCCGGCCCCGCACCAGCGCACCTGGGGTGGCTGGGGGCCGGTGCGCGGCGCCCTCCTCCCGGGAACGGCCATCTTCGTCTGCACGGTGCGCTGAGGAGCCTTGCCCTCAGCCCTCGGTCAGTGCCCCGCCTCGTGCCAGCTCGACCCGGTCCCGACGGAGACGTCCAGCGGGACGGCGAGGTCGCCCGCAGCGCCCATCTCCCTGCGGACCAGGGCCTCGACCTCCTCGCGCTCCCCCGGTGCGATCTCCAGGACGAGCTCATCGTGCACCTGCAGGAGCATCCGCGAGCGGAAGCCGCCCGCTCGCAAGCGGGCATCGACGCCGAGCATCGCGACCTTCACGAGGTCGGCGGCGCTGCCCTGGATCGGTGCGTTGAGCGCCATGCGCTCGGCCATCTCCCGGCGCTGGCGGTTGTCGCTCGTGAGGTCCGGCAGGTAGCGACGACGGCCGAGGATGGTCGCGGTGTAGCCCGTGCGACGCGCCTCGTCGACCACACCGGCCAGGTAGACACGCACGCCGCCGAACCGCGCGAAGTAGTCCTCCATGAGCGCAGCGGCCTCGCCGACCGGGATCGAGAGCTGTTTGGACAGGCCGAAGGACGAGAGCCCGTACGCGAGGCCGTAGGACATGGCCTTGACCTTCGATCGCATCGCGGGGCTGACCTGGTCGGTCGGCACGGAGAACACCCGGGCGCCGACATAGGCGTGCAGGTCCTCACCGGAGCGGAAGGCCTCGATCAGCCCGTCGTCGCCGGACAGGTGCGCCATGATGCGCATCTCGATCTGGCTGTAGTCCGCCGTCAGCAGGGTCTCGTAGCCGTCGCCGACGACGAAGGCCTTGCGGATGCGCCGCCCCTCCTCCGTCCGGATCGGGATGTTCTGCAGGTTGGGGTCGGTCGAGGAGAGCCGCCCGGTGGCGGCGATGGTCTGCTGGAAGGTGGTGTGGATCCGGCCGTCGGGGGCGACCGAGCGCAGCAGGCCCTCGACGGTCTGCTTGAGCCGCACGGCGTCGCGGTGCGCCAGGAGGTGCGAGAGGAACGGGTGCTCGGTGCGCTCGAAGAGGTCGGCGAGGGCGGCGGCGTCCGTCGTCCAGCCGGTCTTGATCTTCTTCGTGTGCGGCATGCCCAGCTGGTCGAAGAGGACCTCCTGCAGCTGCTTGGGCGAGCCGAGGTTCACCTCCCGGCCGATGACGGCGTACGCCTCTGCTGCGGCGGCGGCCATCGTGGCGCCGAAGGAGCGCTCGAGCTCGGTGAGCTCGGCGACGTCGGCGCCGATGCCCGCCTGCTCCATCGCGGCCAGGACGGCGACGAGCGGGAGCTCGAGCTCGTCGAGCAGGTGCCTGGCCTCACGGTCGTCGAGCTCTGCGCCCAGGGCCTCCACGAGCTCGGCGACGGCAGCAGCACGCACCCCGGCCCGACGGTTCGCGCCGTCGGGCGCGAGGTCGAGGTCGAGAGCGCCCTGGTCGCCGTCCCGCCCCGTCTCGTCGACCCGGAGCTCACGGTGCAGGTGCCGGATGGCGAGGTCGGCGAGGTCGTAGGTGCGCTGGTCGGGATGGCACAGGTACGCGGCAAGCTCCGTGTCGAAGACGACCCCGGCGAGGGCGAGGCCGCGGCCGGCGAGGGCGTGCTGCGCCGACTTGGCGCCGTGGACCGCCTTCGGTGTGCCGGCATCCGCGAGCCACTCGGCCAGCGCCGCCTCGTCCGGTGGCATGAGCGAGGTCAGGTCCATCGTCATCGCGTGCGCGCCGTCCTCCGCGAGAGCGAGCGCCCAGGCGTCGCCGCCAGCCGGGGTCCCCCGACCCTCGACGTCCATCGCGAGCGTGCGGCCGGCGCGGGCCGCGAACCAGGAGCGCAGGGTGCCCTCGGCGAGGGCCGTGACGTCGAGCTCGAACCCGTCGGCCGCCTCGGGCTCCTCGCCGACCATCGCGAAGAGCCGTTCGCGGAGCACCCGGAACTGGAGCGCGTCGAACACGCGGTGCATCGCCTCGCGGTCCCAGGCCCGCACGGCGAGGTCACCGACGGCGACGGGCAGCTCGACATCGAGCAGCGGGGCGTTGAGCTCGCGGTTGAGCCGCACCTGGTCCAGGTGCTCGCGCAGGCTCTCCCCCGCCTTTCCGGGAACGGAGGGCGCTGCGGCGAGGATCTCCTCCAGACCGCCGTACTGGACGATCCACTTGGCTGCCGTCTTGGGGCCGACACCGGGGACACCCGGCAGGTTGTCGCTCGTCTCCCCGACGAGCGCCGCGACGTCCGGGTACTGCTGCGGGCCGACGCCGTACCTCGCCAGGACGGCGTCGGGCGTGTACCTGGTCAGCTCGGAGACGCCCTTGACCGGGTAGAGCAGCGTGACGTCCTCGCTGACGAGCTGGAGCGCGTCCCGGTCGCCGGAGCAGACGAGGACCTCCATCCCGTCGCGGACCGCAGCAGCAGTCAGGGTGGCGATGATGTCGTCCGCCTCGACGCCGGGCTTGTCGAGCGTCGTGATCCGCATCGTCTCCAGGACCTCGCGGATCAGCGGGACCTGACCGGAGAACTCCGGCGGCGAGGCGTCACGCGTCGCCTTGTACGCCGGGAAGCGCTCGGTGCGGAAGGTCGTCCGCCCGGCGTCGAACGCGACCGCGACGTGCGTCGGCCGCTCGTCGCGCAAGAGGTTCGCGAGCATCGACGTGAACCCGTAGACGGCGTTCGTCGCCTCGCCCGTCGTGGTCGAGAAGTTCGCCACCGGCAGGGCGAAGAAGGCTCGGTAGGCCATCGAGTGGCCGTCCACGAGCAGCAGCAGGGGCCGGGTTCGCGCCAGGTCCGTCACGGTGCCAACCTAGCCGTCATGTCCGACACCGCGCCGCCGACGCCCACCGCCCACGACGACCCGGGCACCCCTGGTGCCCCGGGCGCACCCGATGCGGCCCTGCGCCGGATCAGGGACTCCCTGCCCGGCACGCTGATGGAGCGGATGGGGATCGAGATCCTCGAGGCCTCGCCCACCCGGGTGGTCGGGACGATGCCCGTGGACGGGAACACCCAGCCGTACGGCCTGCTGCACGGTGGCGCGAGCGCTGTCCTCGCCGAGACCCTCGGCTCGTTCGGGGCGATGCTGCACGCCGGCGCCGGCCGGATCGCCGTCGGGCTCGAGATCAACGCCTCCCACCACCGGTCAGCGCGCGACGGCTCGGTGACCGGGACGGCGACGGCGGTGCACCTCGGGACGACGACCGCCGTCTACGAGGTGGTGGTCGAGGACTCGCGGTCAGTCCGGATCTGCACGGCTCGCCTGACCTGCGTGCTCATGGCGGAGCGCACCGCCGGCTGAGCCCCACCCACCGTCGCCACGACGACGGGGATCTCCCCCGTCGTCCCCCTGGTCTGGCGTCGCCGGGCGATGAGGTCCTCGAGATGACGCGGAGAGATCCGTCGAGCAGCCCGCGGAGCATCCTGGGTGAGCCGTCGCTGCAGCGCGCTCAGGGTGGTCGCCCGGTGGGCAGCAGCGGGAAGGAAGCCGAGCTGGACGAAGAAGCGCTGCATCCCCCGTGCCCCGGGGATCGGTGCGGCGTACACCTGGACGGCCCCGACCTTCGCCGCCTCCTCCGCCGCCATCGCCATCAGCGCGTGCCCGACGCCACGCCGGCGGTGCGCAGCGACGACGTAGAGGGCCTCGACGGCCAGGTGCGTCTCGTCGGTGAACGGGTTCGGGCCGACGAGTCGACCCAGGAGCAGACCGACGACGTGTCCGTCCGTCCGGGCCACGAGCACCATCCCGCCCGGGACGGCCGCGAGCGTGGCGATCTGCTGGGCGATCACCCGGCGATCGGCCGAGCAGACCTGGGGGCCGACGGAGGACTCCTCGCGAGCGCCGAGGCAGACGACGGCGATCTCCTCCAGATCGCTCGGTGCGGCGGCCGTGACCTCTGTTGGACGCACGGCCGACTCCTTCGACGCTAGCGGTGCGAACTGACGTGGGGGGCGCCAGCGACCGATGACGAAAACATAACGGTCCGGCGGCCGCTACGGAAGTCACCCGAAAGTTCACCCGCTCGTCACCAAGGCCGGGACCATCGCCACGGGTGGCCGAGCGGATCACGCCAGCGGCGTGCCGCTGGCGCATCGCCTCAGCGGCTGCGAAGGTGAGCGCTCAACACTGACCGTCCGCCTGGTGTCCGACGAAACCCGTTCGACACACGCACTGCCTATCGTCGCCGACATCCCGGCTGACAGGCACGCTGGAACGATCGCGCACCGTCGCGTGATCGACGAACAGCGCGAGAGCGCACGTCATGACGGAGGCCCCGGTGCAACGCACGGCTCCCCCTGCCCACGTCACCACCCTTCGCGGCCGTGCGCTGCGGCTCCTCGCCGTCGTGCTCGTCGCCGCCGGCGCCCTCGCCGCGACGGGCTCCCCGGCCGGCGCCGCGCAGGGTCCGTGCGTCGCGACGCCGACGAACGCCTGCATCATCGGGACGATCAAGGCCGCATCCGGCTCCCCGGCGGCCGGCGTCGGCGTCACGGCGGAGGGGAACGGAGAGAAGCTCTCGACGGTGACCGGCGCCGACGGCACCTGGTCGATCTCGGTCGCCGAGGCCGGTGACTTCGCCGTCAGCGTCGACACCGCGACGCTCCCGAGCGGAGAGAGCCTGCGCAACCCCGAGTCGAACCCCCGCACCGTCACGGTCGAGCTGGGCTCGACGAAGGCAGCGCTTTTCCCGCTCGGGGCACCCACGGGCGGTCCCGGGACGCCCACCGCGAGCGCAGCGCCCTCGCCGAGCGGGGACGAGCCCGCCCCCGCGGTCGCAGGCAGCACCTCGAAGATCGCCCAGCAGGCGGTGAACGGGCTCATCTTCGGGCTCCTGCTCGCCCTCGCCTCCGTCGGCCTCTCGCTGCTGTACGGGACGACGGGCCTGTCGAACTTCGCCCACGGCGAGCAGGTCACGCTCGGCGCGATCCTCGCTTACGTCGGGACGCAGGTCATCGGTCTTCCGCTGATCGTCGCGGCGCTCGCCGCGATCCTGGTCGGCGCGGGAAGCGGCTGGCTCCAGGACTGGGGGATCTGGCACCGGCTGCGCAAGCGCCGGATCGGCAACACGCAGCAGATGATCGTCACCATCGGCCTGTCGATGGTCCTGCAGTACGGCTTCCAGTTCTTCTTCGGCGGCGGGCGCCTGCGCATCGTCATCGCGAACCCGGTACCCGTGCAGATCGGCCCGGTGATCGTCTCTCAGCAGTCGCTGATCTCCGGGGTCATCGCGATCGTCACGCTCGTCGGTGTCGCCTACTTCCTCACCGCGACCAGGACGGGGCGGGCCACCCGCGCGGTCTCCGACAACCCGGCTCTCGCCTCGGCGAGCGGGATCGGGGTCGAGCAGATCATCCGGCTCGTCTGGACGCTCGGCGCCGGCCTCGCGGCCCTCGGCGGCGTCCTGATCGCGCTGTACTTCAACTCGACGAGCTGGAACATGGGCGGAACGATCCTGCTGCTCATGTTCGCGGCCGTCACGCTCGGTGGGCTGGGCACGGCGTACGGCGCCCTCGTCGGCTCGATCGTCATCGGGCTGGTGGCCGAGATGTCGAGCCTCATCATCCCCTCCGACATGCGCTACGCCGGCGCGCTGCTCATCCTCATCTTCGTCCTGCTCGTGCGGCCCCAGGGCATCCTGGGCCGTGCCGAGCGTGTCGGCTGAAGGAGCCTCCATGGACTGGTCACGCATCCTCACCAACGTCGTGGGCGAGGCATTCGCACCCACGACGGCGGCCTACGCCCTGGCGGCCATCGGCCTCAACATCCACTTCGGTCTCACCGGCCTGCTCAACATGGGCCAGGCGGGATTCATGCTCCTCGGCGCCTACGGCTTCGCGATCAGCGCGACGGCCGGCTGGCCGATCTGGGCGTCGGTGCTCGTCGCCCTCGCGGCCGCCGGCCTCTTCGGGCTGGTCCTCGGGATCCCGACCCTCAAGCTGCGCGGCGACTACCTCGCGATCGTGACGATCGCTGCGGCGGAGATCGTCCGGATCGTCGGGCGCTCGACCTCGCTCACCTGGCTCACCGGCGGCAACGCCGGCATCGCCGGTGACGAGTTCAAGGCCTCCTTCCAGGAGCTGTCGCCGCTCGGCGACGGGCGCACGCAGATCGGCCCGTTCGAGTACTCGAACTCGCTGTCGAACAGCTGGTGGATCCGGATCGTCGGCTGGCTGCTCGTCGCGCTCGCCCTCTACCTGGTGTGGCGCTGGACCCGCAGCCCCTGGGGACGGGTCCTCAAGGGTGTCCGGGAGGACGAGGACGCGCTGCGCTCCCTCGGCAAGAACGTCTACTCCTACAAGATGCAGGCGCTCGTCCTCGGCGGCCTGTTCGGCGCGCTGGCCGGGATCCTGTACGTGCTCCCCCGCGCCGTCCAGCCGGACTCGATGGGACGCCCGATGACCTTCTACGTCTGGACGATCCTGCTGCTCGGCGGTGCCGCGACCGTGTTCGGGCCGGTGCTCGGCTCCGTCCTGCTCTGGACGATGCTCATGTTCGTGACGAGCGTCCTGCGCGAGGTGGTCCCCGACACCGTCCTCAAGACGGAGCAGATCGCCATGCTCGGCTGGATCCTCGTCGGCCTGACCCTCATGCTCCTGGTCATCTTCCGGCCACAAGGGATCATGGGTGACAAGAAGGAGCTGGCGATCAATGCCCACTGAGCCGACGACCCTCTCCCCCGCGGCCCTCGCGCTCGCCGGCGTCCCGCACCGGCCGGGGGCGCCGAAGCCGGACCCGATCGTCATCGCCGACGGGGTCATCCGCCGATTCGGCGGCATGACGGCGGTCGACGTGGAGCACCTGGAGATCCAGCGGGGGGTGATCACCGCACTGATCGGCCCGAACGGCGCCGGCAAGACGACGCTGTTCAACCTGCTCACGGGCTTCGACCAGCCGAGCCACGGCACCTGGTCCTTCGAGGGCAGGTCGCTGTCGGGGGTCTCGGCCGCCAAGGTCGCCCGCTCGGGGATGGTGCGGACCTTCCAGCTGACCAAGGCGCTCAACCGGATGACGGTCATCGAGAACATGCGTCTCGGTGCCGTCGACCAGTCCGGCGAGAACATCGCCCGCGCCCTGGTCCCGGGCATGTGGCGCCGTCGCGAGAAGGAGATCACCGCTCAGGCCGAGGAGCTCCTTGCGCGGTTCAAGCTGCTCGAGAAGCGCGACGACTTCGCCGGCAGCCTCTCCGGCGGTCAGCGCAAGCTGCTCGAGATGGCGCGGGCGCTGATGACCAAGCCCACGATGATCATGCTCGACGAGCCGATGGCCGGGGTGAACCCGGCCCTGACGCAGTCGCTGCTCGGACACATCCAGGGGCTGCGCGACGAGGGGATGACCGTGCTCTTCGTCGAGCACGACATGCACATGGTCCGCCACATCTCGGACTGGGTCGTCGTGATGGCCGAGGGCCGCAACGTCGCCGAGGGACCGCCGACGACGGTGATGAGCGACCCCGCCGTGATCGACGCCTACCTCGGCGCGCACCACGACACGGACCTCGGGGACGACTCGCTCCTCGACGATCCCCCCACCACCGCTGACGTGGCCGCCTCCGGCCCGGAGGAGGACCGATGACCGCGACCGCCCATGCGAAGCGGCCGGCACCCACCGGCGAGCCGCTGCTGCGCGCCGCCGGTGTCGTCGCCGGCTACCTGCCGGGGGTGAACATCCTCAACGGCTGCGACCTTGACCTGTACCCCGGCGAGCTGATCGGGATCATCGGGCCGAACGGTGCGGGCAAGTCGACGCTGCTCAAGGCCCTCTTCGGCCTGGTCGACGTGCGTGCGGGGTCGGTGACCCTGCACGGCGAGGACGTCACCAACCACCGGGCCGACGGCCTGGTGCGCCGCGGGGTCGGCTTCGTGCCGCAGAACAACAACGTGTTCCCCTCGCTGACCATCGAGGAGAACCTGCAGATGGGCGCCTACCAGGCCCACAAGTCCTTCGGCGAGCGGTTCGACGAGGTCGTGGACCTCTTCCCGACGCTCGGCGACCGCAGGAAGCAGCGGGCGGGCTCGCTCTCCGGTGGCGAGCGGCAGATGGTCGCGATGGCGCGTGCGCTCATGATGCGTCCCTCGGTCCTCCTGCTCGACGAGCCGTCGGCAGGCCTCTCCCCCGTCCGCCAGGACGAGGCCTTCCTGCGGACCCGCCGCATCAACAAGGCCGGTGTCTCGATCATCATCGTCGAGCAGAACGCGCGGCGGGCGCTGCAGATCTGCGACCGCGGCTACGTGCTCGACCAGGGCACGAACGCCTACTCCGGCCCCGGCCGCGAGCTGATGAACGACCCGAAGGTGATCGAGCTCTACCTCGGCACCCTGGCGACCGATGTCGAGGCAGCCGAGAAGGACGCCGCCGCGCACGACTGAGACGCCTCGACCCACGCGCGGGGGCCTCACCTGAGGGTGGTGCCCCCGTCGTCGTGCCGGGGTGTCCTGCGTCCTGCCGCGCCACCCGCCTGCGGCGCCCGCCCAGGACGCCGGAGGCCCGGTGGGACGCGATGTCCCACCGGGCCTCCGGTGCGTTCAGCGAGCCCCGGCGGGGCTCAGGGGTGGATCAGGCCTTGCCCTGCTCTGCCTTGATCCACGTGTAGGTGTTGTCCGGGTTGTACTTGTAGATGCCGATGAAGGCCGACGACGGGTCGTTCTTGGCGTTGAAGGGTCCAGCGCCGGAGACGGCCTTGTAGTCGATGTCCTTGCCGTCCTTGAGGAGCTTCACGCACTCGTCGAAGCCGGCGCACTCGGTGCCGCCGTCCGCGCCCGAGACCGCAGCCATGTTGGCCTGGATCGTCACGCCGTCCGTTGCGCCACCCTTGACCGCCGCGAGAGCGGCGAGGATGACGGCGTCGTAGGACTCAGGACCGTAGGAGTAGTCCTTCAGCGAGGGGTCGATGCCCTTCAGACGCGTCTGGAAGGCGTCGTCCGGGTAGGCACCGGGGATGGTGCCCTGCGAACCCGCGAGGGTGCCCGCAGCGAGGTCCTTGCTGTAGTCGGAGGTGTTGCCGTCCACGAGGTAGAGCTTCGAGGTGTCGAAGCCGGCGCCCGCGAGCTCGGGGACGATCGACTTCGTCTGGTCGAAGGCGATGATCGCGATCGCGTCAGGCTTGGTGGCCATCACGGCGGTCACGGCGTCGGCGAACGAGGTGGCGGTCGGGTCGAACTCCTGGCCGGACTTGCCGTAGGTGATCTCTCCGCCCGCAGCCTCGAAGGTCGACTGGACCACGTCGCGCAGCGAGGTTCCGTAGTCCTCGTTGAAGACGAGGACGCCGAGCTTCGTCACGCCGTCGCCGAGGATCAGGTTGGCCAGCGCCGAGCCCTGGACGGTGTCCGGCGGCGCGGTGCGGAAGTAGAAGGGCGAGCGGCCGGAGAGGTCGGTCGCGGTGTTCGCCGGGGAGATCTGGACGATCTTGGCGTTGGTGATGTCGTCGACGATGTTGCGCGTCACGGCGGACGACGCCGCACCGATGATCACGGAGACCTTCTGGCTGATCAGGTCGGTCGCGGACTGCGTCGCGACCTCGGCGTGGTCTCCGTCGGAGGAGTCGAGAGGAATGTGCGTGACGGGCTGGCCCAGGACACCGCCGGCGTCGTTGATCTCCTTGACCGCCAGGTTCACGCCGGCGATCTCGGGCGGGCCGAGGAAGGCGAGCGAGCCGGTCTGGGGAAGGATCGAGCCGACCTTCAGGCCCTCCGCGACCGCGCCGCCACTGCTGGCGGTGTCCGAGGATCCGCTGCCCGAGGTGCTGCTGGAACATGCCGTCAGCGCGAGCGCGACGGCGCCCACGAGCGCCGCGGCGCGCACTGCCTGGGTGGAACTCTTCATTCGTGACACCCCTCCGATGAGCACTGTCTCCCCCGGGACGAACGTCCTAGAGGAGGTGTTGTGAGCGTCACCGTAGCCCGCGAGTGTGTCCGCTGTGTGACATGAGGCGTATCACTATGAGGATGTTGCCGATTTGTGACCTGCGCTTCCTGCCGGCAGTGGCCGCGAGTGTGGAAGCGCTGACACGACGAACGGCCCCCCGCTCAGCGGAGGGCCGTTCGGTACCTCTGGCTGGTCGGCGCTCGCCCGACCGGATCGAGTCCGCTCAGGTGGCGTTGCCGACCTGCTCGATCACGGCGTCGGCGACCTCACGCATCGTGAGGCGACGGTCCATCGAGGTCTTCTGGATCCACCGGAACGACTCCGGCTCGGTGAGACCCATCTTCGTCATCAGGAGACCCTTCGCTCGGTCGACCCGCTTGCGGGTCTCGAACCGCTCGCCGAGGTCGGCGATCTCCTCCTCGAGGGCGGTGATCTGGCGGTAGCGCGAGATGGCGATCTCGACAGCCGGCAGCAGGTCGGCAGGGGTGAACGGCTTGACGACATAAGCCATCGCGCCGGCGTCGCGCGCCCGCTCGACGAGCTCGGACTGCGAGAAGGCCGTCAGCAGGACCACGGGAGCGGCATGCTCCTTGCCGATCTTCTCCGCAGCCGTGATGCCGTCCATGATCGGCATCTTGACGTCCATCACGACGACGTCGGGGCGGAGCGCGAGCGCGAGCGCGACGGCAGTCTCGCCGTCACCGGCCTCGCCCACGACGTCGTACCCGGCCTCACGGAGCGTCTCGATGACGTCCATGCGGATCAGGCCCTCGTCCTCCGCGACGACGGCTCGTCGCCTGGGGCGTCCGGCGGGGGCGGGCTCCTCCACCGGCGCGGCCGTCATGTCAGGCAGGTCGAGCACGGGGCTGGTGGGCGCATCGTCGGCGGCCGCGGCATCCTTCTTCGTCACGGGCGGTAGCCTAACGCCGACGTCGGTTCGACCGTGGCGCCGTCTCGGACGAGATCCGGAGCGGGGCGACTGAGCCGGCAGTGCCCCGATAGCCCAACCGGCAGAGGCGTTCGGCTCAAACCCGATCCAGTGTGGGTTCGAATCCCACTCGGGGCACACGTCTTACCTGCGGAAACGCAGCCGTTGTCCCCATGTGGGGACAGATGTGTCCCCATGAGATGCATCATGGGAACGTGGCGAGCATCGAGAAGCGGACGCGCGGGGACGGCACGACGGCGTTCCGGGTGGTCTGGCGCGACCCCATGCAGCCCGGCCGGCAGTCGATGACGTTCGACGACCGACGCCAGGCAGAGCAGACGGTGAAGCTGCTCGACGCCAACGGGCAGCGGCTGTCGCTCGCCGTCGAGGTGGCGAACGCGATCCGACAAGGCGGTCCGACGGTGAGCGAGGTGGTGGCCGAGCACATCGACCTTCTCAACCGGGTCGGGGAGGACACGCGGACGGGGTACCGGCTGCGGGCGCGTGACCACATCGACCCGCACCTGGGGCCGCTGCCGGTCAAGGCGGCGACCTGGCAGCTGGTCACCCGGTGGGTGCGCGAGCTGCAGGAGAAGGGTCTGGCGCCCAAGTCGATCTCGAACGTCCACGGCCTGTTGTCTGCGGCGATGAACACAGCCGTGCGGCTCGGGTACCGGGGGGACAACCCGTGCGCTGCTGTGCGGCTCCCCCGTTCTCAGCGGGCAGGTGAGGACATGGTGGTTCTTGAGCCTCACGAACTCGATCTGATCCTGGACAACATCGCCGAGCACTACCGGCCGTTCATCGTGGCGATGCTCGGCACCGGTATGCGGTTCGGCGAGGTCACCGCGCTTCAGGTCGAAGACCTGTCGCTGGACGCCCGCCCGCCGACCATCCGGATTACCAGGGCCTGGAAGCGTGACGGCACCCGCCAGCCCTACGTCGGATCCCCGAAGTCCGGCCGGTCGCGGCGCACGATCTCACTGTCGCCGGACCTGGCCGAGTTGTTCCGTGCTGCGGCGGCCGGCAAGAGCCCCGGCGACCTGGTGTTCGTCAACGTGGCCGGACGGCCGATCCGCAACAACACCTTCTGGGCCACGCACTGGACCCCGGCGATCGAGAAGGCGCAGAACCCTGTCGGCGCCGACGGGAGTCCAGATCCCGTCGCGCTCCGGCTGACCAAGCGCCCGCGGTTGCACGACCTACGGCACACGCACGCGAGCTGGATGCTCGCCGAGGGCATGGACATGTTCAGCCTGTCCCGCCGGCTCGGCCACGAGACCTACGCGACCACGGATGCGCGGTACAGCCACCTCATGCCCGCGCAGCAGTTGAACGCCGCCGAGGTCGCGGCCGCTGCGATGGGGCGGCTGCGTCAGCGCCCAGGGTCACGCGGAGGGGAAGCGACGCCTTCCGCCCATTGATCGCCGAGGCGCTTGGCGCGACGTCTGTCCGGGCCGCGGCTGACCGGATGTCGGTGTCGGGCCCACCCCGGTCTTGGTTCGGCTTGACCCGGGCTCTTCCCCTTGGACTCCGGCAACCCGCCTCCACGAGACCCTGCTCACAGCACTCGGCTGAGGTAGGCCTGTTCCGAGAGGTAGTAGTAGTCCTACTCTCGGCTTACCGGGGCGACCGCACCGGAGCTGCACAGAGTGGTGCAGATGTCAGGGGGAATCATGAAGAGACATGTGTCCATCGTCGGGCTGACGCTGGCTGGACTGGTGTTCGGTGCTGCCACAACAAGCGCGATCGCTGCGCCAGTAGGGGATGCAAGCACCACCGGTTCGGATGTCGTGTCGTCGGCGTCGATGACACCAGCCTCAATGAAGCGGGCGTTCACGCCGACCGAACTTGACGACCTTCAGTCGTACGCCGACCAGAACGGGCGGCGGCTCGGAGACGTGGCGGCGCAGTTCAACGGGCTCGCCGACTTCGAGTCCCTCGCTGATGATGCCAAGGCATCCATGCCTGAGGCATTCGTGGGCGCCGTGTGGGGCTTCGGGCAGGGAACGATCACAGTGCGACCCGGTGCGGGCGCCACGGTCAGGACCCTCGCCGGTGGGCACTCGCCCAAGACCTCTGTCGTCGAGCGAGACCTTCCGAGCGAGCGTGAGCAGCAGGCCCTCGTCGCGAGTGTCGCCGAGGCACTCGCTGGCGGGAGCGAGGGGTCCCTCGATGTGTACTACGAGATGGCCGGCAACCGTGTGGTTACGTCGGTTGGACCTGGGGCGAAAGCCCTCAGCCAGGCCGTACCCGCAGGACTGAAGGACAGAGCGATCGCCATAGGAACGCGAGTCGACGTCGTTGAGACCGATACGCTCCAGCAAGAGGCCACGGCGCGTGGCGGGATGGTCTACGGCGGATGCACGGGTGGGTTCATCGTCAGTGGGTCTGGAACCCGCGGGATTTCGACCGCCGCCCACTGCACAACGAAGCCGTCCAGTTATGATGGGAACTCGCTGGGCACCACGGCGACCCCCTACATCACCTCGTACGATCTTCGGTGGACCACGTTCACGTCGGGGACTTCTGGCAACTCCTTCCAATACACCTCGGGCGGGTACCGCAACGCGACATCCACGGGGAACGCCGCGGTCGGCGGAGTCGTGTGCAAGTACGGGAAGACAACGGGGAGCTTCTGCACGACCGTCGCGAGCACCGGGCATTGCGACGGGCAATACTGCCAACTTCTCCAGACCGTGAGTGGGAGCGTGCAGCCTGGCGACTCGGGCGGGCCTTGGTACTACGGGAACAAGGCGCTCGGCATCACCCACGGGTTCGTCTACAAGATTGGCTATCCTGGAAGCCCAATTGCGGACCTGTTCACCGGGGTCACGGGCGTGACTCTCTTGGGGGTCACGGTCGTGACGAGTTAGGAGTGGTCATGTCGCCTCGACAACTGGTCTGGGCGCTCGCGGTCGTGGTGTTTGCCGCGGGCGGGGTCGGAGTGTGGTTCGCGATGGACAGTAGCCCGTCGTCCGATGCGGCAACCGCCACGCCGTCCCAGTCTCGGTCTGAGGTGGCATGGCTCGACAGCAGCGAGGGGGTCACGGTCCTTCGCAACCCGGCGATGATGAGTGACGCCGCCCAGCACACCGGGAGCTTCTCGATCGGGGACGACGGCTGTCTCTACGTGACCGTCGTCGACGACAGCGGCAGCGGCACGTACCTCGCGGGCGTCGGCCCGACCACCATCGTGAGCCGCGAGCAGGCGTCCGTTGGACAGTTGACCTACGCGATCGGGGCGAAGGCAACCTTCACCCACACGGAGATCATGGGGGAGGTGCCAGAGGGAGCATTCTCGGTGTGCACGGGGGCGACCACAGCGTACGGCCTGGAACTAGCGCCACCAGCGGGTTGACTTTCGCCGGACCGGCGTGGGCTTGGGCTCCATTCGAGCCAGAGCCTACGCCGCAGCACGGGCTGGTCATCGGTGGATCACCGCGCCGCACCCGCCTGGGCCAAGCCGTCGGCTCCGAGGGCGACCCGTGCCCGGCCGTGCCGACCGGCACCCCGACCGCAACCTACGACTCCGCCGACCGGCTGATGACGACCACCGGCACCACAGCGGCTGCGTGGACCTATGACCCGTTCGGGCGCACCCCCTCGGTCTCGCCGTGGCTCCTCGCGGCGTTCGCCCTCTGGGGCGTGCTGTTCCTCACCTGGCAGCCGTTTGCCTGGTGGCGAATGGTCGCCGGTGTCGTGTTTCTCCTCGGAGCCGGCCGGGCAGCGCTTCGGCGCTCCGCATGGTGGCGTCGGCGCAAGTAGCGCACTGAGGGATCGCCGGGGGTCCGACGCTCGGTCGACGCGCTCATCACACCGGCCCTCGAGATCTCATCTGCCCGCGCGGCGCGCCGCCATGCCGGACAGCGGCAGATGCGGGCGAGCGTAGCCGCCCTCAACGCGGCAGATCCTGATGCACCCGGGGTCACGAGCGGCTGAACGGGACCTCAGGTGCGCACGCTCAGGGTCGCGATCGCGGGTGTCGGATCGGTTCGGAGTCGAGCGTGGGTCTCTACGTCGAAACGTGCGTCGCCGTAGCGCAGCTTGGCCCGCTCGATCCCCTCCGGGATGAATCCGGCAGCGTTCGCGACCCGGCATGAGGCTGGGTTGTTCACTCGGTGGCCGAGCTCCAGCCGGAACAGGCCCACCTCGTTGAACGCCCACGCTGCCGCCGTGGCCAGAGCGCGGGACGCCAGGCCCCTGCCGCGCAGGCTTGCGGTCACCCAGTAGTACGCCCACGCGGTGTCATGGGTGCGATCGATGCTGCTGATCCCGACGTTGCCAACCGCCGTGCCACGGTGGCTGATCGCGAAGTTGTACGCGGGCGATCCGTTCGGCGCCATGCGGGCGACGATGAACTCTGTGCACGCCTCGACGCTCGTCAGGTCCGCAGCGGGCAACTGCGTGACGAGATCGGCACTCTCACCAACGGCCCTCAGCAAGCCCTTGGCGTCGGCCTCGTTCCACGTCCGCAGCTCGATGTCCATCGCTGCGATGATGCCAGAGGCGGGGTGCAGAGCTGGTCCATCGTCGACGGGACGGAGCCCGCTCATCGGCCATGAGCGCGGATCGCGGCATGTGCGGACGTGCGTCGCGCACTCTGTGTCGGTCGCCCGGGACGCGCGACCGACCCGCCGATTCGCCCTGGCGCGCGAGCTCACCTGCGCGGGAGGATCGCACCATGTGGACCAGTTTCTTGGCAGGTTCGGCTGAGGATCCGCCGACGCCCGAGCAGCTCGAGCAGTGGCAGCGGCTGATGTCGCCGCCGGAGAACGAGTTCCCGGCCGGTGTCGGCACGACCATCCTGCTCGGCAGTACCGACGACGCTGCTGTCGGCATCACCCAGATCGAAGTCTTCTCGACGGGCTTCCGCTTCACCCTCGCCGTCCGCGTGCGCCAGCCACGACCCGAGCTCGCCCGTGGGGGGCTCTTCATGCTCCTGAGCCCCCACCTGCAACCCGGTCTCGAGATCCCGTTGGCTGACCGCCTGCTGCTCGGCATCGAGTTCGCCGATGGCAGGCGGGCATCCACCCTGCAGGACAGGCGGATCCAAGGCCCGGGAGGCGTCGCAGACAGCGGGCAGCTGGTGCTGGCCGAACAGGGCGGAGGCGGCAGCGAGCAGAGCGTCGACCAGACCTTCTGGGTCGCACCCCTGCCACCTGAGGGACCGGTGACCCTGATCCTCACCTGGCCGAGCTTCGGCATGAACGAGTCCCGCACGGTCCTCGACGGTGCCGCGATCCGCGCCGGGGCCTCCCGCAGTCAGCCCCTGTGGCCGCCACAGTCGGCTCCAGAACCCCCACAGCCACCACCGCCGCCGCGACCAGAGGCCGGCTGGTTCGCCGCGCCGCCCAACTGAACCGAACAGACTCGTCCGCACGCACTCCGCGGCAGATGCGGGCGAGCGTAGCCGCCCTCAACGCGGCTACTTGTTGACTTCCCCTACGACGTCGGCCTGGCCAGGCTGATGTCGAGGTGCCCGGCGTGACGCTCTCAACGCGGCTGCCCACCCACCGGTTCGCGGGTGTGGCTCTCTCATGGCGTGCGGAGCGTCGGGCACCGCTGGCGGGGTGAGGCTCAAGAA
>JBBRGX010000045.1:0-18083 GCA_038223605.1 Actinomycetales bacterium | reverse complement strand
TCCGCCCGACGCTGGGTCCGTCCCGTCCTGCACCGACGCCGGTGTGCTCGGCGCGCTGTGCGGCCAGGTCGGCGCACTGATGGCCACGGAGGCGATCAAGCTGATCTCCGGTGTCGGCCGTCCGCTGCTCGGCAGGGTGCTCGTCCTCGATGCGCTCGAGCAGCGCTGGAGCGAGCTCCCGCTGGTCGCCGCAGCAAGCGCCGGCGAGGCGAGCGCCGGCGAGGCGAGCGCGCGTGGTGCGGGCGGCCCGCGGAACGGCCCGGTCCCGACGATCTCGGCGGTGGCCCTTGCCGCGGTGCTCGAGGCGGCCACGGGTCGGGAGCGGACGGTGACCGTCGTCGACGTTCGCGAAGCGGCCGAGCGCCTGGCGGGGCGAGGTGACCTCGGCCGACGCGAGCGACTCATGACGGGAGAGCAACGGATGCGGTCCGTTGCCGAGCACGTGGCCGGTGCCCTGGTGCTGGTCGGTCCGGTCCTGGCCGCCGCGGCACCGTTGGACGAGGCGCTCGGTGGCCTCCTCACGCTCGATGTCGTCGCCGGTGCCGACCAGCCGCGGTGGGACAGCTCGTCGATGGACGGCTACGCCGTGCGTTCAGCGGACACCGTCGGTGCCGCGCTCAGCCCGGTCCGACTCTCGGTGATCGCTGACCTCTCGGCCGAGGGCGTCACAGGTGCCTGGGCCGCATCGGCGACCAGCTCGCCGGACGGCCGTGCACCTACTCGAGCCCCACCCAGACGTGGCTCCCGTCGGCGAGGATCTCGCGCTTCCACATCGGCAGCTCCTTCTTGATCGCCTCCACCAGCTCCTCGCAGCGGCGGAAGGCCAGCGTCCGCAAGCACTCGCGCGACGGCCACGACGACGGCGATCTCCCCGACCGGGAGCAGTCCCCGGCGGTGCGTCGCGGCCACCCCGAGCACGCCGTCCTCCGCGGCGGCCGTCGCGACGAGCCGGGCGAGGATCGCGTCAGCGTCGGGGTGTGCGGTGTACTCGAGCGCCGTGACCGCACCGGTGACGGAGGGGTCGTGGTCGCGGACGCGCCCGATGAAGGCCGCGACGGCACCCGCCCCGGGGTGGGCGACCGCCGCGAGGTGGGCGTCGACCGAGATCGGCACGTCACTCACGCCGCAGAGGGTCATGGGTGGTCCCCGCCGGCGATCTGGTCGAGCATGTGCGCAAGGAGCGGCAGGAGCACGTCGAGACCTTGAGCGACGCCTGAGGGGCTGCCCGGCAGGTTGACGACGATCTGTCCGCCGGAGGTCAGGCCGGCGAGGCCACGAGAGAGCACGGCCGAGGGGGAATGGTCCTGCCCGGCGCGCCGGATCGCCTCCGCGAGGCCGACGAGCTCGGTGACCAGCAGGGGTCGGGTCCCCTCCGGCGTCCGGTCCCTCGGTGTCAGACCGGTGCCTCCGCTGGTCACGACGAGGCGAGCAGGTCCCGCCAGGAGGGTCGCGAGCGCTGCGCGCACCTGATCGGCACCATCGGCAACGACGACCGGGGCGCCTGTCTCCAGCCCGGCTGCGCGGAGCCGGGCCACGGCAAGGGGTCCCGAGCGGTCCTGCGCCTCGCCGCGGGAGCAGCGGTCGGAGACCACGAGCACGGCGGCTCGGACTCCGTGCAGGCCGTCGGTGCTTACGGAGGTGGAGTGCACCCCGACACGGTACCCGGGCTCAGCGCCTGATCCCTGGCGACGCGGGAAGCCGAGGCGGGAGGGGCAGGGCTCGCGGCTACTCGGCCGCGGGTGCGGGCGGCAGCCGCAGCACGAACCGCCGGGCGGCGAGCCGAGTGACGTCGATGGACACGTACTCGTGCTTGTCCGTCGGGACCCAGGCATGGAGCGGGAGCTCGGCGGCGAGCTCGTAGTCCGCACCCTCGAGCCGGCGTGCGAGGCCGTGAGCGACGACGCTCATGGCGCGGTCGGCCTCGATCTCGTCCACCTCGAAGGCGACCTCCTGGGTGATCGCGAGTCCGGCGAGCTTGCTGCCCTGCGAGGTGAGGAAGACGAGGTGGTGCCCGTCCACCGCGTAGTTCAGCGGAGCGATGTCCGTCAGGTTCCCGACCCGATACGCGAGGCGCCCGAACTCGTGGCAGCGCAGGAAGTCCCAACCGTCCTCATCGGTGAGGACGGTCACGATCTCGTTCGTCTCGGTCACGGTGCTCCTTCCGGAAGTGACGAGCCTATCGCCATGTCGGGCGCACGACCGATGGTTCGACGCGCCGCTCGACGGTGGTCGAGGCAGCGCTCAACGCACCGCCGACCGTCGTCGGGCGATCGCGTGGCGGTACTCCGCGACGATCAGTGGCCCGACGACGTCGATGTCGTACCGCCAGGCGAGGGCACGTTGACGGCCACGCGCCGAGGCCCGGAGCTGCGGGCTCTCGATGAACCGTGCGAGGACGGCGGCGAAGGCCGCGGTGTCGCTGGGGTCGACGAGCTGGTCGAGGAGATCGCCCATCACGGCCCGGTACCCGGGGTTGTCGCCGACGATGACGACCCCGCGCGCAGCTGCGAGCGCTTCCACGACGCTGATCCCGAAGCTCTCGCCGCCGAGCGACGGCAGCACCACGAGGTCGCCCGAGGCCAACAGTGCCGCCTTGTCCTCCTCGGCGACGTACCCGGGGAGCTCGATCAGGTCCGCCACGCCGAGAGCCAGCGCCTGACTGCGCAGGGCGTCGGCCAGGGGGCCGGTGCCGGCGATCGTCACGCGGAGCGCGGAGACACTGCGTCCGGCGGCCCGGAGGGCGCCGAGCGCGGCGACGAGCTCGACCGGTCCCTTCCGCTCGACCAGCCGCCCGAGGAAGACGAGGTGGACGGGCGCATCGGGCACCGGCCGGTGCTGGCGCTCCGCCGCCTGCGCGAAGGCACCCACGTCGACGGGGAGCCAGACGATGCTGCTCTCGAGGCCGAAGGCGGCCCGCGCGAAGGAGCGGGCGGGTTCGGACACCGCGAGCACCCGGTCGAACCGGCGCAGCCGGCGGTGCTGCAGCAGGCCGAGACCGCGTGAGGCCATCGCCACCCAGCGCGAGGCCGGCAGGATGAGGAAGGTCCCCACGATCGCCGTCGCGCTGCTCGCCCGTGCGATCAGTCGCCCCGACATGAACGGGCTGTAGGGCATCGTCACGTTGAGGACGTCGAGGCGTTCGGCACGGAGCACCTGGCGCAGGAGCCGTGCGCGCGCCGGACGCGGAGTGCTCAGCCGGTTGCCGTTGTACCGGATCTGCATCGAGGAGCCGAGCACCGTCAGGTGGGGCAGGTCGGTCCGGGTGGTCGACGGCGCGAGGTAGCAGACGTGATGTCCCTGGGCGGCCAGCCACGCCCCGAGCGTGAGAACGTACTGCTGGACGCCGTCGGGGCGATCGAGCGAGTCGTCGAGGACCAGCCCGACCCGGAGCGGGGCGGGTGGCGGGTCCTCGAGCACTCTCGGGATGGTAGTGCACCGGTCGTTGCGCGCCGCCGACCGCCCGGGCTCACTAGGGTGGCGACGAGCGGAAGGCGGGCGGATGCGGACCATCGCGGTGTTCAGCGTCAAGGGCGGGGTCGGGAAGACCTCAGCGGCCGTCAATCTCGCGTGGAGCGCCTCGCAGGAGCACCGGACCGTCCTGTGGGACCTCGACCCGCAGGGCTCGGCGAGCTACCTGCTGCGGGTCGATGCGCGCTCGAAGGGCGATGCCCGCTCGGTCGTTCGCGGAAAGGCCGGGCTCCGGAGCCTGACCCGCGCGACCGATGAGACGCGGCTCACCGTCGTGCCGGCGCACACCACCTTCCGCTCGCTCGACCTGGAGCTGGACGCCGTCAAGAAGCCGGCGGAGCGGCTGCGCTCGGCGCTCGGCTCGATCGGCTCCGAGGTGGCGGTGACGGTCCTCGACTGCCCGCCGGGGATGTCCCTGGTCTCCGAGGCCGTCCTCACGGCCGCCGACGTCATCGTCGTGCCGGTCGTGCCAGGAGCGCTGTCGGCCCGGTCCCTCGAGCAGGTGGTCGACCTCGTGGCCGCGATGCGGCGGCGCAAGCCCCGCATCGTCGGGTTCCTGTCGATGGTCGACCGACGCAAGACGGTCCACCGTGAGGCGGTGGAGCTCCTCGACGGAGACCCGGCGCACCTCGTGCACGTCGTGGTGCCCTACTCCACGACCGTCGAACGGATGGGGACCGAGCGCGCGCCGCTCGGTGAGTTCGCCCCGCGGAGCGCAGCAGCCGCCGCCTACGGCGAGCTCTGGACGGCCGTCGCTGCCGCCGCCCGGCTCTGACCCACCGGTGCCCCGCAGCCGCCCTGCGGGGCACCGGTGTCGGGTCACTCGATGCAGAAGCCGATGTCGACCGCGACCGCCCTGCCGGTCCATGCCGAGTTGACGATCGCCCGGTCGGCCGACGTCAGACGCAGGACGTAGCCGCACGGCGTCAGCCCGGCGGTGCTCAGGGACCAGGTCGAGCCGACGGGAGCCTCGAGCAGGGCCGAGGAGACCGAGGTCGTCAGGCCTCCGGACGGGAGCCCGGTCGGCAGGAGCGAGAAGCCCCAGGAGCCGAACCACGTGTCCCTGGCGTCGAAGGTCCCGTGGATCGTCATGCCCTGGGTGAACTTGCCGCAGCCCTGGAGCGAGAGCTGGTTCGGGTCGATTGCCAGGTGGGCGGCGTTCGCCGGGTCGGCGGACCCGGCGTTCAGCGTGTTGTCGAGCTGGACCCGCTGGCTGTCGACGACCCCGAGACCCTGGACCTCCAGCTCGATGCTCCACAGGTGGTCGCCGTTGGTCTCGACGAAGCCAAGGGTGCCAAGGACGTTCGAGCTCCAGACGGGCCAGGGCAGCCAGCCGCCGGCAGCCGGGGTCACCCAGCTCCCGTGGAAGCTCCCGTCGACGACGTAGAGCGGCGTGGTCACCGGCGTGGAGACGCCGCCGGCATCGACGTCGCGGACCAGGAGCCGGTAGGTCGAGCCGGCCAGCACCGGGTCGAGCGGACCCTGGACGGTGACCCGTCCGGCGAACGGGCAGCCACGGACGTCGAGGCCGGCCCCGTTGTGCGCGAGGTGGGCGCCGGGCAGCGTGATGCCGGTCACCGGGTGGAGCTCTCCGGTCGCGACGTCGCCGACGACGGCCAGCCGCGCGGTGCCGTCATAGGGGTTCCCGGGCAGCACGTGCACATGGGTGTCGAGCCGGTTGCCCCAGCGCGGGACCGCATCGGGGTCGACGGTCGACGGCGGCGTGTTCCACGACAGGACAGCACGCACCCGGTGCAGTCCGGGCTCCTCGCAGAGGCGCCGGTACGCACCGAGGTCCACGGGCAGCACCGCTGCATAGGACAGGCCACCGGCGGGCATCGTGATGAAGTCGTGCGAGGAGACGGTCGCGGTGCCGAGGTAGGTGTAGCGGCAGTCGTCACCGAGGTCGGCCCAGAAGGCTACGTACTCCGTCGATCCGGCGCTGCACGGCGGCCCGGAGAAGCCGGTGGGTCGCTTCACGCGGAAGGTCGCGACGAGCTGGCCGGCAGCGTCGTCGAGCCCGAGGCACTCCAGCTGCTCGTACGTGGTGTCGCCCTCGCCCTCGGCGAGCGCGCCGATGACCTTGCCCCAGCTCAGGCCGGCGGTCTCGAAGGCCGCTGCCTGCATCGCGAGCATCGCGGGTGCGAGCGCTCCGGCGGCCGTCGAGCTCACCTCCGCTGCAGCGAACCGGTGCGGTGGCACCTCCAGGGTCGCCAGCTTGGCGACGGATCGGTCGACCGCATGCTGCGCGAGGACCTTGAGCTTCTCCGGTGCGTAGATCCGGGCGAGCGTCGAGACCGCGAGCGGGGCCTGGGTCGCCGCGACCGGTGGCAAGGGCTGCGGGTTGAGGGCCACCGGACCGTAGGGGTCGATCGGACCGGGCTCGGGCACCGGCACCGGCAGCTGGAGCTGGAGCTCCTCGAGCAGCCCGGCCAGGACGGCCGGGTCGATCTGCAGGGGGCCGAGCAGGTCGCCGACGTCGATCGGGTGGAAGCTGCGGCGCGGGGCGACCTGGACGGCGTCGTCCTGCACCTCGCCCCAGACGGGCACGTAGCCAGGGGTCGCCGGCGTCGGCTCGTGCTCCCAGGACAAGATCGCGCGGACGCGCGGCAGGACGGGCGTCGTGCAGAACCGGCGCAGGGCGCCGAGAGCGACGCCGACGACGAGAACGTACGGGTGGTCGGCGCTGCCCGAGCAGTCCTTGGCCGTCGGGATGTCGAAGACGCGCGCCGAGCCGGACCCGGCATCGACCCAGCCCGTCCCGTGGTCGACGTAGAAGCGCACCCACTCCCGGGTACCGGTCGCACATCGTCCGCCGCCGTAGCCGGACGAGCGGTTCACCACGACCGTCGCCTCGAGACGGTCGCGCTCGGGGGAGTAGGACACGCAGCCGATCTCCTCGAAGGCCGTGTCGGACTGCTTCGCCTCCACGAGCGGGAAGATCTTGGCGAGCGGGGTCTCGGCCAGGGTGCCGAAGTAGTTCGGGTTGGCCGTCAGCAGCGAGCGGAAGCCGCTTCTGGACCGCGGGATGTCGGTGGGCATGGTGACTCCTTCATCGATGCGGGACGGGTCATGGCTGCTCGCCCTCATCTGCACAGAGCGGCGTCACCCGTTCGTGTGACATGGAACACATCCGCTCCAGGTCACGGTCGCCGCACCGATACCTGCGAGCCGCCTGGGTCGTCTAGGCTGAGGTGGCCCGTCCAAGCACGGGAACCGGAGCGAGACCCTCGGGATCGCGCGGGACAGACCCTGGCGCCAGGCCGGCCAGTGGCCCACGGCAGCACGCACTCCCGGCGCCAGGTCGGCCGGGCAGGAGAGTCATGGGCCACACCTCCGTCCGCATCGACCGCCAGCACGTCCTCGAGCTCACCGAGAAGGAAGCGGTCCGCCTCGACGACCGCACCCAGGTCTCGCGCGCCACCTACGAACGTGCCCGGGTGCACCTCGCCGGTGGCGTCGCCTCCTCCTACCAGGTGCGCAGCCCCTGGCCGATCTATCTCGAGCGCGGCGACGGCCCCGTCGTCTGGGACGTCGACGGGAACCGCATGTGGGACTTCCACAACGGCTTCGGCTCGATGGTCCAGGGCCACGCGCACCCCGCCATCGGCCGGGCCATCGCCGAGCGGTACCCGCGGGGAACCCACTTCGCCGCCCCGACGGAGGACGCGATCATCGTCGGTGACGAGCTCGCCCGTCGGTTCGGCCTGCCGAAGTGGCGCTACACGAACTCCGGCTCCGAGTCGACGATGGATGCCATCCGCATCGCGCGGGCCTACACCGGCCGCGACACGGTGATGAAGATCTTCGGGTCTTACCACGGGCACCACGACACGGTGATGATCTCGATCGGCGTGGAGTACGACAAGATCGGCGATCGCGAGAACCTCGAGTCGCTCGCCTACGGTGCGGGGATCCCGGACGCCACGGTGCAGATGACGGTTCCGGTGCCTTTCAACGACGCGGCGGCGATGGAGCGCCGGATCGTGCGGCTCACCGCGGAGGGACGCAAGCCCGCCTGCGTGATCATGGAGCCGGCGATGATGAACCTCGGCATCGTGCTCCCGCAGCCGGGCTACCTCGAAGCGGTCAGGGAGCTCACGGCCAGGCATGGTGTCGTGCTCATCTTCGACGAGGTCAAGACCGGCCTGACGATCGCTGCCGGGGGAGCCACCGAGCGCTTCGGTGTGACGCCGGACCTCGTGACGCTCGCCAAGGCTCTCGGCGGGGGGCTGCCGACCGGCGCGATCGGCGGCAGCGCGGAGGTCATGTCCGTGGTCGAGGACGGCAGCGTCTATCAGGTCGGTACCTACAACGGGAACCCGCTCGGCATGGCCGCGGCGCGCGCGAACCTCACCGAGGTCCTCACCCCGGACGCCTACCGGCACCTCGATCACCTCAACGACCGGATCCTCGCCGGCTGCACCGAGGTGGTCGAGCGCTACGGCCTGCCCGGCTACGCGGTGGGCATCGCCTCGAAGGGCTGCGTGACCTTCTCCCCGACGCCGATCGTCGACTACGAGTCGTTCAAGGCCAACCAGGATGCAGATCTCTCGACCCTTGCCTGGCTCTTCAACCTCAATCGCGGCATCTTCATGACGCCGGGGCGCGAGGAGGAGTGGACGCTGTCGGTCACCCACACCGACGAGGCCGTCGACGCGTACATCGCCTGCTTCGACGAGTTCGCGCAGGCGATCACGAGGTCCTGAGGATCGGGCTCGGGGCCGGCCCGGCGACCGGCCCCGAGCGCGCGGCCCGGCGTCGAACAGGTGTTCGATAGAGTGCCCTCATGGACTCGACCGGCAGGCAGGTGCGCAACACGGAGCAGCCTCCTGGCGTGCCGGTCGCACCGATGGGTGACGTCGCAGTGATCGTCCACCTGCTGTGGTCGGACGGCTCGGAGGAGTGGCGACCGGCCCGGGCCGTGCGGTGGACGCGCACGCACGTCATGGTCGGCTGGCGGGACGAGGCAGTCACCGGCGCCGGCCTCGGGCGACGCGCCGACAGGGCCGGCGCCGACCACCGGCCGGCAGCCCGACCCGCCGAGCGCTGGGTGTGGCTCCGGGCCGGCGACGTGATGCGCTCGGTCAGCTGGCTCGTGGCGCCGGATCGCGCCGCGCGGTGACCTCACGCGACGCGGGCGGCGAGCTCGCTCACGCGGCGGTACGACTCGGCGATGCGGTCCTCGGGGATCGAGCCGTCGGCGACGAGCCCGAGCACCGTGGCATGGACCTCGGCGCCGAGGCCCGGGTCGTATCCGTCGACGTCGCTGGAGAAGGTGAGCAGGTCGTTGCCCGCGAGCACCGCTCGCAGGATCGCGTCCGCGCGGCTCCACCGCGAGGTGATCGCCCCCATCTGCAGGTCGTCGGAGACCACCACCCCGGTGAACCCGAGGCTGTCGCGCAGCGGGCCCGAGATCGTCACCGACGACAGCGAGGCCGGGTGGACCGGGTCGAGGTGGGCGTTGACCACGTGCGCCGACCTGATCGAGTCGACCGCGCCGGCCGCGAGCAGGGCGCGGTAGGGCGCGAGCTCGAGGTCCTGCCAGGTGGCCGTCACGTCGACGACGCCGCGGTGGGTGTCCCCGAGGGAGCTGCCGTGGCCAGGGACGTGCGTGAGGGTCGTCAGCACGCGGTGGTCGCTGTGCCCCTGGACGAAGGCCTCGGCCTGCGCGGCGCGAGAGGAGGGGGCTGTCACCACGCCACGCTGCCACAGGGCCGCCGACCGTCACACCGGGCGCGCGAGGAGCCGGGCAGGGCCGGCCCCGCCGGTTGCTTGTTGCACCGGCGCTGGTCCGGGCCCACGATGGAGCACCCGCCCGCCCCTGACTCACGGAGGTCTCATGCCCGGCTCAGGCACGCGCGAGGACCCGTGGCAGCTCACCACGGCGCCGGGCTCCGCTGCGTACTCGATGTACCGCGACGACCAGGCGGACCCGCCGGCCCTCGTCTGCCAGGTCGGCTCGACCCGCCTGCTGTACCGGCTCGAGGCGATCGAGGACCTCGTGGCATGGCTGCGCGCCCAGGGCGACTGGGTCGACCTCGGCGCCGCCGACGAGAAGAAGCCGACGACCGACGGGACCGTCGAGGCCTGGGGTCGCTCTGCCGAGAACCCCGTCGGCGGCTGGTACGGGCTGCGCCCGGGCTACCGCGGGCGGTTCGGCATGTACCTGCCGCCGCTGCTGGAGGAGCTCGGTCTCGTCGAGCTCACGCACGAGGCCCGAAGCAACCGCGTCCGCGCCCGGTGAGGATCGATCTCAACGCCGACGTCGGCGAGTCGCTCGGCCCCTGGCGCATGGGCGACGACGACGCGCTGCTGGCGTTGGTCTCGAGCGCGAACGTCGCCTGCGGCTTCCATGCCGGCGATGCGGTCACCGCCCGCCGCACGTGCACCCGAGCCGCTGAGCTCGGCGTCCAGGTCGGCGCCCATGTCGGCTACCGCGACCTCGCCGGCTTCGGACGGCGATTCCTCGACATCGACCCCTCCGAGCTCCGCGACGAGGTCATCTACCAGGTCGGCGCCCTCACCGCGATCGCGCGTGCCGCGGGGTCGTCCGTGCGCCATGTCAAGCCCCACGGAGCCCTGTACACGGCGATCGTCGGGCACGAGGCCCAGGCCATGGCGGTCGTCGACGCCATGGTCGAGCTCGACGCCGGTCTCAGCCTCGTCGTCCTGCCGGGGAGCAAGGTCGAGGAGATCGCCACGTCTCGAGGCATCCGCACCGTGCCGGAGGCCTTCGCCGACCGCGCCTACCTGGGCGACGGCACCCTCGTGCCGCGCTCCAGCGCCGGTGCCGTCCTGCACGCGGCCGAGGAGATCGCGGCCCGCGTCGTGCGGATGGTCACCCTCGGCGAGGTCGAGGCTGTCGACGGCACCGTGCTGCGGGTCGCACCGCGCAGCGTGTGCCTGCATGGCGACACCCCCGGTGCGGTCCAGATCGCACGACGGGTCCGCGCCGCGCTCCAGGACGCGGGCGTGGCGGTGTCGAGCGTTCCATGAGGCTGCGGCGCGTGCGCCCGATGGGGCCGCTTGCCTGGCTCGTCGACTGCTCGCCGGACGAGGTCGCCGCCCTCGCCGAGGAGCTTCGCGCCCGTCCCGTGCCGGGTCAGACGGCTGTGCGGAGCGGAGCGTCGTCCGTCCTGGTGAGCGTCCGCCCTGGCCCGTCCACCGCGGCTCGCGAGGAGCTGGTGTCCAGGCCGCTCCTCACGCAGGGGGCGCCGTCGTGGTCGGGGGTCGCGCACGTCGTCTCCGTCGTCTACGACGGACCAGACCGCGAGCGGCTCGCGGCGGAGCTCGGTGTGAGCGTCGACGCCCTCCTCGCTCGGCACCAGGAGCAGGGGTGGACCGTCGCCTTCTGCGGCTTCGCGCCGGGATTCGCCTACCTGCGGGGCTGGGAGCTCGAGGTCCCGCGACTGGAGACGCCGCGCCCCGCCGTCCCCGCGGGGTCGGTCGCGGTCGCGGGCGCCTTCGGTGCGGTCTACCCGGGGGCGTCCCCCGGCGGCTGGCAGCTGCTCGGGCGCACCGATGCGGCGGTCTGGGACGTCGACCGGAACCCGCCCGCGCTCCTCGCCCCGGGCGACCGGGTTCGCTGGCGGAGCATCCGTGCGAGGGCGGTCGGTGCCTCGGTGCACCATGGCTCGGGTCCCCCTACCGCGACTGCGCCGCCGGGCGCCGATGCCGGTCGCGGTCAGGGGGGTGCGCTGACGATCCTCGAGGCCGGACCGCTCACGCTGATCGAGGACCTGGGCCGGCCCGGTCTTGAGCACCTGGGCGTGTGCGCGTCTGGGGCCGCCGACGCCGGCGCGGCACGTCGGGCCAACCGGCTGGTCGGCAACCCGAGGGCTGCGGCCGTGCTCGAGACCCTCGGCGGGCTGCGCCTGCGAGCCGAGCGGGACCTGGTCGTCGCCCACGACGGGGCCGAGTCGGACGCCACGATCGAGCCGGCGCCGGCACGGGGAGCTGCCGCGTCTGCCGTCACCCGGGTGTCGGCGGCGACGCCGTGGGCCCTGCGCGCAGGGGAGGTCCTCACGATCGGGCACCCCCGGCACGGACTGCGGACCTATCTCGCGGTCCGGGGCGGTATCGAGGTCGCGCCGGTGCTCGGTAGTCGCTCCTGCGACGTCCTGGCGATGCTGGGTCCCGGTCGCCTCGAGGCCGGTCAGGTGCTCGACCTCGGCCGCACGACGATGCCGGTCGGAGCTCCGCAGGCCCCGTGGCCTGGCCATGGGACCTCGGCGACCCGGGTCCGTCTCGTCGTGGGGCCAAGGGACGAGGAGTTCGGGGCGGCCGGGATGAGTGCGCTGCTCGGCCAGGACTGGACCGTCTCGGCGACGTCGAACAGGGTCGGCCTGCGCCTGCAGGGTGCGCGGCTGGAGCGGCTCGTGATGGGCGAGCTGCCCAGCGAGCCGATGGTCCCCGGTGCGATCCAGGTACCGCCGTCCGGTGAGCCCGTGGTGCTCTTCCGCGACCATCCCGTCACCGGGGGGTACCCGGTCATCGGTGTCGTCGTCCCGGAGGATCTCGACCTTCTCGCCCAGATCAGGCCGGGGGAGCGACTGCGCCTGCAGTCCGTCGACGCCGACCTCCGGCCCCTATACCCGACAGGTGCGATGCCCGACTCGGGACCATCGGCGCACCTTGCACGGGATCTGCCGACTTAACCTGCAAGTGTCTTCTTCACGGACATGAGGATCGCGACGACGCAACCTCCCTCCGCCCGACGCCCCTGGCGCCGTCGCATCGGATGCTGCCGGTTCGGACCACATGTCCGCGTCCGTCGCTCGACCGCGCCCCCAGGGACAGACAACAATGACCGCACAGCAGCCCCTCTTTCCCGGCACGCCCGTGGTTCTCAACGGCAACGGTGCCGTCGCCCACGTGATGAAGCAGGTCTGCGGCGGTGTCATCGGGTACCCGATCACCCCGTCGACGGAGATCTCCGAGATCTTCGAGGCAGGCCGTGCCGAGGGCATCGTCAACGTGTGGGGCCGGCACCCCTTCTTCTTCGAGACGGAGGGCGAGCACTCGGCGCAGAGCGGTGCCCTGGGCGCAGCCCTGACCGGCGGCCAGTTCGTCTCCAACGCTTCGTCGAGCCAGGGCATCCTGTACGCGCTCGAGTCGCACTTCGTCACCGTCGGGAAGAAGATCGGCGGCTTCGTCCTGCAGGTCGCCGCTCGCGTCGTCTCCAAGCACTCGCTCAACGTCATGGCCGGGCACGACGACGTCTACGCGCTGCTGCCGTCCGGCTACACGATCTTCTTCGGCTCCAACCCGCAGGAGGCTGCGGACCTCGCAGCCATCTCCTACCGGACCTCCGCCTTGTCCTTGGTCCCGGTGACCAACGCCATGGACGGTTTCGCGACGAGCCACATGCTCTGCGAGATGCTGCTCCCCGAGCCCGAGCTGCTCCGGACCTACCTCGGCGACCCCTCCGGTGAGATTCCCTGCCCGACGGTCGCCCAGGAGCTGCTGTTCGGTGCGAAGGGTCGCGTCAACCAGCTCGGGCGCTGGCTCGACCGTCACACGGACGACTTCACCCCGACCGATCTCGAGGCGCTGCGGGCCTACCTCGGCGGAACCTCTGAGCAGATCGAGGTCGACGCCGCCGGCGCGCTCGCCCCCGAGACCGTCCGCTGGGTGCCAGCAGAGCTGCAGGCGCAGTGGCGTCGCCAGTGGATGAACGCCTCGACCAAGGGCACGCGCCAGCTCGTGCCGGCCCTCGTCGACCTCGACAACCCCGGCCTGACCGGCCCGGTGCAGAACCAGCCCGACTTCCAGGCCGGCTCCGTCGACCACCGCACCCACTTCGCGGCCGAGGTCCCGCGCCTGGCCCGCCAGGCGATGGCCGAGTACAGCGAGCTGACCGGCCGCGCCTACGCGCCGGTCCAGAGCTACGAGATCGAGGACGCCGAGTACGTGATGGTCGGCCTCGGCTCGATCACTGACGACGTCCGCCACGTGCTTCCCTACCTCCGCTCGCAGGGGATCAAGGCCGGTGTCGTCTCGGTCAAGCTGCTCCAGCCCTTCCCGGAGGCCGAGCTGGTCGAGGCGCTGGCCGGCAAGAAGGCAGTGATCGTGCTGGAACGCTCGGACCAGACCTCACTGACCAGCCTGGTCACCAGCGCCCTGTTCAAGGCCAGGGCGAACGCCGACGGTGCCGGGCACGACGTCCCGGCGCTCTCCGCGTTGCCGCGGCTCACCACAGCGATCTTCGGTCTCGGTGGCCACGACGTGCAGCCGCGTCACCTCATCGCTGCCTTCGAGCACATGGTCGGTGGCGGCACGGCGCCGCTCATCTACCTCGGCTCGCAGTTCTTCAGCCAGGACCCCACAGCGGAGATGGCGGAGATCGAGTCGCGACTGCGTGCCGCCTACCCGGCGACCGAGCACATGGCCCTGCAGACGAAGGAGAACCCCGCGCTCCTGCCGGCGTCCGCGATCCGGATCCGGTTCCACTCCGTCGGCGGCTACGGCACCATCGCCACCGGGAAGCTGCTCACGGACATCCTCGGCGGCGTGCTCGAGATGCACTCGAAGTCCGCACCGAAGTACGGCTCCGAGAAGAGCGGAGCACCGACGAACTACTACATCACCCTCAGCCCCGAGCCGGTCCTCATCACCAACGCCGAGCTCGAGGACGTCGAGGTCGTGCTCTCGCCCGACCACAAGGCCTTCATCCACACGAACCCGCTCAAGGGTCTCGTCGAGGGCGGCACGTTCATCCTGCAGTCCGACCTCTCGCCGGCCGAGGCGTGGCGTCACCTGCCGAAGTACGCCAGGAGCACGATCCGCGAGCGGCACATCCGCTTCCTGATCATCGACGCCTTCGGGGTGGCCAAGAAGCACGCGCCGACGCCGGAGCTCGAGCTGCGGATGATGGGCATCGCCTTCATCGGCGCCGTCGCCGGTCACGTCGACCGCGTGTCCGAGGGCGCGACGATCGAGGCCATCCGGGAGAAGGTGCGCGGCCAGATCTCCAAGAAGTTCGCCAGCAAGGGTGTGGCTGTCGTCGAGGGCAACATGGCCGTCATCCATGACGGCATCGACGCCACCGTCGCGGTCGACTACGACCTGCCGGAGCTCAAGGCGATCGACGAGGAGGAGTCGCCGCGACGTCTCGCGCGTCCGGTCTCCATCTCCGCCGACATGTGCACGAGCAGCACCGCGGCGACCGCGAGCTCGCTCTTCGACCCCGCCTACTACGAGAACATCGCGGCGCGCCCGTTCCGCGAGGGCACGATCGGCGAGGCTCCCGTGATGCCGGGCATCGGCCTGTTCATGCCCGCTGGCTCCGCAGCCAGCAAGGACAAGGGCCTGTTCCGGCGGACCGTTCCCCAGTTCAACCCCGACCTCTGCACGGGCTGCCTGGAGTGCGCGCTCGTCTGCCCTGACGCGGCCATCCCGAACACCGTGCACGAGCTGCCCGACCTGCTCCTCACGGCGATCGACCAGGTCGACGCACCGGAGGCACAGCGGGCCCTCCTGCGCTCGAAGGTCTTCGCGATCTCCGAGAGCGTGCGGGAGACCTACCGTCAGGGTCCGACGGAGCTGAAGTTCCACGAGCTCGTCGGCCAGGCCGGACACGCGCTGGATCCGGCGAACGCCACGTTCCGCCGGCATGTCGACGCCCTGGTCGGTGTGCTGTCGGACTACCCGGTCGCCAGGACCCGTCCGTACTTCGACGCGATGGAGAAGGCGGTTCCCGGATCGGGCGGCATGTTCACCGCGACGATCGACCCGTGGAAGTGCACGGGCTGCCTGGAGTGCACGGAGGTCTGTGGCCCGGGCGCCCTCACGGCCGTCGACCAGGACGACACCGTGCTGGCCAGCCTCCAGGACCGTTTCGCCCTGATGTCGGCCGCGCCGAACACCCCCACGAAGTACTTCGCCGGGTCGACGACGGCTGGGGGAGACCTCAAGCGGCTCCTGCTGGACCACGACAACTACTACGCCACGACCGGTGGCCACGGCGCCTGCCGCGGCTGCGGTGAGGTCACCGCGATCCGGCTCGTGATGTCCATGAGCCATGCCCTCGGCGCCGGGCGCCGGACGGCGCACCAGGCCGAGCTGGAGGAGCTGCTGGGCCGGATGCAGTCCAAGCTCGCCGGGCTCGACGCAGTCGAGACGGAGCGGTACGAGCGGATCGTCGGGCTGATCGGTTCGCTCGAGCGGCGGCTCTACCAGCTGGAGAGCGGGCCGACCGGCAACGGGCCGGCGTCGACGATCATCGCCAACTCCACCGGGTGCTCGAGCGTCTATGCCTCCACGTTCCCGTACAACTCCTACCTGGACCCGTGGGTCAACAGCCTCTTCCAGGATGCCCAGCCGCTGGCCAAGGGGATCTTCGAGGGTGTCGCGGCTTCCCTGGTCGCGGACATGCGCGACCAGCGCATCGCTCAGCTCGAGCTCGACGACGCCTACGACCCCGCGGTCCATGACAAGGTGCTCAAGCGCCTCACGTGGGAGCGGCTGACCCCGGCCGAGCTGAACCTGATGCCGACGATCATGACGATCGGTGGTGACGGAGCCAGCTACGACATCGGCTTCGGCGCCATGTCGCGCATCCTGGCGAGCCAGACCCCGATCAAGGTCATGGTGCTCAACTCGGGTGCCTACTCCAACACCGGTGGTCAGGCGTCGACGGCGAGCTTCACCGGCCAGGACTCCGACCTCTCACGGTTCGGCGGGGCGCACGACGGCAAGCACGAGTCCCGCAAGGAGCTCGGTCTGCTGGCCTCGTTCCACCCGAACGTCTACGTCGCCTCGACGTCCACCGCGCTGCACGGGCACTTCCTCAAGTGCAGCATGGACTTCCTCGAGTACGGCCAGGCGCCCGCCGTGATGGACGTCTACACCCCGTGCGGCTCGGAGAACGGGATCGCGGAGGCGGCCTCGGCTGCGCGGTCGCGCCTCGCGGTCGAGTCCCGGATGAGCCCGCTCTTCGTGCACGACCCGCGCAAGGGCGAGCACCTGCACGACTGGTTCTCCCTCGACGGGAACCCGGACGCGGACAAGACGTGGACGACGAGCACCCTGGAGTACGTCGACGAGAACGGCCAGGTCCAGCTGCTCACGACGCCGCTGACGCCGGCCGAGTTCGCGCTGGGCGAGGTTCGCTTCAAGAAGCAGTTCCGCCGCTTGGCACCGGATCTCGAGGAACGGGGGGTGCCGGTCGCGGAGTACATGGAGCTGCCACGTGCCGACCGGGGCAACAAGATCCCGTTCGTCTACGCGACCGACGACGACCGTCACCTGATCAAGGTGGCGTGCTCGACCCAGGTGGTCGCGCTGGTCGAGGACCGGCGGCGCTACTGGCAGGTCCTGCAGTACCTGTCCGGCGGCCACGAGGCCGAGCTCTCCGCCCTGCACCGCGACGACATCGACGCCCTGCAGCAGCGGTACGACGAGGTCATGGCCAAGCGCGAGTCCTCCCTCGACGACATCGTCCAGGCGATGACCGAGCTGGCGTCCTCGAGCTCGGCACCGGTCGGGCTCGGGTCGACCATCGGCATGCGGGCTCCGGCCGCAGCCGGCAACGGCAGCGCTTCCGCTGCCGCCCCCGCCACGTCGAGCGTCGCGGTCGCCGACCGAGCCGTCTGGCTGGACCCGGCGGACCAGTCCAGGTGCACCGACTGCGGGACGTGCTACCAGGAGCTGCCCCAGGTCTTCGAGAAGACCACTGTCGTCGTCGACGGTGCAGCGAAGGTGGTGGCGAGGATGATCCCGGGGGCCCTGGACAAGCTCCAGGTGACTGGGGAGATCCAGGCGCGGATCGACCGCGTGCGGGCCACCTGCGACGCGGAGATCATCAAGTGAGCACCCAGACGCCCGGCCGTGACACCACGGCCTCCGCCCGGGAGGACCTGCGGCGCTATCTCGACGCCTCCAGCACGCTCGAGGCGAGCCGCAGCGAGGTCGACGAGCTCGAGCACTCTGCGGGTGTCGGGCAGTTCCAGCACCAGCTCGAGCTGCTCAAGCGTCGGCTGCTCGCCGACCCGGACGCCTTCAGGGACATGTTCATCTCCGAGGGCATGGCGGCCGTGGCGTGGGAGTTCCGGCAGCCGGAGCTCGGCGCCGAGTTCACCAGCACCCTGTGGGAGATGCTCGAGCGGGGCGACGACGGCTCGGCCGTGCTCATGCGCTTCATCTGGCACCTGCCGCTCGGCAAGAAGCGCACCTTCATCCGGGCGATCGACGCGCACCTGTCCGGGAAGTACCCGATGTTCGCCGGCCTCTCGCAGGGCTGGCCGACCGCGACGAGCATCCCGCCGTACGTGCGTGACGCCGAGTCCCGCTCGCACGACTTCGGGCTGGTCAACCAGGGGTACCTCGGCTACATGAACCTCGGCTTCAGCCGCGGGGACATCGACATGTTCGTCTGGCTCGAGGCGCTGCGCGACAAGCAGTGCGCCGAGAAGCCCTGCGAGCTGGGCATCTTCCTTGCCAACCACAAGGAGCCCAAGGGCGGCTGCCCGGTCAAGATCCACATCCCGCAGATGCTCGACATGATCGGCAACGGGCGCTTCCGTGAGGCCATGGAGCTCATCGAGGGAAGCAACCCGCTGCCGGGGGTGACCGGCCGCGTCTGCCCGCAGGAGCTCCAGTGCCAGGGCGTC
>JBBRGX010000044.1:0-18292 GCA_038223605.1 Actinomycetales bacterium | reverse complement strand
GGGCGTCCCAGGGCTCGGCGGTCGACGGCGGGTACCAGGCGTCGAGGAGGCCGACGATGTCGGCAAGGGTGGGGCTGCTCACGGTCCGACCGTACCGGCCACGCGCACGGCGCGGTTGGCGAGGTCCCGGCCGGCCGGGGTCACGGAGCGCACCCGCGCACGTCGGTCATGGGGATGGGGTCGCCGCCCGACCCAGCGGTCGACGAAGGCATCAGGGGAAGCGTCCGACGAGGCGTGGGACACGGCGAGCTCGATCATGGAATCACCTCCGCGCGCACACCATCGCCACGTCGAGCACCCCTGTCGAGATCCTCTCCGCGCGGGTCCGAGGCCGCCCGTCCGTGGGCCCGGCCGGTCTCGAACCGGCGACCTCCGCGGTGTAAGCGCGGCGCTCTGACCAACTGAGCTACAGGCCCGACGGCCCGCAGCCTACCGGCGACCCGGCACGGCCCAGCGGGCGGCGGGCGGCGGGCGGCGGATCACAGCAGAGCGAGCGCGGCCCGGTAGTCGTCGAGCGTGCGAGCCCGGCCGCGCGGGTTGACCACCGACCACCGGACGACCCCGTCGGCGTCGAGGAGGAACGAACCGCGCAGGGCGATCCCGGATCCTTCGTCGAAGACGCCGAAGGCCCGCGCCGCCGCGCCGTGCGGCCAGAAGTCCGACAGCAGGTCGAACTCGTATCCCTGCTGCTCGGCCCAGGCACGCAGCGTGAACATCGGGTCGCAGGAGACGACCAGCAGCCGCACGCCGGCGAGCTCGAAGTCCTCGATCGAGTCGCGGAGCTCGCAGAGCTCGCTCGTGCAGGTCCCGGAGAACGCGAACGGGACGAAGACGACCGCCACGGGTCCGCCGCGCAGCTCTCCGAGGCAGACGGGCGTGCCGTAGGCGTCCACGAGGGTGACGTCCGGGGCGAGGTCCCCGACCATGAGCTCCACCGCCCCGTGGCCCTCAGCCACGGGAGGTGTCCGACCTCGACCGCTGCTCAGCGAGCACGCGAGCGGGTGCCGAGCCGGGTACCGGTCCAGTCCGCGGCGAGCGCGAGGGTGCTCGTGGCGTGCAGGCCGGCGGTCGTCGCGGCCTCTTCGATCTCGCTGTGGGCCACATGCCCCGGCCGTCCCGGCTTCGGGGAGAAGAGCCAGATGAGGCCGCCGTCGTCGAGGGCAGCGCGGGCGTCGACAAGGGCGTCGGTGAGGTCGGTGACGTCGCCGTCGTCCGACCGCCACCAGAGCACGACCCCGTCGATGACGTCGTCGTAGTCCTCGTCCTCGAGGCCGGCGCCGATCGCCTCCTCGATCGCGGAGCGGAGATCGAGATCGACATCGTCCCCGTAACCGAACTCCTGGACGACGTGACCGGTGACGAAGCCGAGTCGTCCCACTCCGGTCGCGCTCTGGCTCGCGTCGGCCCCTGCGGTCGATCCCACTGGTCCGTCAGTCCTCTCGTACGGTTCGAGCCGGTCCCGTGCGGGCCCCGGGTCGATCGTCTGAAGTCGATGTGCGGTCGAACCCCAGAACGCCCGAGGTCGAGGTAAGCCCACAGCATCCTCCCCTGCTGTGGCAAGCGCCACACGCCCGCGCGTCGCAACCATTGTCCAGACCGGGCCTTGGACGCCGGACGCCGACCGCCCCGACGGAGGCGCCTGACGGGTGCTCGTCCGTGCCCGGCGGGGCTCTCGGTGTGACAGGCACGCCCGTTAGGTCGGAGAATGATCGGACGACCATCGGAGAGCGCACAGGACCGCGCTCCCGGGGCCGACCGTCGGGGCCGACCGGCCCGCGACGGCGTGGAGAAGAAGTGAGGGTGCTGGTGGCTGCGAGCGACACGACCGGTCCGCTGATCAACGGGCTGCTCAGCCAGGTTCCGGACATCGATCCCGAGGAGACGGGCGAGTGGCTCGAGTCCTTCGACGGACTCGTCGACGACCGGGGCGGACCGCGGGCGCGGTACGTCCTGCTGAGCCTGCTCAAGCGGGCGCGGGAGAAGAACGTCTCCGTCCCGACCTCGTTCAACACCCCGTACGTCAACACGATCGGTGTGCACGAGGAGCCGTACTTCCCCGGTGACGAGGTGATGGAGCGCGCCTACCGTCGCCTCATCCGCTGGAACGCCGCCGTGATGGTCACCCGCGCCCAGCGACCGGAGATCGCCGTCGGTGGCCACATCTCCTCCTACGCCTCCGTCTCGACGCTGTACGAGGTCGGCCTCAACCACTTCTTCCGCGGCAAGGACCACCCGGGCGGCGGGGACCAGATCTACTTCCAGGGGCACGCGGCACCGGGCATCTACTCGCGAGCCTTCGTCGAGGGTCGGCTCTCCGCCGAGCAGCTCGACGGCTTCCGCCAGGAGGTCTCCGCCCCGGGCGGCGGGCTCTCCTCCTACCCGCACCCGCGCCTCATGCCTGACCTGTGGGAGTTCCCCACCGTCTCGATGGGCCTCGGCCCCGCCTCGGCGATCTACCAGGCGTGGACCAACCGCTACCTGCACAACCGCGGGGTCAAGGACACCAGCCAGCAGGCCGTGTGGGCCTTCCTCGGCGACGGCGAGATGGACGAGCCGGAGAGCCGCGGCATGCTCCAGCTCGCCGCCCAGCAGCAGCTGGACAACCTCACGTTCGTCGTCAACTGCAACCTGCAGCGGCTCGACGGTCCGGTGCGCGGAAACGGCAAGATCGTCCAGGAGCTCGAGGCGCAGTTCCGTGGCGCCGGCTGGAACGTCATCAAGGTGATCTGGGGCCGCGAGTGGGACGTCCTGCTCAACGCCGACAAGGACCGCGCGCTGGTCAACCTCATGAACACCACGCCGGACGGCGACTTCCAGACCTTCAAGGCCAACGACGGAGCCTTCGTCCGCGAGCACTTCTTCGGCCGCGACCCGCGGACGAAGCAGCTCGTCGAGAAGATGACCGACGACGAGATCTGGGCCCTCAAGCGCGGCGGTCACGACTACCGCAAGGTCTACGCCGCCTACGCGGCAGCGATGGCCCACACGGGCCAGCCGACGGTGATCCTCGCGCACACCATCAAGGGCTACGGGCTCGGCTCCGGCTTCGCTGGCCGAAACTCGACGCACCAGATGAAGAAGCTCAAGCTCGACGACCTCAAGTCGCTGCGCGACACCCTGCACATCCCGATCAGCGACGAGGAGCTCGAGGCGAACCCCTACGCCCCGCCCTACTACCACCCCGGGGCCGACGCTCCCGAGGTCAGGTACATGCTCGACCGTCGGACGGCACTCGGCGGCTTCGTCCCCGAGCGGCGCCACGAGCACGCCCCGGTCACGCTGCCTGACGCGCAGGTCTACGAGGTCCTGGCCAAGGGCTCGGGCCACCAGCAGGTCGCCACGACGATGGCCTTCGTCCGGCTGCTGAAGGACCTGATCAAGGACAAGGAGTTCGGCCACCGGATCGTGCCGATCATCCCCGACGAGGCACGCACCTTCGGCCTGGACTCGATCTTCCCGACGGCCAAGATCTTCAACACCCTCGGGCAGAACTACCTCGCCGTCGACCGCGAGCTGATGCTCAGCTACAAGGAGTCAGAGACCGGGCAGATCATGCACACCGGGATCAACGAGGCCGGGTCGGCTGCTGCCTTCCAGGCCGTCGGGACCTCCTACGCGACGCACGGCGAGGTCCTCGTCCCGGTCTACATCTTCTACTCGATGTTCGGCTTCCAGCGGACGGGCGACCAGTTCTGGGCGGCAGGTGACCAGATGACCCGCGGGTTCATCATCGGCGCGACCGCCGGCCGCACCACGCTGACCGGTGAGGGCCTGCAGCACGCCGACGGGCACTCGCCCCTGCTGGCCGGGACCAACACCGCCGTCATCCACTACGACCCGGCCTACGGGTACGAGATCCGCCACATCATGCGCGACGGCCTGCAGCGCATGTACGGCGAGGACGGGCGCGACCCGAACGTCATGTACTACCTGACGGTCTACAACGAGCCGATGCTCCAGCCGGCCGAGCCGGCGGACGTGGACGTCGCGGGCATCCTTCGCGGGATCCACCGGATCTCGGTCGCCGAGGGTGAGGGGCCGCGCGCCCAGATCCTGTCCTCGGGCGTCGGCGTCCCCTGGGCGCTGGAGGCACAGCAGCTCCTGGCGGACGACTGGGGCGTGCGCGCCGACGTGTGGTCGGTCACGAGCTGGAACGAGCTGCGTCGCGACGGCCTCGCCGCCGAGAAGCACAACTTCCTGCACCCCACCGAGCCCGAGCGCACGGCCTACCTCACGGAGAAGCTCAGGAACGCCCCCGGCCCGTTCGTCGCGACAAGCGACTACGACCACCTCGTCGTCGACCAGGTGCGCCAGTGGATCCCCGGCGAGTACGCGACGCTCGGGGCCGACGGGTTCGGCTTCTCCGACACGCGAGCAGCCGCTCGCCGCCACTTCAAGATCGACGGACCCTCGACGGCCGTCCGGGTGCTGCAGCTGCTCGCCCGGCGCGGCGAGGTCGCCTCGGACGCGGTGGCGCAGGCGATCGAGAAGTACCAGATCCACGACGTCAGGGCCGGCACCTCCGGCGCGGCGGGCGGGGACTCCTGACCTGAGGGCCTGGGCCTCCTCGACAGGCCCTCGAGCACAAGGACGGACCCCGGGGACCATGAGGTTCCCGGGGCCCGTCCTTGTGCTGGATCGGGTGCGGCTCAGGTCGTCGCGCGGCGCTCCGCGCGATCGATGGCCGGCTCGACCTCGGCGCGGATCGCCTCGGTCGTCGAGTGGTCGGGGTACAGCCGAAGGGCGTCGAGGTGATGGCGCGCCTCCGCCGGTCGGTCCGCCTCGAGGGCGGCGAGGACGAGGTGGCGCCCGACTGCCGGGTCGTGCTCCCTGACACGCCAGTGACCGACACCGAGGCCGAGGGCCTCGACGGGGAGCCCCGCCTCGCGCAGGACGACGAGCCCCTCGGCCAACGCTTGTCCGGAGGGGTCGCGCTCCGCCGCCGTGGCGAGCCGACGCATCGCACCCTCGCGGTCGTCGTCGACCGAGAGTCGCGCCAGCTCGATCAACGGGTACCAGGCGCGTGGGTGACCGGCGAGCTCCTCGGCGAGCGCCCAGACCGCTAGGTCGGCGGCCCGGCGGGTCGCGGCCCCGTCGACGTCCGCCGTCAAGGGGTCGCCGTCCCCGGCCGTCTCCGCCGCGTGCCTGCGCACGATCTCTGCGAGGGCAGCGAAGGCCCTGGCATCGTTCGGGTTCTCCTGGAGGGTCGCCCGGACGGCGTCCTCGTGGATGGTGTCACCGTGGTGAGCAGAGGACGGCCGCCGCAGCCCGACGGTCGACGCGGAGACCGGCCGACGGATCAGTTGTCGTAGACGCTGCATGAAACCCATACCCCGACGATAGCCGCCCGTGACCGTCGGCACCCGGCGCAGCGTCCCCGCAACGGCTCGCTCGACGTCGATGGAGCCTCCCCGCCTTGTCGCCTTCCTACAAGCCGATGCTGTCCTGCTGACCGCTCACGGCCTATGCTCGCTCGCATGGCGACGTCGACCCAGCCGCAGGCGCACACCCTGCGACGACTGCACGACGGCGCCGGCCTCCTCGCCGCTGCGGCGATGCGCAAGCTCGACGAGGACCTCTCCTGGTACCGCGCCCTACCGGCCGAGGACCGGTCGTGGGTCGGCCTGGTCGTCCAGGCCGGGATCTCGAGCTTCACCACCTGGTTCGCGGACCCGTCGACGCCGCCGCACGGCGCAGGCGAGATCTTCGCCGCGGCGCCGCCGGAGCTCACCCGGTCGATCTCCCTTCAGCACACGCTCCAGCTGGTGCGACTGATCGTCGAGGTCGTCGAGGACCACAGCGACCGGCTCGCCGCACCCGGCGCCGAGCGCGACCTGCGCGAGGCCGTGCTGCGGTACTCCCGCGAGGTCGCCTTCTCCGCTGCGGAGGTCTACGCCCGCGCGGCGGAGGTCCGCGGAGCCTGGGACGCCCGCCTGGAGGCGCTCGTCGTCGACGCCCTCGTCCGGGGTGAGGACGACGACGCCCTGCACTCGCGCGTCGCGGCCCTGGGCTGGAGCGGTCACGGGAGCGTCATCGTCATGGTCGGCACCGCTGCCTTCCCGCTCGACGAGGTCCGCACGGCCGAGCTCCGGCGGGCGACCCGCCGTGCCGCCGACGACGCCCTCGTGGGGATCCAGGGCGACCGGGTCGTCGTCGTCCTCGGCGGGGTCGGTGACCTGCGTGCTGCGGCGACGGGCCTCGTCGCGCGGTTCGGTCCGGGACCCGTCGTCCTCGGCCCGCCCGTCCCGAGCATCGGCGAGGCGGGCCGTTCGGCAGCGGCGGCACTCTCCGGGCTCTCGGCGGCCGCCGCGTGGCCGTCCGCGCCCCGACCCGTCTCGGCGGACGAGCTCCTTCCCGAGCGGGTCCTGATCGGCGACGTGAGCGCGCGCCGGATCCTCGTCGAGCAGGCCTACGTCCCGCTCTGCGCCGCCGGCGGCTCGTTGCTCGACACTCTCGCCGCGCACATCGAGCACGGCCGTTCGCTCGAGGCAGCAGCGCGAGTGCTGTACGTGCACCCGAACACCGTGCGCTACCGCCTGCGCAAGGTGACCGAGGTCACCGGCTGGGACCCGCTCGACGCCAGGGAGGCGTACGTGCTGCAGGTCGCTCTCGCCCTCGGCCGGCTCGGAACCCCCCGATCGTCGTTGTAGGTTCCGCACAAGAGGTCCGCATGAGCTTGGTGCCCGTCGTTGGCCGGTCCCGGCTGCACGGGCGGGCACAGTGGTCGGGTGCTCGCACTCGTCTGCCCTGGACAGGGCTCCCAGACCCCCGGCTTCCTCGCCCCGTGGCTCGAGCTCGACGGTGTCGCCGAGCAGCTCGACTCGTTCTCCGAGGCCAGCAGGACCGATCTGCGCGCGCACGGCACGGTCTCCGACGCCGACACGATCCGTGACACGGCGGTCGCCCAGCCCCTCATCGTCTCCGCCTCGCTGATCGCGCTCGGCGCCCTGCTCGCGGGCCGTGACGCCCGCGGGCTCGTCGACGTCACCGCCGGGCACTCCGTCGGCGAGCTGTCCGCCGCTGCCGTCGCCGGTGTCCTCGACCCTGCCGGAGCCGTCGGCCTGGTCTCCGCGCGGGCGACCGCGATGGCGGCCGCAGCGGCGCTGGAGCCCACCGGGATGACCGCAGTGGTCGGTGGGGACCCTGCGGAGGTGCTGGCAGCGATCGCGGCGGCCGGCGCCTTCCCCGCGAACGTGAACGGTGGTGGGCAGGTGGTCGCCGCCGGATCGCTCGCGGCGCTCGGCCGCCTCGCCGAGAACCCACCGGCCAAGGCGCGGGTCATCCCGCTCCAGGTCGCGGGCGCCTTCCACACCCCGTTCATGCAGCCCGCTCTCGAGACGTTCGGCCCGGTGGCCGCCGGCTGGCCGGCGCAGGCGCCGCGACTGCCCTTCCTGTCCGACGCCGACGGTGCGGCCCATGGGCCAGGGGCGTCCGGCACCGAGGTGCTCGCGCGGCTCGCCGCGCAGGTCGTGGCACCCGTCCGCTGGGACCTGTGCCAGGCGACGATGCTCGCCATGGGCGTCACCGGCCTCATCGAGCTCGCACCGGCGGGTGTCCTGGTGGGGTTGGCGCGGCGTAGCCTCCCGGGGGTGGAGACCGTCGCGGTCAAGAGCCCCGCGGACCTCGACGCCGCCCGAGACCTCATCGCCCGACACTCGGGTACCACCATCGACGAGGAGACCCCCGCGTGAGCCGTCCGACCCTGCGCCAGGCCACCGGCCCGGCCCACACCCGCATCCTCGGCCTCGGAGCGGTGCGCGGCGAGAACGTCGTCACCAACGACGACATCGCCGGACCGATCGACTCCTCCGACGAGTGGATCCGTCAGCGCACCGGGATCTCGACGCGCCGCCGCACGACGGCCGAGCGCGACGTCGTCAGCCTCGCCGAGGAGGCGGCCCGCGCCGCGGTCGCCAACGCCGGCCTGACCGGCTCCGACATCGACGCGGTCCTGCTGTCGACGGTCACCTACTTCCACCAGACGCCGGCTGCCGCTGCCCTCGTCGCGGACCGGATCGGCGCCACCCCTGCGGCCGCCTACGACATCTCCGCCGCCTGCGCCGGCTACTGCTACGGCATCGCCCAGGCTGACGCGCTGGTCCGGTCCGGCGCGGCGCGCAACGTCGTCGTGATCGGCGCGGAGAAGATGAGCGACTTCATCGACCCGACCGACCGGTCCATCTCGTTCCTGCTCGGCGACGGCGCCGGCGCTGTCGTCATCGGCGCCTCGGACACCCCGGGGATCGGCCCGACCGTCTGGGGCTCGGACGGCGGGCAGGCCGGCCTCATCACCCAGACGCACTCCTGGCAGGAGGCGTTCCGCGACAAGACGCCGTGGCCGACCCTCCAGCAGGAGGGCGCGAGCGTCTTCAAGTGGGCCGTCTGGAAGATGGCCCCCATCGCGCAGCAGGCCATGGACGCCGCCGGCGTCACGCCGGACCAGATCGAGGCCTTCATCCCGCACCAGGCGAACATGCGGATCATCGACCAGATGGCCAAGCAGCTCAAGCTCCCCGAGTCCGTCGTGATCGCCCGCGACATCGCCGACACCGGCAACACCTCTGCCGCATCGATCCCGCTCGCCGCCGAGCGGCTGCTCCGCGAGGGCCAGGTCTCCAGCGGTGCGCTGGCCCTGCAGATCGGCTTCGGCGCCGGGCTGGTCTATGCCGCGCAGGTCGTCGCCCTACCCTGAGTCCCGCGCACCACCTACCCACCACGGCGCCCGTCCGGATGCCGAGAACCACCACCCGAGGAGAGCACGATGGCTTACAGCGAGCAGGAGATCCTGACCGGCCTTGCCGAGATCGTCAGCGAGGAGACCGGTCTTCCCACCGACTCCGTCTCGCCCGAGAAGTCCTTCACCGACGACCTGGACATCGACTCGCTGTCGATGATGACGATCGTCACCCTCGCAGAGGAGAAGTTCTCGGTCCGCATCCCCGACGACGAGGTCAAGAACCTCGCCACCGTCGGCGACGCCGTCTCGTTCATCAACGGCGCCCAGGAGTGACCCGGCGCGCAGGTCGGGGCGCCGGGTTCGACGCGCCCCGACCTGCGCCCGTCCCGGCCCACGGCCGGCCCACCCCGTCCGACCTCGACCCGACCCGCGTGCCCCCGGCCGCCGGACCCCGCCAGGAGACCTCGTGAGCACCCAGAGCACCGTCCGTGACGTCGTCGTGACCGGCATGGGTGCGACCACCCCGCTCGGCGGCGACGTCGCCAGCACCTGGACCGCAGCCCTCGCCGGCCGCTCAGGGGCACGTACCCTCGACAACGACTGGGCCTCGACGTACGAGATCGCCGTCTCCTTCGCCGCTCGGCTCGCCGTCCCGGCCATCGACGTGCTGCCGCGACCCGAGACCAAGCGGATGGACCCGTCGGCGCAGTACGCGATCATCGCCACGCGCGAGGCCTGGGCCGACGCCGGCAGCCCCGAGGTCGACCCCGAGCGCCTGGGCGCCGTGGTCTCCTCCGGGATCGGCGGCATCTGGACCATGCTCGACGCCTGGGACACCCTGAAGGCCAAGGGCGGGCGCCGCGTGCTGCCGATGACCGTCCCGATGCTGATGCCGAACTCCCCCGCGGCCTACGTCGAGCTGGAGATCGGCGCCCGCGCCGGCGCCCATGCGCTCGTCTCCGCCTGCGCCTCCGGCGCCGAGGCGATCGGCTACGCGGTCGACATGATCCGGTCCGGTCGGGCCGACGTGGTCGTCGCCGGTGGCACCGAGGCCGCGATCCACCCCATGCCGATCGCCGCCTTCGCCGCCTCGCGCACCCTGTCGACCCGGAACGACGACCCGGCGGGAGCCTCGCGACCCTACGACCTCGGTCGCGACGGCTTCGTCCTCGGCGAGGGTGCCGGGATCGTCGTCCTGGAGAGCGCCGAGCACGCCGCCGCGCGCGGCGCGCGCGTGTACGCCCGGATCGCCGGTGTCGGGCTGTCCTCCGACGGCTACCACATGACCTCGCCGGAGCCGAGCGGGCGTGGCCAGATCGCCGCGATGCAGATGGCGCTGCGCGAGGCCGGACTGGCGACCAGCGACGTCGTGCACGTCAACGCGCACGCCACCTCGACGGTGGTCGGTGACCTGATCGAGGCACGCGGCGTGCGGGCCCTCCTCGGCGCCGACGCGGACCGGGTGGCGCTCTCGGCGACGAAGTCGATGACGGGCCACCTGCTCGGCGGCGCCGGCGCCCTGGAGACGATCTTCACGGTGCTCGCCCTGCGCGACCGCCTGGCCCCGCCGACGATCAATGTCACCGACCCCGACCCCGAGCTCGCCCTCGACCTGGTCCGCGACATCCCCCGGGCGCTGCCGGCAGGTCAGATCGCCGCGATCAACAACTCCTTCGGCTTCGGCGGGCACAACGTGGCCCTGGCGGTCACGACCGTCTGACCATTCCCGCGCCCGGCCGCTAGGGTGCCTCCAGGGCGCATCGGGCGCCATCCGGACGGGGGCGAGCAACCAGTGGTCGAGGTACTTCCGGAGATCGTCTGGTTCGTGCTGCTGGTCTACGGCCTCATCGACTGCATCCAGTCGCCCGAGGGGCAGGTGCGGAACCTGCCGAAGGTGGGGTGGATCCTGCTGATCGTCCTCGTGCCGGTGGCCGGTCCCATCGCCTGGCTCGTCGCAGGACGGCCCGTCGGCGCCGGCGCGGGCAGCGCCAGGGTGCCATGGCGCTCGACCGCGACGGCCGGCTTCCCGGAGTACGAGCGCCCGCACCGGTTCGCAGCGCCCGACGACGATCCGGCGTTCCTCACCGGGATCGATGCACCGGATCCCGAGCACGAGGAGCTGCTGCGCAAGTGGGAGGCCCAGCTCCGCGAACGTGAGGCGCGGCTGGGGCAGTCCGAGGTCGAGGGCAAGAGCCCTCCCCCGTCACCCGGGGCGCCGGGCAGCGACGACCCGGCCGGGCCGACGAGCTGAGCTCAGCCGACCCGGTGCAGCCAGCGGACCGGCGCACCGGCGCCGGCGTAGCGGAACGGCTCCAGCTCGTCGTCCCAGGCCTGTCCCAGCGCGAGGTCGAGCTCGCGACGCAGCCGTTCCGGGTCGGCGGTGTGCTCGAGGGCTGCGCGGACGCGGTCCTCCGGGACGAGCATGTTTCCGTGCACGTCCGTCGGGGCGTGGAAGATCCCGAGCTCGGGCGTGTGACTCCAGCGGCTGCCATCGGTCCCGTGGCTGGCCTCCTCGGTGACCTCGTAGCGCAGGTGCGCCCAGCCACGCAGCGCCGAGGTGAGGCGAGCACCGGTGCCGGCGACGCCCTGCCAGGAGACCTCGGCCCGGAACATGTCGCGGGCGGCGGGCTGGTCGATCCAGTCCATGCTCACGCGCACGCCCAGGACACCGCCGGCTGCCCACTCGACGTGCGGGCACAGAGCACGGGGTGCCGAGTGCACGAAGAGAACACCGCGGGTGATGGCACCTGCCATGACGGCCTCCTTCCGGTTCGAGGTTCGTCTTCCCCAACGACCTCATCCGGAACAAGCTGCACGGCTCACGCGGCGTACGGGTCAAGCATGCCGGACGCACCGGCACCTGCGCCAGCGGCGCGCTGATCGGATCTGCGCCGGCTGGTCCAGGGTCAGGCCAGCTGCTCGCGCAGGGTCCGCATCGCCTTCTTGCGCACCGAGCGCTCGAGACGGTCGATGTAGAGCATCCCGTCGAGGTGGTCGACCTCGTGCTGCAGCGCCCTGGCCATCAGCTCGGTGCCCTCGATGACGATCTCCTTGCGGTCGAGGTCCTCCCCGATCACGCGGGCGTACCAGGCACGCTTGGTCGGATACCAGAGGCCGGGGACGGACAGGCAGCCCTCCTCGCCGTCCTGGTACTCGTCCTCGGAGAGCTCGACGATGCGAGGGTTGAGCACGTAGCCGACCTCGTCGTCGATGTTCCAGGAGAACGCGCGCAGGTTCACGCCGATCTGGTTCGCGGCCAGCCCGGCACGGCCCTCCTGCTCGACCGACTCGAGAAGATCCTCGACGAGCGACCGCACGCGGTCGTCGATCTCGGTGATCGGGTCGCACGGGGTACGCAGGACGGGGTCACCGATCACACGGATCTCACGGAGCGCCATGGCGCACATCGTCCCACGAAGCGGCGACTCCTCGCTCGCCGCACACGCCTTGGTCGCTCACCTAGGGTGGTGCGCAGACCTGGCGCAGCGGCGCTCCGCACCGATGAAGGAGATCTCATGGGCAAGAAGGCAGCATTCGTCGCCGGCGGGATGGTCGGTTACCTGCTCGGTACCCGCACGGGGCGCGCCCGCCTCCAGGACGCGCTGGACGCCGCCCGCGCGGCCTGGCTGGACCCGCGCGTCCAGGAGTCCGTTGCCGATGCCACCCAGCGTGCCGGGGTCGCCGCTCGGGCCGCGTGGGAGGACCCGCGCGTCAAGGGGGCCGTGAGCGATCTCGGGCAGCGTGCCGGCGACTTCGCCCGCGCCAAGGCCCCCGACGTCAAGGACGCCGTCAGCGGAGCGGCTCGCGCCGCTGCGGACAGGCTGCGCTCCCGGGCCGACCGCGCGACCTCGTCCGGCTCCTGAGGATGGTGTGGCTCTGGCTCGGGATCGGTGCGCTCGGCACCCTGGGCGGAGCCGGGATGCTCGTGGCGGCCTTTCGACGGGGCCAGCAGGGCGACAAGGCCCGTGAGGGCCGACTGTTCCGACGGGCGGTGGGCTCCCTGGCCCTCGGCTCGCTGTCGTTCCTTCTCGCGATGATCGCGGGCACGCCGCGCACCTGAGTGCGGCCGCGCCCGCACTGGCCCGGCCAGGTCACGAACCCGGGGACGAGGCGTCCCCGGCCTCGCCGCCGTGCGTCCGGTCGAGCTCTCGACGAACGGAACACTCCGATGCGTCAGGCTGAGAACAGATACCACTAGTTCCGTAACCCACAGTTGCGGAACGCGTGCACATCCGTTACGTTACTGACAGGCCCGTAAGAGAGAGCTGGTCCCGATGTCAGAGCCGATGCTTGTGCCCCGCCGCCCCGGTGGTCGCGGAAGCGACCGAGGACGCCCTCGTGACCCCGACATGGATGAGGCGATCCTGAGGGCCACGATCCGGCTCCTCTCGGAGGTCGGCTACGTCCAGCTGACCGTGGCGGAGGTCGCCCGCCGGGCCGGGGTGAGCAAGCCGGCCATCTACCGCCGGTGGGCACAGAAGTCCCAGCTCGTCGTGGAGGCGATGGTGACCCAGATGCGCCCCGGGAAGGACAACGACTCAGGCAGCGCGGCCGACGACCTCGTCGCGCTGACCGAACAGCTGATCGAGCTCCTGACCCGGACTGCGCTCGGGCGTGTGCTCCCGGGCCTGGTGGCGGAGATGGTCGCCGATCCAGCACTCGCCGCCAGCTACCGCGACCTGATCATCAGACCGAACCAGCGGCAGTGGCGCGCCGCCGTCGAGCGCGGCATCGCCTCCGGTGAGCTCTCCGCACAGACGGACATCGACTTCGTCCTCAACGCGCTCGCCGGGCCCCTGTACTTCTGCCTCCTCATCACCGGCGACCCCATCGACGAGGGCTACGCCCGCGCGGCTGTTGACCTGGTCCTCGCCCGCTATGGCACCGCCTCCGGCTGACGCCCACCGCCCTCGCCCCAGCCCCCGCTCCCTGCCCTGCAGCACCCGCGTGGAACCCGCACGCCCACTTTCGCCCGTGACCCGCTCCCCCGCACGACCCGCCCAGACAGGACAGCCATGACCAGCAAGCCCAGCACCACTGCTCAGCGGATCCCCACCGATCCAGCTGCCCCCACCTCGGTGATGGCCTCCGCGCGGGGGCTGGTCAAGACCTACGGCGCCGGTGAGACCGCTGTCCGGGCGCTGGCGGGGATCGACGTGGACTTCGTCCGCGGGGAGCTGACCGCGATCATGGGCCCGTCCGGCTCGGGCAAGTCGACCCTGATGCACTGCATGGCGGGTCTGGACACGGTCACCTCTGGCACTGTGGTGATCGACGGTGAGGACGTCGGGGCGATGAACGAGCGCCAGCTGACCAGGCTGCGCCGGACCCGCTTGGGCTTCATCTTCCAGGCGTTCAACCTGGTCCCGACGTTGACGGCCGCTGAGAACATCACGTTGCCGCTGGACATCGCCCGCCGCCCGGTCGACCGTGCCCGCTTCGACGCGATCGTGGCCGCCGTCGGGCTCACGACCCGCCTGGCCCATCGCCCGGGAGAGCTGTCCGGCGGTCAGCAGCAGCGAGTGGCGTGCGCCAGGGCGCTGGTCGCCGAGCCCGCTGTCGTCTTCGCCGACGAGCCCACCGGGAACCTCGACTCGAGGTCCGCCACCGAGCTGCTCGGCTTCCTGCGCCGGTCGGTCGACGACCTGGGTCAGACCGTCGTGATGGTCACCCATGACCCGCGCGCGGCGGCCTACGCCCACCGGGTGCTGTTCCTGGCCGACGGCCTGCTCGTCGGTGAGCTCCGCAACCCGACCCAGGCCTCCGTGCTCGAGGTCCTCGGGACCTTGGGCGACTCGCACGACGCCGACGACGACGCCGCCTGCGACTCGATGCTCGTCACGGCCGGCGCCTGATGTACCGCATCGCGTTGCGCGCGATCCGCGCCCACCTGGTCCGGTTCGCCCTGAGCGTCCTGGCGGTCACCCTCGGGGTCGCCTTCGTGGCCGGCACGTTCGCGCTGCGCACTATGATGTCCTCGACGTTCACCGGGATCGTCAGCTCGTCCATGCCCGGCGACGCCTACGTGCGCGGCGCTGAGCCCGCCGCCGGTTACAGCACGACGGGCACGACCGGCGAGACCCGCACGACGGTCCCGGCCTCCCTCGCGGGCACCATCGCGCAGGTCACGGGGGTGGACCGGGCGTTCGCGGACATCTCCGGTCCGATCGTGCTGGTCGGCGCGGACGGCACTGCCGTCCAGAGCACCCGTTCGCCCAGCTTCGGGATGGCCCTGCACCCCGGCGACTCGACGGTGACCCTGGTGGCGGGTCGCGCCCCGAGCGGGCCGCACGAGATCGCCCTCGAGTCCGCGACCTTGGCCTCCTCCGGGCTCTCGGTCGGCGACCGGACCACGGCCGTCGTCGCCGGCCAGATCCGGGACGTCCAGGTGACGGGCGAGGTCTCGCTCGGCGCCCCGATGGCCGGGGCCACCATCGTCTTCCTCGACGTCGAGACCGCGAGCGCGGCCTATGCCCCGGACGGCATGGTGTCCACGATCACCGTCTACGCCACCGACGGGGTCGGCGAGGCCGACCTGGTCGCGCACCTCGCCCCCGTGCTCGACCAGGAGACGGCTGCGGGCGCCGAGGCCCTCACCGGAGGCGCGATGCGGGCGGAGGCGCGCACCGACATCGAAGGCCAGCTCGGGTTCGTCCAGACCTTCATGCTGGCCTTCGCCGCGATCTCGCTGTTCGTCGGAGCGTTCATCATCTCCAACACCTTCTCGATGTCAGTGCGGCAGAGGATGCGCGAGTTCGCCCTGCTGCGGGCGATGGGTGCCTCCCCGGCCCAGGTGTTCGCCTCGATCCTCATCCAGGCCGCCGTCGTCGGCCTGGCCGGGTCCGCCCTGGGCATCGCCGCAGGCCTCGGCCTGGTCTCGCTGCTGCGGGTCGGGTTCGAGACGGTGGGCATGGACCTCTCCGGCTCCATCCCGCTCGACGCCTCGACCGTCGTCATCTCCCTGCTCATCGGAACCGTCGTGAGCGTCGTCGCGGCCGCCCTCCCGGCCCGTCGAGCTGCCCTGACCGCCCCGGTCGAGGCCATGCGCGAGGCCACGGCGACCGAGAAGTCGCTCCGGGGGCGCTCCATCGCCGGCAGCGTCCTGGTCGCGGCCGGCGCCGGCTCCCTGGTCACGGCGCTGGTGGCTCCGCAGTCCCACGGCTCGACGACCCTCGGCCTTGGCGCCATCGGCCTGGTGGTCGGAGTACTGCTCCTGGCACCTGCCCTCGCCCGGCACACCCTTGGCGTCCTGGCATCGGTGTTCGTCGTCGGGGTCCGCCCGCTGGGTCGGTTGGCCCGCGGCAACGTGATCCGCCATCCGCGCCGCACCGCGAACACGGCCGGCGCCCTGATGATCGGGATGGCGCTGGTCGGGGCGTCGGCGGTCCTGGCCGCCTCGGCCACGGCATCGACGCAGTCCATCGTCGACGACGGCTGGACCTCGGACTTCTCCGTGCAGTCCGCGACGGGCGCGGTGCCGATCGGCGCCGTGGCGGACGTCCGCGCGCTCAGCTCGGTCGACTCCGTCGACGTGCTCAGCTACGGACCGGCCGTCGCGGCCGGGCCCGGTGAGACCGCGTCGGTGGCGAACGCCGTCATGGTCGTCGGCCTGCCTGCTGACGCGTTCGGCCGGAGTGTCACCATCGACACCGTCGGCGGCTCGCTCGACACGCTCGCGAACGGCCAGATCGCCGTCAAGAAGGACACGGCGACCGATCGCGGCTGGCAGCTCGGAGACGAGATCATCTTCACCTCGCGCTCCGGGAGCACGCCGGCCAGGATCGGCGCGATCGTCGACACCCAGCTGATCGGCTCGCCGATCATCGCGTCCGATGAGCTCTTCGCGGCGGTCGTCGAGCCCGCCGGCACCACGGTCGAGGACCTCCTCGTCACCGCAGCGCCCGGCACCGACCCCGCCGTGCTGCGCGCCGACCTGGTCCGGGCCGCCGCCCCCTACGTCGTGCTCTCCGTGCTCGACGCCGAGGACTTCGCCGCCGCCCTCGCCGAGCAGGTCAACCAGATCCTGGTCGTCCTGTACGCCCTTCTCGGCCTGTCGATCGCCATCGCCGTCCTCGGCATCGTGAACACCCTGGCCCTGTCGGTGATCGAGCGAACGCGCGAGATCGGCCTCATGCGTGCCGTGGGCCTCGGCCGGCTCCAGCTCGCCGGCATCATCACCATCGAGTCCGTCCTGACCGCGATGTTCGGCACCATCGTCGGGGTCGCCCTCGGGGTGGCCGTGGCAGCGGTGATGCCGACCGTGTTCACCACCACCGGCCTGACCACGCTCGCGATCCCGTGGGCACAGCTCGCCGGGATGGTGGCCCTCGCCGCCGCCGTCGGCGTCCTGGCCGCGCTGTGGCCGGCGTCGCGCGCCGCCCGCCTGCCCGTGCTCGACGCCGTCGCGTCCGACTGACGCACGGACGTGACCACCAGCCGACGCAGCCCTCACCGGAAGGCGCACGAACGCACCATGTCCACCGAACGACGAACGACCGTCGGACTCCACCTGTTCAACGCGCTCTCCGCGGTAGGCGGCGGGATCGCCCTGGCCGCCGACCTCCTCGGCGTCCCCACCACCCTGCTGCGGCACACCCCCTTCACCTCGTTCGTCGCCCCCGGGGTCTTCCTGGCCGTCGTCATCGGTGGCAGTGCCACGATCGGGGCGGCCGCCCTCCTCGCCCGGTGGCCGCGCGCGCTGGTCACCAGCGGTGCAGCCGGCGCCGTCATGGTGGGCTGGATCCTCGGGGAGACGCTCCTCGTCGAGGGCTTCAGCTGGCTGCAGGGGTTGTACCTGGCGACCGGAGCGTTCGTCCTCGTCTCCTCGCTCCGGCAGTCCCGGGCGACGTCGACCGCCTCGGCGCCCCGGGGAGCTGCCGAGCCCCGCGACGACCAGGGGGCACTCCGATGAGGACCGTGCTGCGGTGGTTCGTCGTCATCGTGCTGGTCGCCCATGGTCTGATCCACCTGCTCGGCGTGGCCAAGGGGCTGGGCTGGGCCGAGGTGGCCGCACTGCCCGAGCCGATCAGCCCGGCCATGGGCCTCGTCTGGCTGACCGCCGCGGTGTCCGTCGCGGCGACCGGGGTGCTCCTCGCGGTCCGGAGCTCGGGGTGGTGGGTGGCCGGCACGCTGGGCGTCGTCGTCTCCCAGGCAGTGATCATGACGTCATGGGACGACGCCAGGGCCGGCACGGCGGTGAACGCCCTGCTGCTCGCCACCCTGGGCTGCACCTTCGCCTCCCGGGGCCCGGCGAGCTTCCGGGCCGAGTACCGGCGTCGCGCCTCGGCAGCACTCCGCGAGTCCCGCCCGGCTGCCGGCACCGTGGTCGTCGACGCCGACCTCCGGCACCTGCCGGACCTCGTCGCCGAGTACGTCCGCCGATCCGGTGCCGTCGGTCAGCCCCGGGTCTGGTCCTTCCGCGCCCGGTTCCATGGCCGGATCCGCTCCGGTCCGACGGCGCGATGGATGACCTACACCGGCGAGCAGGTCAACACCTGCGGGCCTGCGCCCAGCCGGACGTTCTCGATGGACGCGACGATGCTCGGCCTGCCGGTCGACGTCCTGCACGTGATGTGCGGCACGACCGCCACGATGCGCGTCATGCTGTGCTCGGTC
>JBBRGX010000043.1:0-18498 GCA_038223605.1 Actinomycetales bacterium | reverse complement strand
GGGACTCCGCATGAGCCTGTCGGTGGTGACGGACGCGCCGATCTCGGTGGATGCTCACCTGGCGGCGGTGGGCCACCCGGGAGCCGGGGCCGTCGCGCTGTTCGTCGGTCGGGTCCGTGACCACGACCCGTCGGCCGCAGGGGACGTCGGGGCGCTGGAGTACACGGCCCATCCCGACGCGGAGCAGATCCTGGGCAGGCTCGTCGCGGCCACGGGCGCGGCGAGCGGTGTGCTGGGCGTCGCGGCCACCCATCGCTGCGGCCTGCTGCCGGTCGGGGAGATCGCCGTGGTCGTCGCGGTCGCGACAGCCCACCGGGGGCTCGCCTTCCGCCTGTGCGAGGAGCTCGTCGAGGCGATCAAGAAGGAGCTGCCGGTCTGGAAGCGCGAGATCCTCCTCGACGGCAGCCACGTCTGGGTGGGCCTGGCGTGAGCACCTCGTCGTCACCGCACGCTCTCGTCGACCGGTTCGGCCGCGTGCACCGCGACCTGCGGATCTCGCTGACCGACCGCTGCTCCTTGCGCTGCACGTACTGCATGCCCGCCGAGGGTGTGCCGTGGCTGCCCGGCGAGGCGATGCTCAGCACCGACGAGCTCGTGCGGGTCGCGACGGTGGCCGTCGACCTGGGCATCCGAGCGATCCGGCTGACCGGTGGCGAGCCGCTGCTGCGCCCCGACGTGGTGGACGTGGTGGCCGCGTTGGCCCGGCTGGGTGCACCCGGGGATCGCCCGGAGATCTCGTTGACGACCAACGCCCTACGCCTGCCGGCGCTCGCTGGCCCGCTGAAGGACGCCGGGCTGAGCAGGGTCAACGTGAGCCTGGACACCCTGGACCGCGACCGCTACCAGCAGCTGACCCGCCGCGACCGGCTCCCTCAGGTCATCGCCGGCCTCGCGGCAGCCCAGTCCGTGGGTTTCGCACCGATCAAGGTCAACGCGGTCGCGATGCGCGGGGTGAACGACGGCGAGGTCGTCGACCTGCTGCGGTTCGCCCTCGAGCACGGCTACCAGATGCGATTCATCGAGCAGATGCCACTGGATCCCGGTCACACCTGGGACCGCACGCAGATGGTCAGCCAGGCCGAGATCCTTCAGTCCCTGACGGCTGAGTTCACCCTGACGGAGGCGCCCGGCCGAGGGTCGGCCCCGGCGCAGAAGTGGCTGGTCGACGGCGGACCCGGCACGGTCGGGGTGATCGCCTCGGTGAGCGCGCCGTTCTGCGGGTCCTGCGACCGCCTGCGTCTGACTGCCGACGGCCAGCTGCGCGCCTGCCTCTTCGCGCAGTCCGAGACCGACGTGCGGACCGTCCTGCGTGAGGGGGGCGACGACGAGGCGATCGCCGTCGCGCTGCGGGCTTGCGTCGCCGGCAAGCGCGCCGGCCACGACATCGACGACCCAGGCTTCCTCCAGCCGGACCGTCCGATGAGCGCGATCGGCGGCTGACCCGGCGATCCCCGCGCGCGGTGAGTGCGCCGTGCTGACCTCAGCCGCCGGCGAAGGGTGGCAGGACGTCGACCGTCGTCCCGTCGGCCAGCGCGGTCCCGTCCGACTCGACACGTCGGCCGTCGGCGAGCAAGGACGCCTGGCTCAGGACCCGCCGCATCGCAGGACCGTGCGTCGTGAGCAGCATCGCGCGCAGCTCGCCCACCGTCGCCGCAGCGAGCTCCTCGACATGCGTCCCCGCGGCCTCAGCCGCCGCCGCGAAGTGACGAACCGTGATCACTCGTGGCCCTCCGCATCCCGGCGGGCAGCCCACTCGCGGGCGAGTGCCGTCACCCGTGCGGCGACACGATCGAACTCCGCACGATCACGCGTCCCGGCCGCGACCGCGTAGCCCACGAAGAAGCCCGTCAGCGGCACAGCCGGCCGCGCGACGCCGTGCGCCGTCGCAGAAGCCACGTCGAGGACCGCCTGGATGTCGACCACCGCCGGATCGATCCCGAGCTCACTCGCGACGCGGACGACCCATGCATCCAGGTCGTGCCCGGCGGGCTCATGGCTCCCGCTCGGCGTGCCGGGCACCTCGGCTGCGCGATCCGTGCTCACGTCGTCCTCCTGGCGATGATCGAGTCCAGCTCCGCGACAGCGTCCCACGTGTCCCCGTCCTGAGCGGCACCCGTCGGGTCGGGGACCTCGATCAGCGTCATCGTCTCGAGGAGGCGCCACATCGACGCCCCGTTCAGCCCACCGCTCGCCATGAGCCGCACGACGGCCGACCGCAGCGCGGGGCGTCGGTACACAGCGAGCAGCGACTGCCGACGACCCGCGCCGTCCACCACAGCCGCTCCATCAGCCCCGTCATCCAGCGCCAGCGCCTCGAGGAGCTCGTGGACCACCGGGCCGGCCAGCGGCAGGTCGCAGGCCAGCACCACGATCGGGACGCCGCCGTCCCCGTCCAGGTGGGCAAGCCCGGCAGCCAGACCAGCGGCCGGGCCACCGAGAGGCGGGTCCTCCTGGACCCGGTCGACACCGAACGTCTCGACCGTCGGCGGAGCCACGACGACCGTCCGCCGGGCACCGGCGACCGCATCGAGCGCGTACGCGAGCATCGGTCGGCCACCCACCGCGACGGCAGCCTTGTCCCCTCCCCCGAGCCGGACCCCTTCACCGCCCGCCAGAACGATCGCATCGAACGGTTGCCGCGCACCGATGCTCATCGGATCTCGTCCTCCTGGGTACGCGTCCACGTCCCTGACCTGCCGCCGGACTTGGCGAGCAGACGAACACTGTCGATCTCGACCATCCGGTCCTGCCCCTTGACCATGTCGACGACAGCGAGGCAGGCGACGCTCACGGCGACCATCGCCTCCATCTCGACCCCGGTCCGGTCGGCGGTGCGCACGGTCGCGCTGACCGTCACACCCGCGTCGACGACCGCCAGGTCGACCACGACCCCGTGCACGCCGATCACGTGCGCGAGGGGAAGGAGGTCGGGGGTGCGCTTGGCCGCGGCGATCCCGGCGACCCTGGCCACGGCCAGCACGTCGCCCTTGGGCACCGCACCGGAGCGCAACGCGGCGACGACCGTCCCCGAGCAGCGCACGAAGCCGCTTGCGGTGGCCTCGCGCACGGTCGGGGTCTTGGCGGTGACGTCGACCATCCGGGCCCGGCCGGCTGCGTCGAGGTGGGTGAAGGGCTGGTCAGTGGTCACGGAGTCCTCATCACATCGAGCTGGTCGCCGGCGCGGACACGCTCGACGTCGGCCGGGACGATCGCGAGCCCGTCGGCGCGGGCGAGCCCGGCGACCAGGTGCGAGCCCGAGCCGCCAGGGGCGGACCGTCGTGCACGGAGGTCGTGATCCGGCCCGATCAGCACGACAGGCATGAACTGGGTCCGGCCGGGCGGGGTGCGCCACTCGTCGTCCACCGTCGCGCGGAGCACGGTGGCCTCAGGGCCGAGGCGCCCGGCAAGGCGCTCGAGGACCGGGCGGACGAACACCTCGAAGGAGACGAAGGCGCTGACCGGGTTACCTGGCAGGCACAGGATCGGCGTCCCGCCGGAGAGCGTGCCGAGCCCTTGGGGCTTGCCCGGTTGCATCGCCACCTTGACGAACGCCATCGTGGGCAGGGTGGTGAGCACCTCGCGCACCACCTCGTACGCACCCATGGACACGCCGCCGGAGGTGACGATCAGGTCGACCTCCCCGTCCAGCTCAGCGAGGAGCCGGGCGAAGACGACCGGGTCGTCGGCGACGCCGGCCACACGGCGCACGAGGCAACCTGCCGTCCTCACCGCTGCGGCCAGCAACAGGGAGTTGGAGTCGGGGATCTGGCCGCGTTCGAGCACGGTGCCCGCGGGGACGAGCTCCGAACCGGTCGAGACGACGGCAACGACCGGCTGACGACGGACCATGACGGTCGCGACACCGACCGAAGCGATCGCTGCGATGTGCCGCGCACCGAGCCGGGTGTTGGCCGGCACCACGAGGTCGCCGGCGTGCAGGTCCTCGCCCACCCGGCGGACGTGGGCACCCGCCGCGGCGGTCGCGGTGATCAGGACGGTGCTCGTCCCACCATCGGTCGCCTCCACCGGGACGACGGCGTCCGCGCCCGGTGGGAGGGGCGCCCCGGTCATGATGCGGGCTGCGGTCCCTGGTTCGACGGCGGGGGTCGCGGCACTCCCGGCGGGCAGGTCGGCGATCACCGAGAGGCGGACGGGGCGCACGCCGGCGTCCACGATGTCCATCGCGCGGACCGCGTACCCGTCCATCGCCGAGTTGTCCCAGCGGGGCAGGTCCGCGCCCGAGACGACATCGTGGGTCAACCACCCGCCCAGCGCCTCGGCGAGGGGTGTGGTGACCGGCGGCACCGGAACGACGAGCGCCAGCACGGCCGCCAGGTGCTCAGCCACCGTCCGCATCGGCTGCTCCCCCGTCATGGTGTGGTCCCGTCAGCGTCGATCATCTGGCCTCGCCAGGCGAGCATGCCACCCGCCAGATGAGAGACGTCCTGGTATCCGGTGCCGATCAAGAACCGGGCCGCGACCTCGGACCGCAGCCCGGCGTGACACACCACCACGAGAGGGCCAGCGGTCGGGAGGTCGCCCATCCCGCGGCCCGCCAGCAGCTCCCCGAGCGGGATCGACACCGCACCGGCGATCACTCCTGTCACGTGCTCGTCGACCTCACGGACGTCGACGACGGTGACGGGGACCTCGCCCCCAGCGGCGGCCTCCAGGAGACGGGCCAGAGTGCCGGCCGAGAGAGTCGGCACCCCGTCCGCGACGGTGGCACGAGGCCGTGCGGGCCGATGACCGGCGAGCGGAGCTGCCGCGGTGTCGGTGATCGCGGTGTCGGTGATCGCGGCGAGGGCCACCGGTGCGGCGCCGACCAGGGGGAGCTCGGTCCAGCGCTGCTCGAGGGCGTCGAGGACCAAGACCCGGCCGAGCAGTGGTCGTCCGGTGCCGGTGATGAGCTTGATCGCCTCGGTGGCCATCATGGATCCCACTTGCCCGCACAGTGCGCCGAGCACCCCGGCCTCCGCGCAGGACGGCACCGATCCGGGTTCGGGCGGGTGCGGGAACAGGTCCCGCAGCTGGACCGGGGCCACCCCGGACGCGGCGGGCGGCCGCCCCCAGAAAACGCTGACCTGCGCATCGAAGCGCAGCACCGATCCCCAGACTTCCGGTAGGCCGGCGTCGACGCAGGCGTCGTTGACCAGGTAGCGGGTCGCGAAGTTGTCGGTCCCGTCCACGACCAGGTCGTAGTCGAGCAGCAGGTCGACCGTCTCCGCCGTCAGCCGCAGTGCGTGCAGGACGACCACGATCTGCGGGTCGATCGCTGCGACCGCCTCCGCGGCACTCGTGACCTTCGACCGCCCCACGTCCGCGGTCCCGTGGACCACCTGGCGCTGCAGGTTGGAGACCTCGACCACGTCGGAGTCGACGATCCCGATCGTCCCCACGCCCGCCGCAGCCAGGTACTGCAGGACCGGCGCGCCCAAGCCGCCCGCGCCCACGACGCACACCCGGGCGTTGCGCAGGCGTCGTTGACCGATCTCCCCGAGCCCGGGAAGCAGCAGGTGACGGGAGAACCGGGCGACCTCCGACGCACTCAGCGGCGGGCCCGGCTCGACCAGTGGCGGCACCCCTGAGGCGCGCGCCGCTGGGTCCAGCCCGGGCCCCGCCTCGTCCGTCGTCATGCACTGCACCGGTACCGAGGCCCGGTGACGACGTGGGCCACGAGCCCCCCGAGGTCGGCGACCGAACGGGACGACGTACGCCGCCACGACGGGGTCGTCCGCGGCAGGTCGAGGACCTCGGTCACGACATCCCCTCCTCCCCGGCTCGAACGCGCACCGGCTCGGAGCCGGGACCTGGAGTCGACGATCAAGCCGCGGCCCTCCGGCCGAGCACACGATGTCCGACACGGGAACTGTATCGACACCGCCCCTGCGCCGCCCGAAGGATCCGTAGGTGTCCGGTCGCTCGGCCACCGCCGTCACTCGGTCGGCAGGGCGCACGGAACCTGGCTCCGAGCACGAGCAGGAGCGAGCGCACCTCGCGAGGCCAATGACCCCGCTGCCCGGGCGCCCACGCAGTGCTGCGACTTCGGAAGTCCGACTCGCGCCCCGGAGTACCGTGGCCTGAGATCGTCGAATCACGGTCCCATGCCGCGTCAGCAGGGCGATGCGGGCACCGCAAACACCGCTGCGGCATGCCGTGCCCCCCGCCGTTCGACCCCGGAGCATCTCGTGACCACTCCCAGCAGCCCGCCGCCCGTCGCACCGCCGCCCGGCGCGGGTCTGGCCGCGATCGCCACCATCGCCGAGCGCCGTGGACTCGGCTGGGCAACCTTCGCCGCCACCTTCGACGCACCCTCAGCGAGTTGGATCCGGGACCTGACCACTGGGAAGCTGGTGCGAGACGTCGAAGCCGCCACCGACTGGCGGACCGGCGAACGGGCCGACTTCGCCCCGGCACTGATCCGCCTGGGGGCGTACGGGCGAGCGGCGACCCGTCGCGGGGAGGAGGCCGAGTCGGCGCGCCTGGTCGCGGCCCACTCGGCGTTGGTGGCTCGCGCCGGGCAGGTTCTCGGGGCGGCGCGTGAGGCATGCGGGCGCCTGGCGTCCTGGTGCGAGGAAGAGTCGTCGGCGTGGGCGGCTCGCGACCCGGCCCGGGCACGCGAGCTGCGGGTCCGGCAGGACGCTGCCTTGACCGGCGCCGACGGTGCACTCGTCCGGGAGGCGGGGTCCGCTATGCGTGAGCACACGAACGGCGTGCCCTACGCCGCGCTGGCCGATCTCGTCATCGCCTGGCTCGACCGGGAGGCCACCGGTGCCGGTCTCCGAGGCGCCACCTCACCCTCCGGGGCGCCGGAAGCCCGGGGGTAGCCGCGATCCGAACGGCTCGCGGGCACGCTGCGCGCAGACGGTGCACAGGTCGACCTCGCCGCGGTGCGCGCTCCCGCAGCGGGTGCACCGTCGCACCAGGCCCGCGCGGAGCACGGTGGGCGTCGCGTCCAAGGTCTGGCTCACGCTCATCGACCCGACCCGGGTCATCGCGCCCTCCTGGCACACGTCCACGCAGGCACCGCAGTCGATGCACCTCGACGCGTCGACGCTCAGCACGAACTGCTCCATGTCAGCCGACCGACGGGCGCCGCCCGGCACGGGACGCACCTCGTTGTCCCCGCCCGCGGACCTCGCGGTGGGCGTGGTGAGATCAGTCACCGCCAGGCTCAACGCCTGCACCGGGCATACCTGGACACAGGTGCCCGTGCCTCCGCAGGCCGGTGCGGCCAGCACCCCAGCTCCGACCAGCAGGTCGCCGAGTGCTGCCGGCACCGGCTGCGCGCCGAGGAGCTCACGAAGGACGGCCCGCATCCGCAGGTCGGGGTGCGCCTCGGGACCCGCCGACCCGGTGGCGTCACCGGGACCCGGGACGGCAAACAGGGTGCGACGGGCCACCGGCATGTGCTCGGCGTCGAGCAGCGGGGTTGCGCGGCGCCGTGAGGCACGCTGCAAGCCCCTGCGCGGTGGAGGGAGCGAGGAGTCCGCGGACCCGGGCGACGCGCTCTGCGCGATCACCTGCTGGTCGAGGTCGAGCGCCAGCGCGATCGTCGCGGCTTCGTCGAGCACCCGGCGCGCATCGTCCGGAGCAGCGCAACCGTCCAGCAGACCGACGACCTCACGGGCACCGGCGGCGACGATCTCGAGCACCGCGGCCGGGGGGAGGTGACCGAGGCAACCGGGCAGGAGGTAGACCACTGACGTGCCCTCCGCTCGACGGCGGGCGTCGGGCGCGCACCAGGCATGGGGGTCGGGGTGCTCCCGGCAGGCGAGCAGGACCACCGCCCGGTCCTCAGTCGCCAACCACCGACGCAGCAGGCGGGTGTCCACGGGGTGACCAGCCGGCGGCTCCGGACACGGTGTTCCGAGCCTGTCGATCACGCCGTGAAGTCCTGGCCCATCCGACGGGTCAGCCCCCGTGTGAGCAGGCCCACCCCGCGGTAGAACTCGGTCCGCGCCCCGCCCACCACGTGGTCGCAGAACTCCTCCGACCATGCGAGCAGATGGTCGCCGAGAAACTCGGCGAGCGCCCGGACGGCCCTCTCCAGGACGGCGTCGTCGTTGGTGCCGGCGGCCTCGCCGGCGTCGACGACGTCCAGAGCCTGAAGGCACAGGTGCGCCACGAAGGCCAGCTCGAGCCCGATGTGGTCATCCGGCTCCCGCCCGAGGGCAGGGGCCGCCAGGCCGTACCGCCCGTACCAGCGTCGGACCTCAAGGGTCTCCGCCCCGAACGTCAGGTGCTCCGTGTTGAGGTAGACCGACTCGTACGGGCAAGCCAGCACGTTCTCGGGTCCGAGGAAGAGCCGCTGGTGGTCCGCGTGAAGCTCGGTGAGCGGAGTGGGTGGCTCACCGACGGACCGCGCGATGGCCGCGAGGCCCTCAACCGTCGGCTCGTCGTCCTGGATCGGCCACTGCGCCAGCACCCCGTCGGCCGCGAGCTCGGCGAGCATCGGTCCGCTCGGAGACTGGAGGTACACCCTGGACAGGAAGGTCGCGGCCGCGGCACAGGCGTCGAGGGACTCGCTCAGGGCCCGCGGTGCCAGCTCTCGCGATGTCACCGCGTCACATCCCGATGCGGACCATGCTGGCGTAGAACAGCATCCGTCCGATCAGTTCCCCGCTGAAGGCCAAGGCGAAGGCGGTCACGACCACGACTGCAAGACCTCGGTGGTCGATCCTCCCACGGCTGAGCTGGACCAGGAACACGGCGAGCACGGCGACTGCGGCGAAGATCAGCACGAGCTGGAGGATCGAGAGACCGCCGTAGGTGACCACCAGAGTGTCGAGCGACTCCCGGGCTGCCAGGCTGTCACTGACAGCGAGCGAACCGATGAAGGTCGGCAGGGCAACCACGATGATGCCAAGCACGCCGATCGAGCCGATCGCGATGCCCCGCACCGCACGGACGATGAGGGCTTGGGCCGCTTCGTCCTCAACACCTCGACGGACCCGCACGCGGGAGGCGATCACGAGGGCCGCGCCCACCGCGAGCGATCCGAGCAGGAACGTGGTGGCGTAGAAACTCACCGCGGTGTGCCAGGTATCGGTCGACGGCACGGTTCGCAGTGTGTAGACGCGGCTGATCACATAGACCAGCCCGAGCCCGACGACCGCAGTCGCCCCGGCAAGCGCCTGCCGCAGTCGCGGGGTGAGCCACTTGCGCCACTGGACTCCTGCGAAGACAGCGCCGAGGACGGCGAAGAGAATACCGAGCGCGATCTCCCGGCTGAGCCAAGAGCCGCCGAGGTGGCGCAGCGAGTTGGCCGCGCGGATCGGGGTGCCCAGGTGCAGGAGCGAGGCCGCCATGCCGAGCACGAGGATCGGGCCGATCGCGTAGAGAGCGGGATCGGTGATGCGATCCATCAGCTTGGGGTCCACCTTGTAGCCGGCGAGCTGGATCACCCCGAGCACGACGAACGAACCCACGGACATCTGCGCCATGATGGTGAAGATCACCAGAGGCAGTTCGGTCGTCATGCTCAGATCTCCCTCGGGTTCGCGATGGCTCCGTCGCCGCGGCCGCTGGCCCTGGCGTCTTTGTGCGGGGTGATGACAAGGTTCGGGCGGGTGACGGTCGGGTCGGGCAGCGGCTCGATCCCGGCCTCGGTGCCGTACTTGGCACGAAGGTCGTCGATCTCGCCGAAGTCGAGCACCCGTGAGGGGCACGCCTCGACACACGCCGGGCTCTGGTCCTCGGCGAGCAGGTCGGCGCAGAAGTCGCACTTGGTCATCACGCCGCGGTCGGCGTCGAACTGGGGCGCGCTGTAGGGACACGCCATCTCGCAGTATCGGCAGCCGATGCAGATCGTGGGGTCGACCGTGACGATGCCGTTCTCGCCCTTGTGCATCGCCTGACTGGGGCAGACCTCTACGCAGATCGGGTCCTCGCAGTGGTTGCAGGCGATCGAGGTGTAGTAGCTGTAGACCTTGGTGCGGAAGGTGCCGTCCGGGTTGACCGCGCTCGACCCACCCGCGTACTCCGCGACGCGACGCCACGTGACACCGACCGGGAGGTCGTGCTTGTCCTTGCAGGCGATCTGACAGGCCTTGCAGCCCGTGCAGTTGGCCTGGTGGACGTAGAAGCCGAGCTGCTTGTAGGTGGTCATCTCAGGCCTTCTCGATCTCGACCAGGTTGGAGTGCTGTCCGTTCGCCTTGGAGTAGGACGTCGGGTGCAGGCTGGTGAGGGTGTTGACCGACCCGCCCCTGTCCAGACCACCGGGGCTGTCCGGGCTGTACCAGGCACCCTGCGGAACGGACAGGACCCCGGGAGCAATCTTCCGGGTGACATAGGCGGGCAGGAGGAGCTCGCCCCGGCCGTTGAAGACCCGCACGTCGTCACCGTCGTGGATGCCGCGGGCGCCGGCGTCGATCGTGTTGACCCACACCGTCTGCGGGTGGGCCTCCTTGAGCCATGGGCTGTTGCCGTAGCTGGAGTGCGTGCGCTGCTTGAAGTGGTGCCCGATGCACTGGAGCGGGTACTTCTTCTGCAAGGGGTCGCCCGGCATCTCGCGTGAGGCGACGTACTCGGGTAGCGCCGTGATGACGTTGCCCTGACCCTCCATCGGCCAGTCCTTCGACATGGCGTGGAGGTTGCTGGAGAAGATCTCGATCTTGCCCGACGGGGTGCCCAGCGGGTTGGCCACCGGGTCGTCCCGGAAGGACTTGAGCGGGATGACCGAATCGAGAGTCTCCCGGTAGATGCCCTGCTTGCGGAACTCCTCGAACGGAGGCAGCCCGGGGATCTTCTTCCGCGACTCGTCGACGATCCAGCGGATCCACTCCTCCTGGGTCCTGCCCTCGGTGAACTTGTCCTTCACGCCGAGCTTCTCGGCGATCCCGGTCAGCTGCTCGTACACGGGCTTGGAGTCGTAGAGCGGTTCGACCGCCTTGTCGGTGAAGATCGCGTACCCGAGGTTGCCCGCGCTTCCTTGGACCGCGAGGTCGATCTGCTCTGCGGTGGTCGCATCGGGCAGCAGGATGTCGGAGTAGCGCGCCGAGACCGTCATCTGGTTCTCGATGTTGACGATCATCTCGCACTTGGACTCGTCCGAGAGGATCTTGATCGTTTCGTTGATGTCACCGTGCTGGTTGACCAGAGCATTGGACCCGTAGAGCCAGACGAACTTGATATCGGTGCTCAGCACCACGTCGTTCGTCACGTTGGCGTTCGAGTTCGTGTCGTCCGCGTCTCTGATGCCGTCCTTGTAGGTCATCCCCTTTCCACGCAGGATGGCCTCGGTCCACCGGTATACCGGCAGCACCGGGCGGACCGGGTTCTCCAGCACTGGGAAGGACGCCATCGGCAGGCCAGCACTTGCCTCACGGCATCCGGTCCCGCCTCCGGAGATGCCCACCGACCCGATCATGGCCGCCAGCAGCATGGGTGCCCGGGCCTGGTTCTCGCCGTTGGAGTGCCTCTGCGGACCCCAGCCGGCGTTGATCGCAACCGGCTTGGTGGTGGCGATCTCGCGAGCGAGGCGTCGGATGTCAGCGGCGGGAACCCCCGTGATCGAGGCTGCCCACTCAGGGGTCTTCTCGATCCCGTCGGCGCCGCGACCAAGGATGTAGCTCTGGTAGGACAGGTCAGACCCGAAGCCCTCGGGCATGTGTGCCTCGTCGAACCCGCTGCAGTAGGTGTCCAGGAACTTCTTGTCGTGCAGGCCCTCGGTGATCATCACGTGTGCGAATCCCGCGACGAGGGCCGCGTCCGTCCCGGGGCGAAGCGGCACCCACTCATCGGCCAGATTCATCGCCGTGTCGGAATAGCGCGGGTCGAAGACGATCACCCGATGGCCGGAGAGCTCCTTGGCCTTCTGGGTGACGAAGACCTCGCCCCCGCCGCTCATCCTGGTCTCGTGCGGGTTGTTCCCGAACATCAGCACCAGCCGCGAGTTGACCGTGTCGTCGTTGCTGTTCGAGCTGGCCCAACTGCCGTAGTGGAAGTCCACCGCGGCCTCGACGTTCGCGGCCGAGTAGTCGTTGTACTGGTTGAGCGAGCCACCGATGCAGTTCATCAGGCGGGCGACCGCCGAAGACCCCGGCGGCCAACTGGTCGCGAGAGTCGCTCCGAGCACGCCGGTGCCGTAGTTGATGTAGATCGACTCGTTGCCGTACTTCCCGATGAGTTCGGTCAACTTGTCCGCGATGGCCGTGTAGGCCGCGTCCCAGCTGATCTCTTCCCACTTCCCGGAGCCACGCGGACCGACCCGGCGCATCGGGGTCTTCAGCCGTTCGGCGCTGTACATGCGCTGCCGGATCGAGCGACCACGCACGCACGCTCGTATTTGCTGGGTGCCGAGGTTGTCGTCACCGGTGTTGTCCGGGTCCACTCGGACGACGGTGCCGTCGACGACAGCCAGGCGGAGTGGGCAGCGGCTGCCGCAGTTGACGTTGCAGGAGCTCCAGACCATCGTCTCCGCCGATCCGGCGGCAGCCTCCGCATCGGCGGCCTGCAGTCCGCGGGAGCTCGAGTCGCAGCCGGCGAGGCTGACGGCGCCGACCGCGCCGCCAGCGATCGCGCTCCACTGCAGGAACCTGCGCCGACTGACCTCCGAGGACCTGATGGCCTCGAGCGATTCGGTCATGAGATCTGACATGTCGTCTCCCACGCGTCGGCTGGCGGGGTGAACGCACCACCGTGACAGCATCCTCAACTTGTTCACAGGCTAGGAGTTTTCGCCGTCCACTTCGGGGACATACGTCCTTCTCAACGGCGGCCCAGCCCGTGACGGTGACCCGGCCCATGCCTCGGGGTCCTACGCTTCTCTCAAGATGACCGGACCTCGCCAAGGAGCGTGACGCACGATGACCGACTCGCATCTGCCCCGGGTCTACCAGGACTTCCGCGAGCGTTTCCCGGGCGTTGACGAAGCCCAGGGACAGGTCGCGGTCGCCGTCGCCTCAGCCGGTCCGCTGGACGATCGGGCGGCGCGCCTCACCAAGCTCGGCATCGCCGTCGGCGCGCAATCCGAAGGCGCCGTTCGTTCCAGTACCCGTAAGGCGCTAGCCGCCGGGGTGACGGCGGCCGAGATCGAGCAGGTCGCCCTGCTCGCGCTGACGACACGCGGCTTCCCCGCCGTCGTCGCTGCGTGGGGCTGGATGCGAGAGGTGCTGGAGGCCGGCGATGAGTGACCTGGACGTCTGGACGGCTCAGGTCGTTGCAGCGCTCGATCTGGACCAGGCCGCCGTCGATGCAGTCAGCGACCCGGTCCTGGACCGGGTCCGGGACGTGGCGCACGGTGTGGTGCGCCCGGGGGCACCCATGGCAGCCTTCTTTGTCGGTCTGGCCGCCGGCGCAGCGACCGGTCCCACCGCGGCGACGCAGGACATCGTCGACGCGGTCCAGAATCGCCTCCTTGTGCTGGATCGTCTGATCGCCGAGTGGAAGCCGCCCACACCCTCCTGACCCAACGGGATGACTCCACTGAAGAGGCCATGGGCATCGATCCGCAGGTCTCCGAGGCGACTCAGCCGCTCCGACGCCCGTTCCGGCGCGTCCGACGGGCCGAGGAGACCAGTGAGCGCGGCGTCGATCCCACCGGGGGCGAGGGCGGAGGGGTCGCATGTTCGTGGCGGCGACCGAGGTCTCGATCGGACGCGAGAAAGGGGCGTCGTTTCAGCGGGGTGACCTTGGCCCGTACACCTCAAGGTCAGTGGCCTTGGTCGACAGGAAGACCCGGTCGCCCGCACACAGGCCGAGCTCGGCTACGGCCGCCGGGCTGACGTCCACGAGCGCGGAGGGCTCGCCCTGAAGGTCGAGGCGGACCCGGTCGGTGAGCAGGGTGAGCCCGATGATCGTCGCCGGCCAGATGTTTCGGACACTGGAGCGGTCGGGCGGTGTCCTGCCGACGACGACGGCGGAGGGGCGCAACGCGACGAGGACCTCGCCCCGCTCGCGATGACCAGGGACGATGAACGAGCCGCCTCCCTCAAGAGCCACCTGTGCGCCCTCGGCTGTCCCGGCGTACAGGTTCACACCGACGAGCTTGGCGACGTACTCCGTGGCCGGTCTCCGGGCGACATGGGCCGGTGTGCCTTCCTGGACGACCTTGCCATGTTCGAGGACGAGGAGGCGGTCGGCGAGGACAAGCGCTTCCAGCGGGTCGTGGGTGACGAGCAAGCATGGTCCTGCGAAGTCGGCCAAGTGGCGCTTGAGCTCGCTCTGCACGTCCAGCCGGGCCCGGGCATCGAGCGCGGCCAATGGTTCGTCCAGGAGCAGCAGTGCCGGATCCCCAGCCAGGGCGCGGGCCAGGGCCACACGTTGAGCTTGCCCGCCGGACAGGTCGGCGGGCCGACGGTGGGCCAGCTCCGTGAGACCGAGTCGGGCCAGCCAGACCTCAGCGGTGGCGCGAGCCTGAGATCGAGTGCGGCCGTGGGCGCGGGGTGAGAAGGCCACGTTGTCCAGCACGGTCAGCTGCGGGAAGAGCCGGTAGTCCTGGAAGACGAACCCGACCGGGCGGTGTGCTGCCTCGACGAAGGTGCCGGTCCTGGCGTCGTCGAGGGTCACGCCGTCGAGCGACAGGTGCCCACCCGAGACGGGCGTGAGTCCCGCGATTGCGCGCAGCAAGGTGGACTTGCCCGCGCCGTTGGGGCCAAGGATGGCCAGGACGTCCCCGGGCGCTGCCGTCATGGCGACTCGCAGCGTGAAGGGGCCGCGGGTCACCTCGGCGTCAACGGCGAGCCCTGGACTCTCGCTGGGCGTCATGGGGCGATGCCACCCCGGAGCCACCTGTCGCGCAAGGTGATCAGCACCACGACCGACACGAGCAGCAGCACCAGGCCGAGCAGGATCGCAGCGTCCGGATCGGTCTCCAGGGCGTAGTACACCGCGATCGGCATCGTCTGTGTTCGGCCAGGGAAGCTCCCCGCAAAGGTAATGGTGGCCCCGAACTCACCCATCGCGCGTGCCCAGCAGAGCACTGCCCCGGCTCCGATCGATGGGGCCGCGAGCGGCACGGTGATCTGCCGGAACACCATCATCCGCGACGCACCCAGCGTGACGGCTGCTTCCTCGAGGCCGCGGTCCGCGGACCGCAGGGCACCCTCGACCGTGACGACCAGGAAGGGCATGGCCACGAAGGTCTCCGCCATGACGACCGCGGCGGGGCTGAACGGGATCGTCACGCCGAACCACTGGTCAAGGTACTGACCAAGGAGGCCGTTGCGGCCGAAAACGAGCAGCAGCGCGACACCACCGACCACGGGCGGCAGCACGAGCGGCAGGGTCACCAGCGCCCGCAACAGGCGCAGCCCGCGGAAGTCGGCGCGGGCAAGCACCCAGGCCAGGGGCACACCGACCATCAGCGAGATCGCGGTGGCGGCCATCGACGTCGACAACGACAGCCGCAGCGCCTCAACAGCCTGCGACTCGCGAAGGATCGACCACGCATTCGCCCACGGTGCCCGGATGAGCAGACCCGCGAGCGGGACGGCGAGGAACGCGATCGCGACAACAGCGGGCGCGAGGAGCGGAACGGGTACCGATCGTGATCCTCCGCCTCTGGCCGCCCTCCGCTCGCGTTCACCGCGGCTCAGCGTCGAGGATGCCGCGACCCGCCTTGTCTGTGGGCTCCGCGACCGGACGTTCACGGCTTCTCGAAGCCGGCTGCGGCCAGCACGCTCGCCCCGTCCGAGGAGAGGACGTAGTCAACGAACTCGGCAGCCGCGGCTGCGTTGGCGCTCGTCGTCAGAGCGGCGATCGGGTAGCTGGTGGAGGCGTTGACGTCAGCAGGGATCTGGACGCCTTTGACCTTGTCCCCGGCGGCGAGCACATCTGTCACGTAGACCACGCCGGCGTCGACCTCGCCCAGCTCGACCTTGCTCAGCACGGACTTCACATCGGGCTCCAGGGTGACCGGCGTGACGGTGATCTTCGCGTTGGCGAGCACCGTTGCTGCGGTCGCGCCACAGGGAACGTGCTCCTGGCACAAGGCCGTCTTGACATCCGCGCCGGCCAAGGAGCCCAACCCGGCGACCCTACCGGGGTTCGTCGGAGGCACGGCGATCTGCATGACGTTCTTTGCGAAGACCCTCGGGTCGGACGCCGCCCCTGCGGCGACGACCTGGCCCATGTTCGTGACGCTGGCCGAGGCGAACACGTCGGCGGGCGCCCCGGAGATGAGCTGCCCAGCCAGCGCAGCGCTCCCTGCGAAGCTGAAGGTCACTTTCACGCCCGGATGAGCGGCCTCGAACTGATGCCCGAGGACGGTGAATGACTCTGTCAGAGATGATGCCGCCAGAACGATGACATCCCCCGAGATCAGCGGCGAGACCGATGCGGAGGCCGATGTGCTCTCGGTGCCGCGGGCGCTCGGGTCCGACCCGCCAGGAGCGCAGCCGGCAAGGCCGACAACGACGACAAGTCCGGCGACGGCGCAACGCATAAGGACTCCTCGGTCAGGTGTCGGGCAGCCCTGAGGTCAGCGCGTGCGTGGGATCTCGACGGTCACATTCGTCGCCTTGACGGCTGCCACCGCAAGCACTCCAGGCTCCAGCCCCAGCTCGTCGGCAGCCTCGCGGCTGATCAACGAGACGAAGCGATGAGATCCCGCCTGGATCTCCACGTGCGCCATCACCGTGTCTTTCACGACGCGGGTGACCAGTCCACTGAACCGGTTGCGAACCGACGCTGCGGCTACATCCCCGGTGTCCAGCTGGGCCGCGGCCTCGGCCAGCTCTCGGGCAAGAGTCGCCAACGTCGCGCCGTCGATGACCAGTCGCCCGGAGCCATCCGTGATCGTCTCTATCCGCCCACCATCGGCCCACCGGCGCACGGTGTCGTCACTCACCCCGAGCAGGTCGGCGGCCTCCTTGATGCGGAACATCGGCACGTCGACAATGTAGCCGTAGATGCGGCATCAGGGGTGGAAGAGGAACGCACTTGCGGGTCTGCCCAGGTCTGGAGCAAGCGATCTGGCGAGACGCTCGTGGCGGTCGCAGGGGACGGAGGAACGATCATGCTCATGAGGGAGAACGACGAGCAGTGCCGGCCGAGCTGGAGCAAGCAGGTCGGGTGGGCATGAACGCGTTGAGCCAGGCGCTGATCGCGTCTGCGCCAGGCGTGGAGTCGATTCGGCGGGATCGGACAGGTTGAGCGACCGACTGGAGATCGTCGCGAAGCCCAGCGGCTCCGCCGGAGCCTCGCTGCTCTTCCCACTCATCGCCTCCCGCTCACACGACCGGGTCAGTGATCGTGACCTCCAACCTGCCCTTCTTCCGCTGGCGCGAGACCCTCAGCGACGACGTCGTGGCAGCCGCGCCCATCAACCGCCTCGTCGTCCATGCCTACGTCATTGTCCGGTGTCAAGCAGAGGGCACGGTTCGGCTCCTGGGAAGGCTGGGGGTGCGTGTCGGGAGCTGCCGCAGCTCTCTCCCCCGATGACTCGCGAGGGGCACTCCGGGCTCGCCTCCCCCACGGGCCCGACCGCCCGAGCGCCCTCCTCCCCCCTGGGGACGAATCTCGGGAGGCGATCCGGGGCGCCGCAAGCGTGGACCACACCGAACGGCAACCACTGACCTTGAGGCAGGTGCGTCGCGTCGCCGCGATGATGCCGTCCTGCTGCTGGTTGCTGGTCCTGCGCGCGGCCGACGTCGGCCGACCCGACGTCGGGTGCCACCACCTTCGGCAAGCCGAAGCGACCTTCGCCGCGCAGGCAGGGGCGACGACCAACGAACTGATGACCAGGCTCGGACACTCTCCAGACGGACAGGATGCAGCGATTCCCCGGGCATTGAACGCTGCCACGACCGGCGACGCGAAGACCTGGCCAGCGGACCGAAGAGAGGGCGGGACAGGCCGGGCCGCAGGGTGAGAGATCGAGACGGGGCCATCCTCAAGCGACTCCACGACCTGACCTTTGAGAGCGGTGTGTCGGCAAGCCTCCGGACCACACGAGCTGGCTTCAACTCCGCTCGACCACGGATGAACTCGGGCGCCGACGCGGGTACCGTAACGATGTGCCCCACCACCACGCTGCCTCCGGTGCGCTCTCCGACGGCCTCGACGACCTGGGCGCGGGGGTGATCGTGGTTTCCGACTGCTGCTCCCGGGGCGGGATGCAGGACCGGTCGGGACCGGTGGCCGTCGAGCGGCTCCCCTCGGTCGGGCTGAGCGTCGGTGCTCCGATGATGGTGCCCGCCCAGTGCAGGTCATGGCTAGGACCGGGCCTGCGGAGGCGATCAGGCGTGCCGCACAGGCCCGCGTCGCCACGGCCGTGCTCTCACGTGGGGTCGCCGGTCTCACCGGTCGCGGGCAGATCGTCGTGAAACTGCTTGGCGGCACGACAGCCGTCGCGCAAGGGCTCGACGTGCTCCTGCCGCTCCTCGGCGACCTGCTCGATGAGGTCGCGGGCGGGGACTCCGCATGAGCCTGTCGGTGGTGACGGACGCGCCGATCTCGGTGGATGCTCACCTGGCGGCGGTGGGCCACCCGGGAGCCGGGGCCGTCGCGCTGTTCGTCGGTCGGGTCCGTGACCACGACCCGTCGGCCGCAGG
>JBBRGX010000042.1:0-18817 GCA_038223605.1 Actinomycetales bacterium | reverse complement strand
GACTACCTGACGGTGGGCAACGTCTTCACGCCCGACCTCATCGAGACGTGGATCGAGTACAAGCGGACGCACGAGATCGACCCGATCCGGCTGCGTCCGCACCCGCACGAGTTCGAGCTCTACTACGACTGCTGAACCCCGGTAGGACGACACCGAAGGGCGGCTCCCCCCACGGGAACCGCCCTTCGGCGCGTCCGGGCCGAGCGCGCGGAGGTCCAGGGCGCAGGAAGCCATCCATGACGCAGCGGTGCGCGAACACCCAGAGCGAGGCGCCGTGCCTCACGGTGCCGCCGCTCCGGTGGACACCCGGACCCGGTGCCATGACGCTTGCCGTAGGGAGGACCATGGACGTCGTCGAACCATCACGCACGCGGGCGCGGGCGCGCTCGCTCGCCATGCTCGCCGGGCTCCTCGCGGCGGGCCTGACCCTCGGGACCGCCCACCTGGTGGCCGCAGTCCTCGACCCGCCGGCCAGCCCGATCAGCGCCCTCGGCGACACGTTCATCGACCTCACTCCGGAATGGCTCAAGGAGGCCGCGATCGCGGCCTTCGGGCTGCACGACAAGCTTGCGCTCGGGGCCGGTATCGCCGTGGTCGTCGCGCTCGTCGCGGCCCTGACCGGGCTGCTGGCGCGTGCCCGGCTCGCGCTCGGTCAGCTCGCGGTGCTGCTGCTCGGGCTGGTCGCTGCGATCGCCGCGTCCAGCCGGCCCCAGACCGGTGCCCTCGCCCCGCTGCCGAGCATCGTCGGTGCCGTCATCGGCGTCGTGGCGCTGCGCGCCCTCGTCGTGCGGCTGCCGGGACGGGCGACGTCGGGTTCCGCGTCCGCCGGCTCGCAACCCGAGGGCTCCCCGGTCCGGGAGGCGAGCGACGGCAGCAGCCGACGGACGTTCCTGCGGACCGCCGTCGCGGTCGCTGTCGTCGGCGCACTCAGCGCCGCCGCCGGGAGCATCGTGACAGGCGCGCGCAGCACCGCCGCCGCCGTCCGGCGCATCGTCCTGCCGACGCCCTCTCGCGCCGCTCCGCTTGTCCCGGCCGACGCTCAGTCCACGGTCGCCGGCGTCGTGCCCGTCCTGACCCCGACCGCCGACTTCTACCGTATCGACACCGCCTTCAGCGTCCCCCAGGTCGACCCGGACCGCTGGGAGCTGCGGGTGCACGGCATGGTGGACCGCGAGGTACGGCTGAGCTTCGCCGACCTGCTCGGCCGGGACCTCGTCGAGACCTATGTCACGCTGACCTGCGTCTCGAACCCGCTCGGCGGGAACCTCGCAGGGAACGCGAGGTGGCTCGGCCTGCCGGTCCGGGAGGTGCTCGCGATGGCCGGGCCGCAGCCGGGCGCCGACATGGTGCTGTCGACGAGCGCAGACGGATTCACCGCCTCCACCCCCCTGGAGGCGCTCACCGACGGCAGGGACGCCCTGCTGGCGATCGGCATGAACGGTGAGCCGCTGCCCCCGGAGCACGGCTCCCCCGTCCGCATGGTGGTCCCCGGGCTCTACGGCTACGTCTCGGCGACCAAGTGGGTGGTGGACCTGGAGGTCACGCGCTTCGCCGACGCCCAGGCGTACTGGACGGTCCGGGGCTGGTCCGACCACGGGCCGATCAAGACGGCGTCCCGGATCGAGGTCCCCGTCTCCGGCAGCAGCGTCCCGGCCGGGCCGGTCGACGTGGGCGGGACGGCATGGGCTCAGCACACCGGGATCGTCGGCGTCGAGGTCCAGGTCGATGACGGCCCGTGGGAGCAGGCCACCCTCGGCGGCGAGATCTCCGTCGACACCTGGCGCCAGTGGTCGTGGCGCTGGCCCGACGCCAGGCCGGGGCGTCACCTGATCAGGGTTCGCGCCGCCGACGCGGCGAACGGCGTGCAGACCGAGGAGCGGGTGCCCGTCATCCCCGACGGGGCGACCGGCTGGCACGAGGTCTCCGTCTTCGTGGGCTGAGCGCCGGCAGGCCCGGGCGCGCGCGACCTTCGTCCCGGGGACGGCGAGGCACCCAGGAGGACCCTCGCGGCATGAGGACCCCAGCACCTGTCGATCGCCTCCGCACGGGTGACCTCGCCGCACTCGCCCAGGAGACGGGGCCGCTGCCGTCCAACGTCGGCGCGCTCTGCGTCCTGGGGCCCGGAACGACGGCCCGGACCGTCCAGGCCCTGATCGCCGAGCGGGCCGGCCGGATCCCGCGGCTGGGCCAGCGGCTCTGCACGCCGCCGCCCGGCCTCGGCCGGCCGTACTGGGTCGACGACCCCGCGATCGACCTTCGAGGCCACGTCGAGGTGCTGGGCTGCCCCGAGCCCGGCGACGACGAGGCGCTGCTCGCCGTCGCGCTCGACGTCGTCATGCGTCCGCTCCCCCGGTCACAACCGTTGTGGCGAGCGGTCGTGGTCACCGACCTTGCGGACGGACGGCTCGGCCTCGTCCTCGCGCTGCACCATGTACTGGCCGACGGCATCGGCGGACTGGCGGTCCTCGCCCGGCTCGTCGACGGAGCGCCGACCAGCGAGGCGGTGGCGCAGCGTCCCCCGCCTCGAGCCGCCGCCCTGCTGGTGGACGCGCTGGCTCAGCGGATGCGCCTGCTGCGGCGACTCCCCCACGCGATCGGACGACTGCCCTCGGCACTGACCGAGATCCGACCCGGCCGGCGCAGGTCTCCCGACGGCGCCCTGCGCTCCGAGCGGGGCGCGCCGCGTTGCTCCCTCAACGCACCGAGCGGGCACCGGCGTCGGATGGCCGTCGTCGACGTTCCCCTCGCACCGCTGCGCGCCGCCGGACGGCGCCAGCAGGCCACCGTCAACGACATCCTGCTCGTCACCGTGGCCGGCGCCATGGACGCGGTGCTCCGGTCGAGGGGTGAGCACCTCGACGCGCTCGTGGTCTCGGTCCCGGTCTCCGCTCGCGTCACCACGACGACAGGGGACCTCGGCAACGCCGTCGGGGTGATGCCCGTGAGGGTCCCGCTGGACGGAGCCGTCGCCGATCGCCTGACGAGGGTCGGCGTCCTCACGCGTGCCCGGAAGACTCAGGCGAGGGGGACGTCGGCCACGCTGGTCGGCCCGCTCTTCCGACTGCTCGCCGCGCTCCACCTGATCGGCTGGTTCTTCGATCGCCAGCGCCTGGTGAACACCTTCCTGACGAACCTTCCCGGTCCGTTGCAGGCGCCCACCATCGGCGGCGCGCAGGTCCTGCGGCTCGTCCCGGTGACGATCACCGCTGGCAACGTCGGCGTCGCCTTCGCCGCGCTCTCCTGCGGCGGGACGCTCACCGTCTCGGTGCTCGTCGACCCGGATCTCGTCCCGGAGCTCGATGCGTTGGCAGCGGCGATCGCCGACGGGCTGTCGACGATCGCCGCCGGATGATCAACGCCCGGTCGACCGGTAGTAGTTGCGCCAGACGAGCCTGTGCACCGGGATCCAGCGCGGGATCGAGCGGAGCCCCGGGATGAACGGCAGGAAGATCACCAGCAGCATGAAGAACGAGATGATCGCCATGATGTAGATGTCGCCGTTGGCCGTCGCCGTCGCGGCGAAGCCAGACTCAGCCTCGCTGTTGAAGAACGGCAGGTTGTACCAGACGGAGAACGGCGCCAGCCACTGCTGGCCGGGGAAGTTGCCCGTCTCGTTCATCATCCCCCAGGTGTTGCCCTGAAGGTTGTTCGCGGTTCCCGCCGCGTCGAGGTAGCCACCGTCGCCGAGGAAGAGGATCTGCCTCGTGTTGTCGGTGGAGAAGAAGTTGCCGCCGGCACTCGGGAGCACTCCGTCCAGCGCGCCTGAGCTCGCCATCGCGACGAGACCCTCAGCAAGGGCCGGCACCGGCCCGTAGTCGCCGTCCGGCACCTTGGTCGCATCACCGTCGGCCCCGTTCGGGTCGTTGATCGCGGTGTCGTAGGCGGTGGCCCACGCCGTCTGCTGGTCGGCCGGGGCCGAGGTCCAGGCGGTGAGCGCCGAAGCGACGGCCGTCGGCTGCTGCTGCGTCTTCAACGGGGTGATGACGAAGTCGTTTGCCGGGTCGATCGGCTGGTGGACGCCGACGAGCGTGACCAGGTTGATCGGGCCGAGGGCCTGGCCGTCGCCGTTCGCGTTGTACGGCCGCCCGTAGGTCGCCGACTCGGACGTCCCGGCCAGCTCGGCGACCGAGGTGTTGTACAGGTCGCCGGGCATCTCCTTCGCCCAGCCACGGAAGGTGAGTGCCGGATCGTCCGGCGAGCTGAAGACGGCAGCGAGGACGACGACCAGCACGCCGACGACCACGGTGGCGATGACGCCTTCCTTGATGATGTCGTAGCGACGCGTGGGTCCGCTCCAGTGCTCGCGCTCGAGCATCGCCTGCGTCCTGGCGGCCATCAGCGCACCCCCTCGATCGATGCGGCGGCGCGAGCGGTCCGAGCACTCTCGACGGCCTCGGCGTCCAGTGGTGGCACGACTCCGTGCACCCTGACCTGGAGCAGATGGACGACGACGATCACGGCGATGACGGCCGGCAGCAGGAAGACGTGGATCAGGGCCATCTGCCCGACGTTCGCGACGTTGAACCAGGCCCCGACGCCGACGGCGTTCAGACCGTCCTTCGCCTCGAAGGCGATCCACTGCGAGTCGAAGTTGGTCTGCAGGACGTATCCGGTCAGTCCGGCGCCGACCGCGACGACGAAGGACACGACACCGCTGATCCAGGTCTTGGCGCGGTTCCCGCGCCACGCGGCCATCCAGAACTTGCCGACGAGGTGCACGCCCATGAAGGTGAAGAAGAGCTGGACGGACCAGAAGTGCAGGCTGTTGAAGAAGAGGCCGACCGAGGAGAGGTGGTACCAGGCCGGCCCCTCGAAGGCGAGGACGGCGCCGGACGCGATGATCATGGCAAGAGCCGCGAGCGTGAGGACACCGAAGACGTAGATCCACGAGGCGACGTAGGACGGCTGCGACTCAGGGAGCAGCTTCTCGTAGGGCAGCGTGTCCTCGAGCTTGGTCCTCAGCCGGCCGATCCAGGTGCTCGGTGGGCTCGCGTGGGAGCCCCCGACAGGTGTGGCGCTCATGACTCGTCCTGCTCGTCCTCATGGCCCGTGGGGAACGGGAGGAGCAGGGCGAGGAGGAGAAGGGCGACGGAGGCGAGGATGCCGATGAGGTTCGGCACCGAGACCGAGACCCAGCCCCAGCTGAGGTAGGTCGGAGGATCCGCAGGGATGGACATCAGGAGACGCATGGATGGATCTCACATCTCTCGCGAAGGAGGCCGATTCCACGGACGCTACTCGCCGTTTCTATGCGCCGGTCCGGCCTGACCCTTGCCGCTCCACCTCGAACCGGTAGCCGATCCCCGGCTCGGTGATCAGGTGCCGTGGGCGGGACGGCTCGGGCTCGAGCTTGCGGCGCAGCTGGGCGAGGTACACGCGCAGGTAGTGCGTCTCCTCCACGTAGGACGGGCCCCACACCTCCCGCAGGAGCTGCTGCTGGGTGACGAGCTTGCCGAGGTTGCGCACCAGGACCTCCAGCACGTGCCACTCCGTCGGGGTGAGCCGGACCGGTGCGCCGTCACGGGTCACCCGCTTCGCCGAGAGGTCGACCGTGAAGTCCGGCGTGACGAGCACCGGTGAGGTCGGCTCGGGTGCGGCCCGTCGCAGCGCGGCCCGGATCCGCGCGATCAGCTCGTCCATGCCGAAGGGCTTGGTCATGTAGTCGTCGGCGCCCGCGTCGAGCGCATCGACCTTTGCCGACTGCGTGTCCCGTGCCGAGAGCACGATGATCGGCACGCTCGTCCAGCCACGGAGCCCTGCGACGACCTCGACACCGTCCATGTCGGGCAGGCCGAGGTCGAGGACCACGAGGTCGGGACCGGTGCTCGCGGCCTTGCGCAGCGCGGTCGCCCCGTCCCCGGCGGTCTCCACGTCGAAGTGCCGCGCGCGCAGGTTGATCGCGAGCGCGCGCAGCAGGGCGGTGTCGTCGTCGACCACGAGGACGCGGGTCACGGGCGTGCCAGCGGAAGACGCAGCGTGACGGTCAGCCCGCCGCCGGGAGTCGGGCTCGGCACGACCTCGACACCCATCGCCGAGCAGAAGCCCTGGACGATCGCGAGGCCCAGGCCTGTCCCGGCGAACGCTTCCCGGTCGCCGAACCGCTGGAACGGCGCGACCATCGCCGGCCACAGCGCCGGGGAGACACCCGGCCCGTGGTCGATGACGGAGAGCTCGACCTCGCCGGCCACCGCACTGGCCGTGACCGCTGCCGGTCGTCCCGGCGGGCTGTGCTTCACGGCGTTGTCGACGAGGTTCGCCAGGACCCGCTCGAGGAGACCGGCGTCCGTCAGGACGAGCGGGAGCGAGTCGGGGATCTCCAGGAGCACGTCCGACGCTGCGACATCGAGCAGGGCGAGCGCAGCGACCTCGTCGACCGCGACGGGTTCGGCGTGCACCACCACCGCTCCCACCTGGATCCGCGTCATGTCGAGGATGTTCGCGATGAGGTCGGTCAGGCGGTCGGTGGACTCCTCGATCGTCGACAGGAGCTCGGCCTCCTCCTCCTGGCTCCACTCGATGTCGTCCTGCCGCAGGCTGCTGACCGCTGCCTTGAGCCCGGCGAGCGGCGTACGCAGGTCATGGCCGACGGCGGCGAGCAGTGCCGAGCGGACGCGGTCGACCTCCGCGAGGTGACCGGCCTCGGCGACCAGGTGCTGGGTCTCCCAGGCGCGAGCGGCGGCGGCAGCGAGCCGCCCGACGACGTTGCGGTCCTCGGCGAAGAGTCGGGGACCGCTGGCGACGAGCTCGAGCGTCGCACTTGCCGGGAAGCGCAACGCCGAGTCCTCCACGTCGAGGGGGCCGACGCTCGCCACGACGACCTCCTCACCGGCCGGGTCGCGGCGCACGAGTGCCGCCGAGGTCATCCCGAAGGTCGCACAGACCTGCTCGAGCACCTCGGTCAGGCTCAGCTCGCCCGCCGGTCGCGCGGCGACCTGGGAGAGGAGGTCGGCCTCGATGCGGTTGCGCAGCGCCTGTGCGCGGTTCCGCGCGGCCACCTCGACGGTCAGCGAGACCATCAGCGCCACGGCGGCGAACACCACGAGCTCGACCACGGCGTCCTGGCTCTCGACCAGCAGGGTGTGGAAGGGCGGCGTGAAGAACCAGTTCGCGATGAGCACCGAGACCACGGCCGTGAGGACGCCGGGCAGCAGCCCCCCGACGGCAGCAGCAGCGACCACGGCGGTGAGGTAGAGCAGCAGGATGCTGCCGAGGGTGAGATCGCTGGTCCCTGCGAGCAGGATCTGAGTGAGGACCAGCAGCAGGACGGCGGCGAGCGCCAGCCCGCCGATGCGCCGGCGCCGAGAGATCCCGGCCGTGGGTCCGGGCAGGTCACGGTGCGGCGGGCCACCCCCCGCGGTCTCGCTCACCGGCTCAGCGTCCCACGGTCACGCCCGTTCGCGTGACCGACGGGCTGCCCGGCCCCGTCGGGGCGGAGCCTTCGATCATCGGCGACGGATCGGCGCCGGCGGCGGCCGCACCGCCGGCGGGCCGGACGGGGGCCTCGTGCCCGAGCCGCCACGGGACGCTGGTCACCATCACCCCGGGCTGGAAGAGCAACCGGGACTTGAGCCGGAGCGCGCTCTGGTTGTGCAGGAGCTGCTCCCACCAGTGGTCGACGACGTACTCGGGGATGTAGATCGCCACAGCGTCACGCGGGCTCGACCGCCGGATCTCGGCGATGTACTCCAGGGCCGGGCGCGTGATGTCACGGAACGGCGAGTCGAGGACGGTCAGGCTCACCGGGATGCCGCGCTCCTCCCAGTCCCTCAGGAGCTGGTCGCTCTCCGCCGGGTTCGTCCGGACGGTCAGTGCCGTGAGGGTGGACGGCCGAGCGGCGCGGGCGTAGGCCAACGCCCGCAGGGTCGGCGTCGTCAGGCGCGAGACCAGCACGACGGCGTGGACGCGGCTCGGCAGGGGTACCCCGAGCGCGGTCGGGACGAGGGCCTCGTCCGACCTGCGGTAGTGCCGCTGCACCGCGTGCATGGCCGCATAGATGACCGGCAGGGCGATGACCACGAGGTAGGCCCCGTGCGTGAACTTCGACAGGAGCACGACGACGAGCACGACGGCGGTCAGGACCGCGCCGAAGCCGTTGATCAGTCGCGACCGGTGCAGCTTCCAGCGGTCGGCGGCCGGAGCCGTCTGCATCACCGTCGTCCAGTGCCGGACCATTCCGGCCTGGCTCAGGGTGAACGAGACGAACACCCCGAGGATGTAGAGCTGGATCAGCCGGGTCGGGTTCGCGCGGAAGGCGACGAGGAGGACGACGGCAGCTCCCGCGAGGATGAGGATGCCGTTGCTGAACACGAGCCGGTCACCGCGACGGGCCAGCTGGCGCGGCATGAAGCCGTCCCTGCCGAGGATCGACGCGAGGATCGGGAAGCCGTTGAACGCCGTGTTGGCCGCCAGGACGAGCACCAGCATCGTGAAGAGCTGGACGACGAAGAAGCCGACGCTCCCCGTGCCGAAGACCGCGCCGGCCACCTGAGCGATCACGGTGCGCTGGTGGTAGCCGTCCGGTGCCCCGAGGAGCGCCGACGGGTCGGCCGCGACGTGGACGTGGGTGATCAGGGCGAGGGCCGTGAGCCCGACGAACATCGTGACGGTGAGCACTGCCATGATCGCGAGCGTCGATGCGGCGTTCTTGGCCTTCGGGATGCGGAAGTTCGGGACACCGTTGCTGACCGCCTCCACGCCGGTCAGGGCCGTGCAGCCCGAGGCGAAGGCGCGCAGGACGATGGCGAGGACAGCAAGGCCCCCGACCGCGTCGACCGACGGGGCGATGGTCAGGTTCGCCGACTCGGCCATCGGGGCAGCACCCGTCGCCGTGCGGACCAGCCCGACGGCGATCATCGCGAACACCGCGACGAGGAATCCGTAGGTCGGGATCGCGAACGCCCGGCCCGACTCCTTGAGCCCGCGGAGGTTCGCCACGGTCAGCAGCAGGACGAGCCCGACGCTGATCGGCACGACGTCGTGGGCAAGCGCTGGCACGGCCGAGACCAGGTTCGCGACCCCGGCCGCCACCGAGACCGCGACGGTGAGGACGTAGTCGATGAGCAGGGCGGCGGCGGCGACCAGGGCGGCGTTCTGCCCGAGGTTCGCACGGCTCACCGCGTAGGCACCACCACCGTTCGGGTAGGCGTGGGTGGTCTGCCGGTAGGACACGACGACGGTCACCAGCAGCACGATCACCGCCGCCGCCACCCATGGCGCCAGGTGCAGCAGCGCCAGCCCGCCGACCGAGAGGACGAGCAGGATCTCCTCGGTCGCGTAGGCGTTCGAGGAGAGCGGGTCGGAGCAGAAGACGGGGAGGGCGAGCCAGCGCGGCAGGAGCGTCTCCCCCATCCGCTCCGAGCTCAGTGGGCGCCCGACGAGCAGCCGCTTGGGGATGGACACGGTGAACGACATGACCTCAGCGCACACCCCACGCCTCGGGTCGGGCCGGGATCTTGACGGGTCCTTGACGCCGACAGGCGAAGTCCTGACGCCGACGGTGCGGGATCTGCCCGTTCGCCCGCCGAGCACCCGCGCGGCTTCACGAAGACTTCATCACCGGGGTGGTCGGCGCCTCATCGTGCCGCGCGACGCTGGAGGCACCACCGAAGGACAGGAACGAGAGGAGCAGACCATGAGGATCAGGACGACGCTCGCAGCCACCGGCATCGCCGTGGGGCTCACCCTTGCGGGAGCAGCCGCCGCCAACGCCGCACAGACGCCAGACGGCTGGTCGCCAACGCAGTGGACGCACCGGATGATGTCGACCGTCACCGACCGGCCCGACCCGGGCACGACTCCCGAGGGCTACGGCCCGTGGGGCATGGGCGATCACGAGCAGCTCGGGACCGGCGACCCGACCACCTGCCCCTACGCAGACGAGGACCCGGCCGATCGGCTCCAGGACCGCGACCGCCTGCGCATGCAGGACGGCACCGGGGACCAGGCACGGATGCGTGACCGGGTGCACATGACGAGCTGACCGCGACCTGGCGGCGGGGCCGGCACCGGCCCCGCCGCTAACCTGCTGCCAGGAGGCCACCATGCGCACCGTCCTCGTCGTCGACGACGAGCCCCATATCCGCGCCGTCCTGCGGGGATACCTCGAGGCCGACGGCTACGCCGTCCTCGAGGCGAGCACCGGCGAGGAGGCGCTCGACCGGATCCACCGCGACCCGCCGGACCTGGTGCTGCTCGACGTCATGCTCCCCGGCATCGACGGGCTCGAGGTGCTGCGCCGCCTGCGCAGCACGAGCCAGGTCGCCGTGGTGCTCGTCACGGCACGGGCCGAGGAGGTCGACACCCTGATCGGGCTGGCCGTCGGGGCCGACGACTACGTCACCAAGCCGTTCAGCCCACGCGAGGTGGTCGCGCGAGTGGGCGCCGTCCTGCGGCGGGGGGCGGGCGGGCAGCCCCCTGGCTCCGCCCTGCGCTTCGACGGCCTCGTCGTCGACCCGGAGCGACGAGAGGTGACGGTCGACGGGACCCCCGTCGTCCTCTCGAGCCTCGAGTTCGACCTCCTCGCCACGCTCGCCGGCGCCCCGGGCCGGGTGTGGTCGCGCACGCAGGTCCTGAGGCAGGTCTGGGGCGGCGACTTCTTCGGCGACGAGCGAGTCGTCGACGTCCACATCCGCTCGATCAGGTCGCGCCTCGGGGACGACGCCTCCGATCCCCGGTTCCTCGCGACGGTCCGGGGCGTGGGCTACAAGTTCGTCGGGAGCACGCGATGACGGCGCGCCTCCCGGTCCGGCTCCTGGTCTCCTCCCTCGTCGTCCTGGCGATCGGGGTGGGCGCGTCATGGCTCACCGTCCGACTCCTGACCCCGCAGCTCTTCGAGCACCGGATGGGCCAGATGTCAGGCGTCGGGATGGGTCGTGGCGCGGGCGGCGCGGCGTCCGAGACCGAGCAGGCCCTGCTCGGCTCCCTCGACACCGCCCTGGCCATCGGCGCGCTGCTCGCGACCCTCGCGGCCGGTGCGGTCGCGATGTTCGTCACCCATCGGCTCCTCACCCCGCTCGACGCGGTCAGGTCCACCACCCGGCAGATCGCTGCCGGGCGCTACGACGCCCGGGTGGCGGTCCCTGCCGAGCCAGAGCTCGCGGCGCTCGCCGAGGACGTCAACACGCTGGCCGGCGCGCTCGCCGAGACCGAGACCCGACGACTCCGGCTGCTCGGCGAGGTGGCCCATGAGATGCGGACCCCGCTGACGGCGATCGAGGGCTATGTCGAGGGGATGATCGACGGCGTCTTCGTGGCGGACGAGGCGACGCTCGAGGCCGTCGGTGCGGAGCTCGGTCGGCTGCGGCGGCTCGCCGAGGACCTCTCCTCCCTCTCGCGCGCCGAGGAGGGTCGGATCGGGCTGCACCTGGTGCTGACCGACCTGGCCGACCTCGCAGTCCGGACCTGCGAGCGTCTCGCACCGCAGTTCGCCGACGCGGGCGTCCATCTCAGCGTCGTCCCCGCCGCACCGGCCCCGGTCCGCGCCGACCCTGACCGGATCGGTCAGGTGCTCACCAACCTCCTCGGCAACGCGATCGTCGCCGCACCCCACGGCCGGGTCGAGGTGCGCGTCGAGGTCAGGGGCGACGCTGCTGTGGCCGAGGTGAGCGACACGGGCGCCGGCCTCGCGCGCGAGGACCTGGAGCGGGTGTTCGAGCGGTTCTACCGCGCTGCGGCAGCCGACCGCCGCCGCTCCGATGGCTCCGGCATCGGGCTGACGATCGCGCGGGGACTGGCCCGAGCCCACGGCGGCGAGGTGACCGCGACCTCGGAGGGGCCGGGCCGCGGCTCGACCTTCCGCCTCTCGCTCCCGCTCGCCGGCCGACCTGGGGCCGCAGGGAGCCCGGCTCAGCCGTAGAAGACGCGGTCGACGACCGCACGGGCCCGCCGCGCGACCCGCAGGTAGGAGTCAGCGAGATCGGCGTGCTGCCCCGGCGGGTTGCCGAGGAGGCGGTCCAGCCCGAGCAGGTCACGACGATCGTGCGGGAGCACGTCGGCCGCCGCGCCCCCGGTGCGCCCCGACCACAGCACGACGGCGTTGCGCAGCCGGGAGGCGAAGACCCAGGCCTCGGTGAGCAGGAGCGTGTCCTCCGCAGCGATCAGGCCGGCGACCTCGGCGGCGTCGAGCGCAGCGAGGGTCGAGGTCGTCCGCAGGCCCGGGACGGTCGCGCCGTGCTGCATCTGGAGCAGCTGAGCCGTCCACTCGACGTCGGAGAGCCCGCCGCGCCCGAGCTTGAGGTGACGTGTGGGGTCGACGCCGCGCGGAAGGCGCTCGGCCTCCATCCGCGCCTTGAGCCGACGCACCTCCTTGACCACGGTCGGCGTGGCGCCACCGAGGGGGTAGCGGAGCGGGTCGATCAGCGCGACGAAGCGCGTCCCGAGCTCCACGTCCCCGGCGACCGGCCGTGCCCGCAGCAACGCCTGGCTCTCCCAGGGTGCTGACCAGCGCTGGTAGTACTCGGCGAAGGAGCCGATCGTGCGCACCAGCGGGCCGTTGCGGCCTTCCGGCCGCAGGTCGGCGTCCACCTCGAGCGTCGGCTCGGCCCCGACCTCACCGAGCAGCGCACGGACCCGGGTCGCGATCGCGATCGCCTGGGCCTGCGCGCGCGCCGCGTCAGCGCCCGGAAACGGGTCGTGCACGAACAGGACGTCGGCGTCGGAGCCGTACCCGAGCTCCGCACCACCGAGGCTGCCCATCGCGACGATGCTCATCCGGGTCAGGGTGCCGTCCGGTCCCGTCCGCATCTCGAACTCAGCGATGCGGAGCACGCCCGCGAGGGCGGTCTCGGCCGCGGCGGTCAGCGCCCCCGCCGCGCCGCGCAGGTCCGTGCTGCCGAGCACCTCGCCGACGGCGATCCGTGCCGTCTCCCGGCGGCGCAGCGCACGGAGCAGGGAGGCGGCGACCTTCGCGTCGTCCTGGCGCGCCAGCAGGGCATCGGCCTCGGCAGCCAGGCGCGTCCGGTCGCGCGGAGCGAGCTCCCCGTCGTCGTCGAGCCAGGCGACGGACTCGGGCGAGCGCGCGAGGGCATCGGCGACGTAGCGGGAGCTGGACAGGAGCCGGGCGAGCCGCTGGGCGGCGACCCCCGAGTCGCGCAGGAGCTTGAGGTACCAGTGCGTGGTGCCGAGCTCGTCCGAGAGCCGCCGGAAGGCGAGGAGGCCGCCGTCGGGGTCGGCACCCTCCGCGAACCAGCCGAGGAGCACCGGCAGGAGCTGCCGCTGGATCGCTGCCCGCCGGCTCAGCCCCTCGGTGAGCACGGTGATGTGCCGCATCGCACCGACCGGGTCGCGGTACCCGATCGCTGCGAGGCGCGCGTGCGCAGCCTCGGGCGCGAGCGAGACGTCCTCACGGCTCAGGCTGGCGGTGGCCGGGAGCAGGGGCCGGTAGAAGAGCTCCTCGTGCAGCCGACGGACGTCGCGGCGCGCGGTGCGCCAGCGGTCCAGGACCTCGTCCTCGTCGCGCAGCCCGACCGATCGGGCCAGCCTCCGCAGGTCGACGGCGGCGGTCGGCATCAGGTGCGTCCGGGTCAGCCGGTGCAGCTGGATCCGGTGCTCCAGGACGCGCAGCAACCGGTAGCAGACGGCGAGGCGTCCGGCATGGTCGCGGCCGACGTAGCCGCCGGCCGAGAGCGCGGCGAGCGCGGAGAGGGTGTGCGGGCTGCGGATCGACTCGTCAGCCCTTCCGTGCACGAGCTGGAGGAGCTGGACCGTGAACTCCACGTCCCGGAGCCCACCCTTGCCGAGCTTGAGCTGGCGGTCGGCCTCCGCAGCCGGGACGTGCTCCTCGACGCGTCGGCGCATCGCCTGGGAGTCCTCGACGAAGTTCTCCCGTTCGACCGCCGACCAGACCATGGGTGACATCGCCGCGGCGTAGGCCGCACCGACCTCGCGGTCGCCCGCGACGACACGTGCCTTGAGCAGCGCCTGGAACTCCCAGGTCTTCGCCCAGCGCTCGTAGTAGGCCCGGTGGCTCGCGACGGTCCGCACGAGCGGGCCGTTCTTGCCCTCCGGGCGGAGGGCGGCGTCGACGGGCCAGAGGGCAGGTTCGCCGAAGGCGGCCGAGCAGGCCCTCGCCATCCCCGTCGCGAGCCGCGTCGCCGAGGCGAGGGCCGACTGCTCATCGGTCCCCTCGACGGGTTCGGCGACGTAGATCACGTCGACGTCCGAGACGTAGTTGAGCTCGCGCCCGCCCGTCTTGCCCATGCCCAGCACGGCGAGCCGCACGCCGGCGCCGTGGTCGACCTGATCGGCCCTCGCCAGCGCGATCCCTGCCTCCAGGGCCGCCGAGGCGAGATCGGCGAGCGCCGACCCGACGGCGGCCAGCAACGAGATGGGCTCCGGGGCGACGAGGTCAGCGGCAGCGATCATCAGCAGCCGGCGGTGGTACGCGCGGCGCATCAGGTCGATCCCGGTCGCCCCGGTGATCGTCGCGACAGGTGCCCTGTCCTCGGGGTCCGCGCCGACGGCGCGCAGCAGCTCCGCGCGCACGACCTCCCCGTCCGCGCCGATGGGCGTCGGCTCGTCGAGCGCATCGATCCCTTCAGGATGCCGCACCAGGTGGTCCCCGAGCGCCGTCGAGGCGCCGAGGACGGCGATCAGCGCGCGGCGCGTGGGCCCGTCGCTCGCCAGCACCGCCCCGACCCGCTCGCGGTGGGGGGCGGGAGCCGCGGCAAGTCGCGTGACAGCCCACAACGCGTCGTCGGGCGATGCGGCCCTGGACAGCGCAGCGACCAGCGGGTGCGCCTCGTCGACGACACCGAGCAGCGCGACGAGGTCGGGGTCGGCCAGCAGGGCCACGGCGCGGTCGGGGTCCACGAAGCCAGATCGGCCCAGCACGCCACGCAGGCTCACCGAGCGACCGGACGGCGTGACGGGCTCGCTCATCGCTGCCTCACAGGACCGGCAGGTACCGCTTCAGCTCGAAGGGGGTCACCTGCGAGCGGTAGGCCTTCCACTCCTCGCGCTTGTTGCGCAGGACGAAGTCGAACACGTGCTCCCCGAGGGTCTCGGCCACCAGCTCGGAGGTCTCCATGATCTCGATCGCCTGGTCGAGCGAGGACGGCAACGGCCGGATGCCCAGCGCGCGGCGCTCGGCGTCGGTGAGCTCCCAGACGTCGTCCTCGGCACCGTCGGGGAGCTCGTAGCCCTCCTCGATGCCCTTGAGGCCCGCGGCGAGCATCAGCGCGAAGGACAGGTACGGGTTGGCGGCGGAGTCGAGCGCGCGGTACTCCACGCGGCTCGAGTTCCCCTTGCCCGGCTTGTACATCGGCACGCGGACCAGGGCCGAGCGGTTGTTGTGGCCCCAGCAGATGTAGGACGGCGCCTCGGCGCCGCCCCAGAGCCGCTTGTAGGAGTTCACGTACTGGTTGGTGATCAGGGTGATCTCGGCGGCGTGGTGCAGCAGGCCGGCGATGAACTTGCGTCCCGTCGAGGACAGCTCGAGCGGGGCGCCGGGCTCGTAGAAGGCGTTGCGGTCCCCCTCGAAGAGCGAGAGGTGCGTGTGCATCCCGGACCCGGGGTGCTCAGCCATCGGCTTGGGCATGAAGGAGGCGACGATGCCCTGCTCGAGCGCGACCTCCTTGACGACAGTGCGGAAGGTCATGATGTTGTCTGCGGTCGTCAGGGCGTCGGCGTAGCGCAGGTCGATCTCGTTCTGGCCCGGCCCTGCTTCGTGGTGGGAGAACTCCACGGAGATGCCCATCGACTCGAGCATCGTGATCGCCGCGCGGCGGAAGTCGTGCCCCGTACCGCGCGGGACGTGGTCGAAGTAGCCACCGGAGTCCACCGGGACGAGCGGCTTGTTCGGGTCGGCGGGGTCCTCGAAGAGGTAGAACTCGACCTCGGGGTGCGTGTAGAAGGTGAAGCCCTTCGCCGAGGCCTTCGCCAGCGCGCGCTTGAGCACGTACCGCGAGTCCGCGAGCGAGGGCTCCCCGTCCGGCGTGTGGATGTCGCAGAACATCCGGGCCGTGCCGTGGTGGTCCCCGCGCCAGGGCAGCACCTGGAAGGTCGACGGGTCGGGCTTGGCGAGCATGTCGGCCTCGTAGACACGCGTCAGCCCCTCGATGGCGCTGCCGTCGAAGCCGATGCCCTCACGAAAGGCGGACTCGAGCTCGGCAGGGGCCACCGCGACCGATTTCAGCATCCCGAGCACATCCGTGAACCACAGACGGATGAAGCGGATGTCTCGCTCCTCGACGGTACGGAGCACGAAGTCCTGCTGCCTGTCCATGACCCCATCCTGCCGCACGGACGCCGATCATCGCGCCGTTAGGGTTGAGCCATGCCGTTGAGGATCGCCCTGGCCCAGATCGACACCTGCGTCGGGGACCTGGAGCAGAACTCGGCCAGCGTGCTCGAGTGGTGCGCGCGAGCGGCCGAGGCCGGCGCCGACGTCGTCGTGCTTCCGGAGATGGCACTCACCGGGTACCCGATCGAGGACCTCGCGCTGCGTGACTCCTTCGCCCGCGCCGCTGACGCCTCGCTGCGCGCGATCGCCGCCGCGCTGCTCGCTCAAGGCCTCGGCGAGCTCGTCGTCGTGCTGGGGACGCTCGGCCGCTCCCCCGGCGGCCGGGCGACGAACCGCGCCGTCACCGTGCGGCGCGGGCAGGTCGTCGCGAGCTACGACAAGCACCACCTGCCGAACTACGGCGTCTTCGACGAGTTCCGCATCTTCGCTCCCGGCGGATCGACCTGCGTCATCGAGGTCGCGGGTCGCCGTGCGGGCATCGTGATCTGCGAGGACATCTGGCAGGACGGCGGCCCGGTCAGCCAGATGGACGCCGCGGAGGTCGACGTCCTGCTGGTGCTCAACGGCTCGCCGTACGAGGAGGGCAAGGGCCACGTCAGGGTCGAGCTCGCCGCCCGGCGAGCGCGCGAGGTCGGCGCGCCCGTCGCCTACGTCAACCTCGTCGGCGGCCAGGACGACCTCGTGTTCGACGGCGGTTCCTTCGTCGTCGCCGAGGACGGCACGCTGCTCGCCGCCGCCCCGCAGTTCGTCGAGCACCTGCTCGTCTGGGACCTTCCGGACGAGGGCGGGGTTCCCCGGCCCGGTGCGCGCGTCCCCCCGCTCGAGGCGGATGCCGAGGTCTACGCGGCCCTCGTCACCGGTCTGCGCGGGTATGCGACGAAGAACGGCTTCACCTCGGTCGTGCTGGGCCTGTCCGGCGGGATCGACTCCGCCCTCGTTGCCGCGATCGCGGCGGACGCGCTGGGCGGCCCGAACGTCGTCGGTGTCTCCATGCCGTCGACGCACTCCTCCGACCACTCACGGAGCGACGCAGCCGACCTCGCCACCCGGATCGGCGCCGACTACCGCGTGCAGCCGATCGCGCCCCTCGTCGACGCCTTCGAGGCGCAGCTCGACCTGGAGGGTGTCGCAGCCGAGAACCTCCAGGCCCGGATGCGCGGAGTGCTGCTCATGGCGATCTCCAACGCCGAGGGGCACCTCGTGCTCGCGACCGGCAACAAGACCGAGCTCGCCGTCGGCTACTCGACGATCTACGGCGACGCCGTCGGCGGGTTCGCGCCCATCAAGGACGTCGACAAGTCCCGGGTGTGGGCGCTCGCGCGGTGGCGCAACCGCGCGGCCCTCGACGCCGGTCGGATCCCCCCGATCCCGGAGGCATCGATCACCAAGCCACCGTCGGCCGAGCTCCGGCCTGGCCAGCTCGACACCGACTCGCTGCCCCCGTACCACCTGCTCGACGAGGTCCTTGACGCGTACGTCGAGCATGCGGAGGGCCGCGCCGAGCTCCTCGACCGCGGGTTCGACGCGCGCGTCGTCGACCGGGTCCTTGCGCTGGTGGACCGCGCGGAGTGGAAGCGGCGGCAGTACCCCGTCGGCACGAAGGTGACGGCACTCGCCTTCGGCCGCGACCGCCGGCTGCCCATCACGAGCCGCTGGCGGGAGCCCGTTCCGGCTCCCGCCATCCAGGGTGCGATCGATCCGCACCGCCGTGTCGACGACCCGGAGGACACATGACCGACAGCCCAGCCCCACGACGCGTCCGGGTGCACCACCTGCGCGAGGCGAAGGAGCGCGGTGAGCGGATCACGATGCTCACCGCCTACGACGCCCCGACCGCGCAGATCTTCGACGAGGCCGGCACCGACGTCCTCCTGGTCGGCGACTCGCTCGCGAACGCCTTCTACGGTCACCGGGACACGCTCCCGATCACGGTGGACGAGATGATCCACCACACGCGAGCCGTCGCCGGGGCGGTGCGACGGGCGCTGGTCGTCGCCGACCTCCCGTTCGGCTCCTACGAGGCGTCCCCGCAGCAGGCGCATGCGACCGCCGTGCGGATGCTCAAGGAGTCGGGTGCGAACGCCGTGAAGTTCGAGGGCGGACGCCGGGTCGCTCCGCACATCCGGCTGCTCACCGAGTCCGGCATCCCGGTGATGGCGCACCTGGGCTTCACCCCGCAGTCGGAGAACACCCTCGGCGGCAAGCGGGTCCAGGGTCGTGGCGAGGGCGCGGCGGAGCGGCTGTGCGCCGATGCGCTCGCCGTGCAGGAGGCCGGGGCGTTCGCCGTCGTGCTGGAGATGGTGCCCGCACCGGTCGCGGCAAGGGTCACCGAGATCCTCGCGATCCCGACGATCGGCATCGGGGCCGGGGTCTCGTGCGACGGCCAGGTGCTGGTGTGGGCGGACATGGCCGGGCTGAGCGACTGGACGCCGCGCTTCGCCAAGCGCTACGCCGAGGTGCGAGCCACCCTGGCCGAGGCGGCGCTCGCCTACAACGCCGAGGTCCGCTCGGGTGCGTTCCCCGCGCCCGAGCACACGTTCACCGAGTGAGCAGAGGTCCCCTCGGACGGCGCGCCTC
>JBBRGX010000041.1:0-19355 GCA_038223605.1 Actinomycetales bacterium | reverse complement strand
CGCAAGTACTGAGCGAGAGTGCCGCGGGGGCCCGCGGGGGGCCGGCCCCCCCCGCCCCCCCCCCCGGGCAGGGGGGCGCCGGGGGCGGGTGGCCGGGCGGGGGGGGGGGCGCTGGGGCGGTGGAGTGGGCCGCGCCGCCCTTCGACTGGGGGCGCGCCGCGGGCGCCGGCTCCTCGCGGGCGCCCGCGGCACTCTCGCTCAGTACTTGCGACCGTCCAGGACGGCCTGGGTGATGGTCTGGTCGAACGCCTGGTCGACGACGATGGTCGTCTTCGGGACGTCCTCCTTGGCAGCAACCTTCTTGATCAGGTCAGCGATCTGGCCGCCGAAGACCGGGTTGCACTCGACGACGTAGTTGAACTCGCCGGCCTTGAGGGCGGTGAGCCCGTCCTTCACGCCGTCGACCGAGACGATCTGGATGTCCTTGCCGGGGACCTTGCCCGCAGCCTTGACAGCCTCGATCGCGCCGAGACCCATGTCATCGTTGTGCGTGAAGATCATGGTCATGGCGGGGTAGGCCTGAAGTGCGGCCTCCACAGCGGTCTTGCCCTCGGCCCGAGTGAAGTTGCCGCTCGCCTTGCCGATGACCTGCGCGCCGACGACGCCGTCGAAGCCGGCCTCACGGTCCACCTGGGCACCGGAGCCGAGCGTGCCCTGCAGCTCGAAGATCTTCGCGTCGGGAGCGTTCTTCTTGACCCACTCGCCGGCCGTGACCCCCTCCTTCTTGAAGTCTGCGCCGATCCAGGTCACGAACGGGTCGGTGACCGTCGTCTTGACGGTCCGGTCCACGAGCACGACGGGGATGCCGGCGTCCTTGATCTCCTGCAGGACCTCGTCCCAGCCCGTCTCGATCACCGGCGAGAAGGCGATGACGTCGACGCCCTGCGCGACGAAGTCACGCAACGCCTTGATCTGGTTCTCCTGCTTCTGCTGCGCGTCGACGAAGGTCAGGTCGAAACCGGCTTCCTTGGTCAGGCTCGCCTTGACCGACTCCGTGTTGGCCGTGCGCCAGCCGCTCTCGGCACCGAGCTGGGAGAAGCCGACCCGGATCTGGCCACCTGCGGGTGCTGCACCGCTGGCTGCGTCGCTCGTCGCCGTTCCGCCCCCTCCTGAGCAGGCCGCCAGCATCATCACAGCCGCCGCGCCGATCGCAGCGAACATCCCCTTGCGAGACCTTCTTGTGGCGGTCATGCGCTCCTCCTCGAGTCCTGGGCCCGCACCGTTGCCGGCCCCTGCGATGCATCACTGCAATCGACCGAGTTGATTGTGAGCGTTAACAACAATGCACGTCAACCTCTGCGAGCATCACGACTCGGTAACGCATCACCGCAGGCAAGGGCGTTGCGGGGGGTGGGGAATCGTCGCGATGTGAGCGATAACAAGAATCCATGCCCTGACGTGCTCACATACCTCGCCGAGCTGTGATCAGGACCCGCTCGGTTGCCGATGCGCCGTCGACCGCGGGCGAGCGGTGCTCTCGCGCACCAGGAGGCGCGGCTGGACGAGCTCCTCCGCGGGTGCCGCTCCCGACTGCGCACCGAGCAGCAGGTTCAGGCACCGGTAGCCGAGCTCGTCGAACTCCTGGGCGACCGTCGTCAGGGGCGGGGAGAAGTGCGCCGACCCGTCGCCGTCGTCGTAGCCGACCAGCGAGACGTCCATCGGCACCCGGACCCCCGCCTTGGCGAACGCATGGATCATCCCCAGCGCGAGGAGGTCGTTGGCCGCGAAGACCGCGGTGGGCAGGTGGGTGCGCCGCCGACCGACCCGCCAGAGCAGCTCGTTGCCTGCCCGGAACCCCGTCTCCGCGCTCCAGTCGTCGGCCCACAGGGTGCGCGGCGCGAGCTGGACGGCCGCCATCGTCTCCCGGAAGCCGACCGCGCGCGCTCGGGCGTCGAGCCATGGCGCCGGCCCCGCGAGGTGGAGGATGTCGCGGTGCCCGAGGTCGATCAGGTGCTGGGTCGCCACCGCGCCGCCGGCGACCTGGTCGATCGCCACCGTCGACGCATGCCCCTCGAGCCCTGATCGCCCGACCACGACGACGGGGACGCGGGGATCGAGCTCCTCGACGGCAGCGGCGGCCTCGTCGTGCGAGGCGATGACCACGATGCCGTCAGCGCCCTGGTCGAGGAAGTGGTCGAGTGCGTCGCGCACGCGGTCCTTGCGCCACTCCCCGACCGTTGCGAGGCTGACGAACAGCCCCTGGGCGCGCGCGGCGTGCTCGATCGCGACGAGCGTCCTGGTCGGGCCGAACAGGGTGGAGCCGGAGGTGACCACGCCGATCGTTCCCGATCGGCGGGTGACCAGCGCGCGCGCAGCGGAGTTGCGCCGGTAGCCCAGCCGCTCGACGGCGTTGAGCACTCGCGCACGGACGTCAGGACTCACGTTCGGGTGGTCGTTGAGGACCCTGGAGACCGTCTGGTGCGAGACGCCGGAGGCCACGGCGACATCGATCATGGCGGGCGGTCGCCCGGCGCGGGCCCGTGGGAGCGAGACGGTGCGGGCGGCGTCGGCGCGTGGACCGGCCCCGTCCCCCGCGACCCGGTCGGCCACCGCAACCCTCCCTCGCGCAGTCACGGCCGGTCCAGAGGAGCGGAGCCGGCGGGGCGCCGAGACTCGGCGACAACCTGACGGTAGAGCAGCGCGAAGCCCGAAGCGACCTCCCCCCGGAACGGGTCACGATCGCCGTCATGGGTACGAGGCCCGCCGCCGGGGCCGCAGCAGGGGCCGGCTCCTCGACGAGCGCTGCGACGATCCCGCGCCTAGCCTCGACGAATGGTTCGCCCCCTCCCCCTGCAGCCCGGCCCCGGTCAGGAGTCCGTCTGGGACTATCCCCGCCCGCCGCGCGTCGAGGAGTGCCATGCGCTGATCGAGGTCGAGCTGGCCGGCCGGGTGATCGCGCGGACGCAGCGGTCCTGGCGAGTCCTGGAGACGAGCCACCCGCCCACGTTCTACCTGCCCCGCGGGGCGTTCGTCCCCGGGACCCTGCGGGAGGTCGCGGGGGCGAGCTGGTGCGAGTGGAAGGGTCGCGCCGCCTACTTCGACCTCGTGGCCGAGGAGCACCACGCCGAGCGGGCCGCGTGGACCTACCCGGAACCGAGCCCCGGCTTCGAGGTGATCGCAGGTGCGGTGGCGGTGATGGCCGCCGCCGTCGACCGGTGCACCGTCGACGGCGAGAGGGTCACCCCGCAGCCGGGCGGCTTCTACGGCGGCTGGATCACCCGCGCCGTCGTCGGGCCGTTCAAAGGAGAGCCGGGGACGCTCGGCTGGTGACGGCCTCCGCCGTCCTCCTCAGGCGCCGGGACCCGCGACGTTGACCATCCACTCCACCCCGAAGCGGTCGACGAGCATCCCGAAGGTGTCGCCCCACGGCGCCGGCGCGAAGGGCATCGTCACCGTTCCACCGTCGCAGAGCGCGACCCAGTACCCCTGCAGCTCGCCGAGGTCCTCGCCGCTCAACGACAGGGAGATCGCCCCACCCGTGGGATGCCCCGTCTCGCTCGGCGTGTCGGCCCCCATGAGCACGAGCCCGCCGGTCGACTCGAGCATGCCGTGCATGACGTGGTTCTCCCGCCCCGGCCCGACCGGCATCCCGGCCTCGCCGAAGGTGCCAAGGACGAGCTCCCCGCCGAACACGGAGTGGTAGAACTCCAACGCCTCGCGCGCGCTGTCGCCGAACATGATGTAGGGAGTCAAGCGTGTGGCCATGACGGGGCTCCTCGCAGCGCGGTCCGGGAACGTGATCTGGACAAGGGTTGACGAGCGGGGGCCGCAGGTCAACACCCGCCGACGACGCTCCTGCGACGAGCCTGCGGGACCCCCACCGGTGGCAGACTCCCCACATGAGCGCCGTCGACGATCTCCTGCGCAGCGAGTCGGACACCGACCGCGCCGCGCTGCTCGTCGTCCTGCGGCTCGCCGAGCGACTGGCGCCCGAGGCGGTGCACGGGGTCAGCTACGGGGTCCCTGCGCTGCTCGTTGACGGGCGCCCGCTCCTGGGTCTCGCCGCGAGGCGGGACGGGCTCTCGCTGTACCCCTTCTCCCCCGCTGCCCTCGACTCCGTGCGCACCGACCTCGCGGGATGGTCCGTCTCGAAGGGGACGGTGCGGTTCACGCCCGACCACCCGTTGCCGGCCGAGGTCCTGGAGCGTCTGATCGCGACCCGGCTCGCCGAGATCCGCGGATGACAGCGACGACCTCAGCACCCGCCCCCGCCGCACCCGATCGTTCGGCCCTCGCCGAGGTCAGGCGACGCGCCCGCTGGCGGGCGACGGCGTCGCGGGTCACGATCATGCTCGCCGTGCTGACCGTCGTCCCCGTCCTGGGGCCCCGCCGGTGGCACCCCGTCGGCCTGCTGCACAGCGAGTTCCCCGGGCTCCTCGCCCAGACCGCGCGCACCTCTCTCCTGCTCGTCGCGATCGGCCTCGTGCTGCTCTCCCGCGGCCTGCGGCGCGGCCACCGGCTGTCCTGGATCGGCACCACCGGGATCCTCGTCCTGTCGGCCGTGCTGCACCTGGTCCACCGGCTCGACGTCATCGCAGCGATCGTCCTGCTCGCCTGCGCCGGCGCCCTGCTCAGCCAGCGCCGCCGGTTCGCCGTCCTGCCGAACCGGCGGACCGTCCGCCGTGCGACGGAGCTCGCGGCCGTCTTCGCCGGCGTCGCGGTCGCGGTGACCATCGCTCGCGCGCTCCTGCGCGGCGACAGCGAAGGCGTCGAGAAGGCGCGGGTGGTGGGCGAGGGCATCGAGTCGGTGCTCCTCGTCGCCTTCCTCGTCACCATCGGCTGGACCCTGTCCGAGCCCCATGCGCCGCGCCGGCAGAGCGATGGCGACCACCTCGCCGATCGCGAGCGGGCACGGTCGATCGTCGCGCGGTACGGCGGGGGAACCCTCGACTACTTCGCCCTGCGGGACGACAAGGACTGGTTCATGGTGGGCGAGAGCGTCGTGGCCCACTCGGTGCGCGGCGGCGTCTGCCTGGTGTCTCCCGACCCGATCGGCCCGGTCGCGGAGCGCACCGCGACCTGGGCGGAGTTCCTGCGGTACGCGAACGAGTTCGGCTGGTCCGTCTGCGTGATCGGCGCCTCGGCACCGTGGCGGAGCATCTACGAGGCGAGCAGCCTGCGCACCGTCTACCTCGGTGACGAGGCGGTCGTCGACTGCTCGAGCTTCAGCCTGGCCGGCGGCGAGCGCAAGTCCCTGAGGCAGGCCGTCGGACGGGTCGCGCGGGGCGGCTGGACCACGACCTTCCACGACCCCCTCGAGCTCCCGGCCGGCGATCGCGAGCAGATCGAGCAGATGTCGGGCGAGTCTCGGCGAGGCGAGGTCGAGCGCGGCTTCTCCATGACGCTCTCGCGGATGTTCGACGAGCACGACACCGGCCTCCTGATCTCGGTGACCCGCAGCGCCGAGGGCCGGGTCGACGCCTTCTGCCACTGGACCCCTGCTGCGGACATCGACGGCTGGTCGCTCGACGTCATGCGACGCCGCCTGGACGTGGAGGACCTGCCCAACGGCCTCATCGACGCGACGATCGTCGCGAGCATCGAGGAGGTGGCCCGGCGCGGCCAGCACGGGCTCGGCCTCAACTTCGCCGTCATGCGCGACCGGCTCAGCTCCGAGCCGCAGACCAGGGTCGAGGAGCTCGTGCAGCCGCTGCTGCACCGGCTCTCACGAGGGACGCAGATGGCGAGCCTGAGCGCCTTCAACGAGAAGTTCGGCCCCAGCTGGGTCCCGCGCTACCTGGTGCTCGACGCGGCCGAGTTCGTCGCGACCCAGGCGCTCGCGGTCGCCGGCGCCGAGGGCGTCACCGAGCTCCCGGTCATCGGCCGGTTCCTCGGGCGCGGCGACGGCGCATGATCCTCGGCCTGGTGGCCGCCGTCGCCTCGAGCGCCGGCTACGGGCTGGCGACGCTGCTGCAGGCCAGGGGCACCCGCGCGGCCACCGGCCGGACGGGCCTGGTCCACCCGCTCGTCGCCGTGGGGCTCGCCCTCGACGGCGCCTGCTTCCTGCTCTCGCTCGTCGCCTACGCGCGCGTCCCGCTCTTCGTCGTCCAGACGGTCCTCGCCGCTGCGCTCGTGGTCACGGTCCTGCTGGCACCCCGACTGCTGGGGGTCGCCGCCCGACGCACCGACCTGGTGGCTGCGGGTGCCGTCGTCCTCTCGCTTGCCGTCCTCGCCGCTGCCGCGGGCGACCAGCCCCCGCGCACGCCGCCGGGAGGCTTCACCGGGTCGCTCCTCACCTGCACGATCGCCCTCGGTGCCGTCACGGCGATCGCGCTCTGGCGTGGTCCGGCCTGGCTGCTCGCGCTGCTCGCAGCGCTCGGCTACTCCGGGGTGGCCCTCGCGGCCCGCGGAGCGCACGGTGGGAGCCTCGTGGCAGTGGTCACCCAGCCGCTGGCCCTCGTGGTCGTCGGCTGCGGCGCCGTTGCCGTGCTGGCCTATCTCGGGGCGCTGCGCCGCGGCTCGGCCGGCCTGGCCGCAGCGGTCGTCGCCGTGGTCGAGGTCCTCGTACCCGGAACCCTCGGGATCGCCGTCCTTGGCGACACCGTCCGCGCGGGCTGGGCCGTCGCTGCCGCGCTCGGGGTCGCTGCCGCCGTCGTCGGTTGCGTGGTGCTGGCCGGCAGCCCGGCGACCGCCGCGGCCGAGACGGGCGCCCCGACGCCCGGCTGATCCACCGCTCAGGAGTGGTGGCCGGTGCGGCGTGCCACCGCGACGAGCAGCAGCGGAGCGAGGGCCTGGGCGCCGGCGGCGGCACGCTCGGCCAGCCCGGTCGCCGCACCACCGTCGGGGGTGAGTCCCTGGAGCTCGGCGACGAAGAGGAGGACCAGACCGGCGAGGCCCGCTGCCGTCCAGATGACGACAGGCCGTGGCAGCCCGGCGGCACCCGGCCCAGGACGGCGCGGGGCGGCGAGGGCAGGCCACAGCGCCAGGGCGCCGAAACCGATCCCGGCAGCGATCCCGTGCGCACGCGTCAGGGCGTCGACGGGCAGGAGCGCGACGGCGGTCGTCGCGAGCCCGCCGAGGGCGTGGACGACTCTGGCGGGGCGAGGCAGCCCACGGAAGGCGAGCGCCGTCCCCACGTGCGCGACGCCCGTGAGGGCGAGGCCCGTGGTCATGATCCACGGGGAGCTCGCGGTCGTCGCCGCCAGCGCGCTGATCGTCTCGAGCACCGGGTCGAAGGTGGGCTGCCGGGTGGCGGCAAGGGTCCAGCCGCCGATCATCGCGACCGGGGCGATCACCGCCGGGAGGTAGGCCCAGGCGGCAGGGCAGAGCCGGACGCCGGTCCCATCGGCTGGCGGGAGAGTGCGGGACGACATCGGACGACCGTACGGTGCGGGTGCGGATCCCGCCCGCCGGGCCGTTCGCCGGATCGCCGCGACCCGGTGGCGCCGGCCGGCGACCCCTTGCCGGGCCGGCGCGACATGGGTAACGTACAACCACATGGTTGTAGAACAGCTCACGAGGGACCGGACCGACCGGGTCTTCGCGGCCCTCGCGGATGCGACCAGGCGCGACATCGTCACCCGCGTCCTGAGCCGCGAGGCCTCGGTCAGCGACCTCGCGCGCCAGTACGACATGAGCTTTGCCGCCGTGCAGAAGCACGTCGCCGTCCTGGAGCGGGCACAGCTGGTCAGCAAGCACCGGAGCGGACGCGAACAGCTCGTCAGGGGCGAGGTGGGCACCGTGCGCGCAGCCGCCGGCCTGCTCGACCAGCTGGAGCAGATCTGGCGCCACCGGATCGCGGCGATGGACGCGATCCTGGCCGGCGCCGACACCGACCACCTCATCGACCAGCCGACCGACCAGGGAGACCCCTCATGACCGTCACGAGCATCACGAAGGACCCGCAGGCCCTGACCATGACCGTCGTCGCCGAGCTGGCCGCTGCCCCGGCACGCGCATGGCAGCTGTGGTCGGACCCGCGGCAGCTCGAGCGCTGGTGGGGCCCGCCGACGTGGCCGGCCACCTTCATCGAGCACGACCTGCGCCCCGGCGGCCGGTTCACGTACGTCATGACGGGTCCGAACGGCGAGAAGGCACCGGGGTGGTGGACGATCCACTCGGTCGTCGAGCACGTCCGGATCGAGGCGGAGGACGGCTTCACCGGCGAGGACGGCGAGCCGGACCTCACGATGCCGGTCACCCGGATGACGATCCTGCTCGAGCAGATCGAGACGGGCACCCGCGCCACGATCCTCAGCCGCTTCGCCGACGCCGCGCAGATGACCAGGCTCCTCGAGATGGGCATGGCGGAGGGCATGGAGCAGGCCATGGGGCAGATGGACGCGATCCTCGCCGGCTGAACCGGGTGCGTGCGGATGGCGGAGGTCCCGGGTCTCGACCCGTGGACCGCCGCCATCCGTTGTTGTGCCGAGGCGCCGCGGATGACCAGACTGGCGCGCAGCACCCCACCGGAAAGAGGATCAGATGTCGAGCAGGGCACGGAAGCGCATCGGGATCCTCACCGCCGGCGGCGACAGCCCCGGCCTGAACGCCGCCATCCGCGCGGTCGGCAAGACCGCCATCGGGCACTACGGCATGGAGCTCATCGGCTTCCGCGACGGGATCACGGGCCTGGTGGCGAACCGGCACATCCCGCTCGACGGGGCGGCCCTCTCGGGGATCCTCACGATCGGCGGAACGATCCTCGGCACGAGCCGCGACAAGGTGCACAAGATGCCGGTGGACGGCGAGAGCGTCGACATGGTCCCGACCGTCGCGAAGCAGTACGAGCAGGAGGGGCTGGACGGGCTCATCCTCATCGGCGGCGGGGGGACGGCGAAGAACGCCATGCGGCTGGCCGAGGCAGGGATGAACGTCCTCATGCTGCCCAAGACGATCGACAACGACATCGCGGGGACCGACACGAGCTTCGGCTTCGCGACGGCAACGGAGATCGCGACCGAGGCGATCGACCGGGTGCACTCCACGGCGCACAGCCACCACCGGATCATCCTCACCGAGGTCATGGGGCACAACGCCGGCTGGCTGACCCTCGCTGCGGGGATCGCCGGCGGGGCCGACGTGATCCTCATCCCGGAGATCCCGTACACGGTCGAGAAGGTCGCCGAGATGATCACCGCCCGGATGTCCGCCGGGAGCTCGTTCAGCGTGGTCGCCGTCGCCGAGGGGGCCCGCGACGTGCACGACACTGCCGACTACGAGGCTGCGCGGCTGCTGGTCAAGGCCGCGAAGAGCTCCGAAGGGGTGCGCGCGGCGAAGGCGCACCTCGCCCATGTGGAGGACACCCAGCGCGAGCACAGCTTCCGGCTCGCCCGCGCCCTGGAGGCGGCGACAGGCCTGGAGTCCCGCGTGACGATCCTCGGCTACGTCCAGCGCGGGGGGACGCCCTGCGCCGCCGATCGGCTGCTGGCGACCCGCATCGGTGCAGCGGCGGCCGACCTGGCCGCAGCCGGCGACTACGGCTACATGGTCGCCGCCCGCGGCGAGGGCACCGCGCCCGTCCGGCTGTCGGAGGTCGCGGGCAAGGTCAAGCTCGTGCCCACCGACCACGACTGGGTCACGGCCGCCCGCAAGGTCGGCACGAGCCTTGGCGACTGAGCGGACGCGCCCGACCCTCGCCCTGCCGTCGCGGTGCGACCCGCCGACCCCGACGATGCGGCAGCCATCGCGCGGGCGCACGTCGCCGCCTGGCGCGCGGCCTACCGCAGCCTGATGCCGCAGGAGTACCTCGACGGGACGGATGTCGCCCGGTGGAGCTGCGGCTGGCGGCGGCGAGCTCTTCGCACTCACCGTCCACCCCGACCACTGGGGCGCAGGAGCCGGCTCCGCCCTGCTCACCGCCGCACACCGCGGACTGACCGCCCTCAGCCACGACCGGGCGACACTCTGGGTCGTGCCAGGCAACCGGCGTGCGCGGACCTTCGACGAGCGCCACGGCTGGGCGGCCGAGTCGATCGAGCGCACGGTCGAGGTGAACGGGTGGCGGTCGCGCAGGTCCGGCAGGCGCGCGACCTCAGGACAGCACGGAGCGCAGGAGCAGGCTCGTCTCGCTGGTGGCGACGCCGTCGATCGAGCGGATGCTGCGCAGCAGGCGGTCGAAGGTGGCGAGGGACTCGGTGCGGAGCTCGGCGACCAGGTCCCACTTCCCGTTCGTCGAGTGCAGTGCGCGGACCTCGGGAAGGCCACGGAGCTGGGCGATGACCTCGTCGGTCGAGCGCCCTTCGACCTCGACCAGGCAGACGGCGGTCACCGAGTCGGGGTCCCGGTCCTCGTGGACCCGGACCGAGAAGCCGAGCACCGTGCCGTCGTCGAGCAGCCGGTCGATCCGGCTGGTCACCGTCGCGCGGGAGACGCCGAGCCGCCTGGCGAGCGCCGCGACCGGCTCCCGACCGTCCGCGCGCAGGGCGCTGAGCAGGCGTCGGTCGAGCTCGTCGAGGGTGCGCATGCGCACAATGTATAACGCCTGCTCACTATCTGTGCAGCAGGATGCACAGATCGGTGCACTCTGGCGATTGCGCTCGCATCCTGTCCATCCCTAGCGTTCTCCCGACAGGACGACAAGACAGGGAGACCACGTGGTCGAGCTCGTGAGTGTGCGCCGAGTCATCGCCGAGCCCACGGACCTCGTCTCCGGCGTCCGCGAGGCCGTCCTCGCGTTCCCGGCCTGAACCGGTGCCCGTCCAGGCCCCGTCGGCGGTCGTGCTCATCCGGCCGCACCACTTCACGCCCAACCCGCAGACCGCCGCCGACAACGCGTTCCAGCAGCGGGTCGACCTCACGTCCGACACGGACGGGATGGAGGCCGCGCGCCTCGCGGTCGCGGCCTTCCACGAGGTGACCGCCGTCGCCGAGTCCCTCACCGCGCAAGGGGTGCGGGTCCACCTCTTCGAGAACGAGGACCCGACGCGCCCGGACGCCGTCTTCCCGAACAACTGGTTCTCCACGCACACCGGCGGGCACATCGCCCTGTACCCGATGTCCGTCCCGAACCGGCGGACCGAACGCCGCAGCGACATCATCGAGCTGCTCAAGGAGACGTACCGGGTGCAGGACGTCATCGACTACTCCGGGCTGGAGCAGGACGGCGTGTACCTGGAGGGCACCGGCGCGATGGTCCTGGACCACGAGTCCCGGATCGCCTACACGGCCCGTTCCACGCGGGCCGACCCGCTCGCCCTGGAGCGCTTCTGCACGCACTTCGGCTACGAGCCGATGGTCTTCGACGCCGCCGACGAGCGCGGCGTGCCGATCTACCACACCAACGTGCTCCTGTGCGTGGCGACCGACTTCGCCCTCATCGGGCTGAGCATGATCAGAGGCAGACGCCGGCGCCGCGAGGTGGCCGCACGGCTCGGCGAGCACGGGCGCACCGTCATCGACCTGAGCCCCGAGCAGGTCCGTTCCTTCGCGGGGAACGCGATCGAGCTGCTGACCCCGACGGGCCGGGTCCTCGCGCTGTCGACGACGGCCCTCGCGAGCCTGCGCGCCGACCAGGTGGAGATCATCTCCCGCAGCTGTCGTCTCCTCCCGCTGCCGGTGCCGACGATCGAGCTCGCCGGCGGCTCGGTCCGCTGCATGATCGCCGGGATCCACCTCGACGAGCGGCCTCAGAGCCAGCGGTTGCGCCGGAAGGCCCGCCAGAGCGTCGTGCAGGTGGCCACGATCACGAGCACCACCGCCGGGTAGCCGTAGGCCCAGCGCAGCTCGGGCATGTGGTCGAAGTTCATCCCGTAGACGCCGGCGATCGCCGTGGGGACCAGGGCGATCGCTGCCCAGGCCGAGATCTTCCGCATGTCCTCGTTCTGCCGGAGCGCGATCGCCGCCTGACCCGTGGTGACCCGCGCCGTGTTCGCCTGCAGGACGTCCGCCAGCTGGCGCTCGACGAGCTCGATCGCGTCGCTCGCGCGCAGGACGTGGTCGTGCACGTCGCGGAAGTAGGGCGCCGCCTCGGCCGGGATGTGGAGCACTCCCTCCGCGACGATCCGATCGAGCGCCCGGCCGAGCGGGACCACAGCACGGCGCAGCTCGGCGACCTCGCTCTTGAGCTTGTAGATCCGCTCCGCGTGGTCGTCGCCCCCCGGCCCGAAGACCTCTGCCTCGATCTCGTCGACGTCCTCGTCGATGGCCTCGATCGCCCGCTCGTACCCGTCGGCGATGAGGTCAGCTGCCCGGTAGAGCACGGCGGCGGAGCCGAAGTGCACCCAGGCCCCTGCCCTGCCCTCGTCGAGCTCCTTGCGGATCTGGTGGAGCGCCTCTGTCGAGCCGTGGCGCACCGTGACGACGAACGAGGCCCCGAGGAACAGCGCGATCTCGGCGACGTCGACGACCTCGACGTGGTCCACGTACCGCACGGGCTTGAGCACGACGAACACCACGTCGCCGTAGAGCTCGAGCTTGGGCCGCTGGTGCGCGTTGACCGCGTCCTCGACGGCGAGCGCCGGGAGGTGGAACTCGGCGGCGACGGCCTCGACCTCCTGGGCGGTGGGCTGCTGGAGCCCGATCCACACGAAGCCGTGACCCCCGGCCGACCGGGCGGCTGCGCCGTCGACGGCGAGCCGCCCGCCCTCGCGCCGCCCGGCGATGTAGTGCCCGCAGTCCCCGACGACCGAGTCCAGGGTGCGCGGCACGTCCGCCGTGCCCGTGACGTCCTCGCCCATGGAACCTCCCGCCGCCCTCGTGCGTGCATCCCCGGTCAGCTGATCCGTCGCGACCGGGGCCGCGTCGACCAGGAGCGAGACTAGCCGCTGACCGGCCCCGCAGTATCGCCTGGACGCGGGGTCCGTGCCTCGGCGACCGGGTCCGGTGCGGCCACCGGCGCGGACGCCGCCGGCCGTTCGCCCTCGTCGGTCGTGACCTGGTTGCGGCCGCCGCGCTTGCTTGCGTACATGTGCGCGTCGACCCGCTCGAGCAGGGCGGCGATCGACTCCCCCGGCCTGGCAAGCGTCGCGCCGACGGAGACGGTCACACGCACCCGGTCCGATCCCTGCTGGATCCACGAGTGCTCCACCAGCATGCGCACCCGTTCGGCGATCGACCCGAGGGTCACGGCGTCCACGTCGGGGAGCAGGGCGAGGAACTCCTCCCCGCCCCAGCGGATCGCGAGGTCGCCCCGGCGCAGCCCACCGGCGATCGACTGGCCGACCATCCGCAGCGCCCGGTCCCCCGTCGGGTGCCCGAAGGTGTCGTTGACCGCCTTGAACCGGTCGGCGTCGACGAACAGGACCCCGAGGGAGGCGCCATCGGTCCCGGCTCCGGCCAGCAGAGAGCTGAGCCGGCGCTCGCCGAGCGAGCGCACCTCGAGCCCGGTCACCGGGTCGAGCCCGGAGTCCCGTTCGCCCGCCGGCTGCTCGGCGTAGCGGTTCCCGGCCGAGGAGCTGAAGACCTCGAGCGCACCGACGATCTCGCCGCTCGCGTCACGCAGGGCCATGGCGCGCACCGCGACGGGCAGCCGGTGCCCGTCCTGGTGGTGCAGGTAGAGCTCCGCCGCGCGCGGCTCCCCGTCCGTCATGACGGCGACCATCGGGCAGGCGGTCGCACACAGCTCCCGGCCGGCATCGTCGACGTGACGAAGGATCCCCGCGGCGCAGGACTTTCCGAGCACCTCTGCTGCCGCGTAGCCCGAGATGCTCTCCGAGCCCGCGTTCCAGTACGTGATGCGGCGGTCGCGGTCGAGGGCGTACACGCCGTCGGAGACCTGATCGAGCGCGGCTGAGAAGAAGTCGGGGTGCATGGGGCTCCGGAAGGCGGGGTCGGCGATCGGCCGGGGGGCCGGGCACCTCGCCGGGGCAAGGGGTTGAGGAACATTACCGACGACGCGGGACGTGGCAATGGGCCAGAAGGCCCTGGTCGTGGTCGTGCGGCACCTCCGTCGGGCAGGCACCGGCGTGCTCGCGCTCGCGCAGGTGCGGTTCGCCGTCCTGGGGATCGGCCGGCGTCCGGGGCCCGAGGCGCTCCTCAGGCCACCGAGGCCCGGCGCCCGGTGATCGCGTCGAGGTTCTCTCCGGTCGAGGCCGCCTCCTCGCGGGTCGGCCTGGCCGCACCGGGTCCCGCTGCGGTCCCGTCCGCCGTCCTCGTCGCCCCGAGCAGCACCTCGGAGATCTCGTCCCCGACGAGCTCGTGCCGTGCGAGCAGGGCGTCACGCAGCGCCTCGACCAGGTGCTTGTTGCGGGTCAGCAGCCAGACGACCGTCTTGCGCGCCTCGTCAAGGACGGTCTCCAGCTGCGCCCGGGCGCTCGTGTCCGAGAGCACCGCTGCGACCAGGTTGTGCCCGGTGGGGGCGAACGAGACGAGGGAACCGGTCATGCCGGCCGCGCCCACCATCTGCGCGGCCATCGACGTCGCCGCCGCGAGGTCGCCGGCCGGCCCGGTGGTCGTGTAGCCGAAGAAGAGGTCCTCCGCGACGAGCCCGCCCATCGCGATCTGGACCAGAGCACGCAGATCGCTCGAGGAGTGCGTGAAGACCTCGCTGGTGTCCGCGTGCGCCAGGAGCCCGAGCGCCTGGCCGTGCTTGACGATCGTCAGCACCTCGAGCGTGCGGTTCGGCGCCACCAGCCAGGCGACGACGGCATGGCCGGCCTCATGGGTGGCGATGAGCCGCTGCTCGTCCTCGGTATAGGTCACCGGCTGCCCGATCCCCACCATCTCGGTGAGCCGGGCGCGCTCGATGTCAGCGAAGGACATCTCACCCGATCCGCGTCGCAGCGCGTTGACGAGGGCCTCGTCGAGCAGGTGCTCGATCATCACCGGCGTCCACCCCTGGGTCGCCGCGGCCACGCGGTCGCGCAGGGCGGGGTCGTCGAGGAGGACCTCGTGCGAACGTCGGGCCAAGAAGTGGTCGACGAGGGCGCGGCGCCCGTGCACGTCGGGCGGCTGGAAGGTCAGGCGGCGGTCGAAGCGACCCGGTCGCAGCAGGGCCGGGTCGAGGGAGTCGGCGCGATTGGTGGCGGCGATGAGCAGGATCGGCGCCCGCACCGGGCGGATCTGCTGGATCTGGCGGTGGCTCGGCAGGAAGAGGTTCACGGCGGCGATCAGCTTGTTGAGCTGCTTCGCCGACCCGGTGGGCTCGTCGAAGGACTGCATCTGAACCAAGAGCTCGTTCACCACGCCACCGGTTCCCTCGCTGACGACGGCGTTGCGCACCACCGCCGGCGTCAGGCCGCGGAAGAAGCCACCGGTCCGGCCCACCTCGACCGCGCTGCTCGAGTCGCCGACGACTCCACCGCGGGCCATCGCGATCGCGTCGATCTCCTCGATGAACCCGATCGCCCCTCCCTCGGCCCTGGCGGCCTTGCGCAGGGCGACGAAGTAGGCCCGGATCTTCTTCGCCGTCGCTCCGTAGTACATCGACTGGAACGACGTCGCGGACACGAACAGGAAGGGCACCCCCGCCTCCGCGGCCATGGCCTTGGCCGTCATGGTCTTCCCGGTCCCCGGGAGCCCCTCGAAGAGCAGTCCGCGTCGCGGTGTGCCGCCCATCTGCTCGGCGAACCGGCGGTGGGTCTGGAAGAGGTCGATCGACCGGCGGACGTCCTCCAGGACGGGATCGATCCCGATCACGTCGTCGAGGGTGACGTCGACCTGCTCCGGCCGGTAGGTCAGGTGCGGGGAACGTCCCGTGACGACCTGCGAGGCGACCAGGATCACCAGGAGGGCGGCGAAGAAGACCGCCGGGACGGCGATCAGCGGGTCGATCGTCGGCATCGGCGGGATCGCCGACCGACCGGAGAGCGGCATCGCGATGAAGTACCCCTCGACCAGCAGGAGGATAACGGCCAGGCGGTAGACCCTCCTGCGGCGGACCCGGTCACGTTCCAGCGCGATGTCGTGCTGACCACCGCGGAGGGTGAACACAGGGGTCTCCGGCATGGGTCGACCTTCCGAGAGGTCGCCGCCCGGGTCGACGGCAGATCACTCATCGTGGTCGACCTGGACAAATCGGGCAATCCCTGCGCCCGAACGGGTGACGGGTGGGCAGGGCCAGGCCGTCGGGCGGCTCAACGCATCGGGTACCAGCGGTTGCCGAAGCGCCTCGTGACGCGGCTCGTCTCGACCACGACCATCTCGTCGACCCGCTCGACGACGATGCGGCCGACCGTGGCGGCCATGAGGTCGTCGACCGCCTCGTAGCGGACGGTGAGCAGCGGCCGGCCCCTGACGATCTCGATCTGCCCCGCCTCGACTGCCGTGTGCGCGCGGGCGGCGTCCTGCGCGGCGGGGAGCACTCTCGCCGGGTCTTCGCCGAGGCGCATCGTCCCCACGACCAGTCGCACACGGTAGGACGGCACCAGCGGAGCCTAGACGGCCTCGCGCGGCCCTCGCGGCCGTGGTGACGCCGTGCTCACCGCCGTGGCTCCCCGAAGCGGTGCGCGGCGACGGCCGCGCGCGGACCCCGACGCGCCTTGACCGGGACGAGCCCGGCGCGGGCAGCATGCTCGATGAGGCGAACGACCCGTCCGCGGTGCCCGGCGAACGGCTCGAGCAGCTCGGCCATTGCCTCGTCGCTCTCGCTCCGCTCGCCGATCGCCCAGCCGACGGTGGTCGCGGTGTGGAAGTCGCCGTAGCTGACGGCGTCGGCGTCACCGAGGAAGAGGCGGGTCTCGGCCGACGTCCAGACCCCGCAGCCGGGGATCCGCCGCACGAGGGAGTCAAGACCGTCCCAGTCCCGAGCAGCGACGAGCCGCTGGGCCGCCGGCTCGTCCGCGGCGAACAGCTGGAGCGCCCGGGCTGAGCGGGCCGAGATCCCGTGGGGGCGCAGCGCGGTGGCCGGGACGGCGTGCAGCGCGGCCCGACCGGGGTAGGCCGTCAGCCCCGAGGACGCGGCCGTCCCGAGAAGCCTGATGAGCGCGGCCGTCGAGCGCGCCGCCTCGGCCCCCTGGACCTTCTGCGCGAGCAGGGCGAGCCCGAAGGACTCCGCCGCCCGCGGCAGGGCACCGAGGACCGGCGGGCCGAGGACGGTACGCAGGCGACGGAGCACCGGGTGCCCTGCCGCCAGGGCATCGAACCCGCTCAGGTCGTCGTGCAGACCGGCCCATGCGCTCGCCGCGTGCAATGCTGCGGCGCGCTCGTCCGGCCCGGTCGACGGATCACCGAGCACCCGGATCGTCAGGGCGTCACGTCCGGGCACGACCTGGATCAGCACCGGCCCGCGGGAGCCCTGCTCCGCCCGCCACCAGGAGCCGTCCGGGTCGCGCCGGGCGGTCGCTGCGCGGCCGGGGCGGGCGCCCACCCCGATCGTCAGCGGCAGCGGCCGTGGTGTGACCCTGTCCTCGGCGAGGACCGCCAGCGACGTCGAGCCCATCGCGGGGACCCGTCAGGCCTGACCGATGCGCGCCCCGTCGACGTAGACCTCGAGCGCGGCCGACGTCTCCGGCCAGAAGGCGACGAGGCCGGCGAGCCGCACCGACTCGGGCAGGGGCGTGTCGTAGCCCCAGGCCACGTCGCTCAGCTCGACGCCGCCGGCCGAGACGCTCCAGTACCGCGCCCGGCCCTTGTAGGGGCAGTGGCTGATGGTCGCCGTCGGCGTGAGCAGGTCCATCCGGACGTCCACGCGTGGCAGGTAGTAGCGCGGGACGAGCCCGGTCTCGGCCAGCACCACGGGGCGCGTCGAGTCGGCGACGACCTCGCCACCGACGACGACCCGCACATGCCTGCTGGAGGGCAGGGCATCGATCCGCACGTAGGGGCTGCGCGCGTGGGTGTGCAGCACCTCGTCCTCCTCCAGCCAGGTGTCCAGCGCCGACCAGGTGAAGGTGACGGCCTCGCGCATCGTCGGATCGGGAGCCTCGGGGTACCGCTGTGCTGCGCGGGCCAGGACCCGCTCGCCGAGGACGACGTCGAGGACCTCGCTCGCACCGAGCACCGTGGAGCGCGGGCCGTTCCCGGCGGGGACGAGCTCTACCTCGACGTCCTGCGGAGCGAAGAAGTACTGCGGGAAGTACCCGTGCTCCCAGACGTGCAACGGCGCCGTGGCGTCCGCGACGAGCTCGCCGGCGCTGTACGCCCGGATGCGCGTCGAGCCGTGCTGGACGGAACCAGGGGTCACGGTGAACGGGAACGTGCTGGTCACGAGGGACCGCCTCTCAGGTGGGTGGCGAACGCCTCGTGCCAACCCGGCAGACCACCGTCGGCATTCCCTCGACGCGCAGGGCACCATCAGCCGTGGAGCCGGGTGAGGATGAGCAGGACGTCGGCCCTCACCGCCGCCACGGCCGGCAGGCAGCGGTTGCACCCCGCCCCGAGCCGAGTGCACCGGCTGGCCCGCTCAGGGGGCCGCTCCGAACGCTCGCCGCGTGGTCGGCACAGCGTGCGGTGCCCGCCGCACCACCTCGGCTGCGGCGGGCACCGCAGGCGTAGGGCCCGTCACGAGCCTGGGTGGTGGGGGCCGGCTCTCTCGCCGCGGAGCTTCACGGTGCGGGTGTCGGTCGCGTACTCGATCAGCGTGTTCTCGTCGACGATCGACACCAGGACGGTTGCGCGGCCGCGCGTGAACCACGCGGTCTCGGGGGGAGCGCTGACCGGGAGCGCGACGTCGGTCACGTGCTGGCGTCCGTCGCAGATCAGCGGCACGCCAGCCCAGGCGAAGACGTCGCCCTGACGTGCGGAGATGTAGCCCTCCCACTGGATGCCGTTCGTGCCGTCGGGCTGGCAGCGTACGCGGAGCCGTACGGCAATCGCGGCGCCGTCGTCGATGAGATGGGCGTTCGGCAGGATGGACACATGGGCCAGTGACCGTCCTGCCGTCGGTCCGTGCGTCGCGGCTCCTGCGGGTCCAGCGCCAAGTCCTGCAACCAGGATCATCGTCGACAGTGCAACCACGGCTCTGCGCAGCATGTCCGTCTCCTCACGGGTGGCTCAAAGCTACGCCCGAGGCGTCGACCACGCCACAGGCGGCGTGCAGCACGCGGCGCCCCCGACACCAGGGTCAGCAGACACCTCCTCGGATCGCGCTGACTGGACGCAGCTGGGGATCTGACGCCTGCTGGTCGCTGCGGATGGTCCCCGCCAGCGCCTTCTCGACGTCGGTCGGACACCGCGGCGACGCGCGACGTCGGGCTCGCGCTCGGCCCCGCAACGTGGAGACCCCGAACGCCGTCACCAGGTGCCGTGCGACGTCGATCGAGACGCCGATGCAGCGGAACGCGGGAGCAGCAGGAGGGCGGGGGGACGTGTCCACGTCTCCCCCCCCACCTGCTGGCGGAGCCCGCTACCCGATGAGCGGCGTCTCGTTCGGCTTCGCGTTCGTCGCGGGATTGGCGTCGTTCCTCTCGCCGTGCGTCCTCCCGCTGGTGCCGAGTTACGTCACGTTCATCACGGGCATGACGCTCGACGAACTGCGCGAAGGCGACGCGTCGGGCGGACGCGCCGCGGCCCGTACGCGTGCTGCGGTTCACGCCACC
>JBBRGX010000040.1:0-19576 GCA_038223605.1 Actinomycetales bacterium | reverse complement strand
CTCGCACTCCTGCTCGTCGTCGGCGCGCAGGTCGTCAGCTGGTCGCGGCAGAAGCGTCGCGCCTGAGATCGGAGTCATCGTGCGCATCCTCGTCGTCGGCAGTGGCGGGGTGGGCGACGCCGTCGCCCGGATCGCCGCTCGCCGGGACTTCTTCGAGCTCCTTGTCGTCGCGGACATGGACGCGGCCCGTGCGGAACGCACCGTCGCCGCTGTACGGGCGCACGCCTCCTCCCGCGACGTGGATCGCTTCCTTGCCGCTCAGGTCGACGCCTCCGACGCCGCAGCGGTCGCCGGCCTGATCCACGAGCACGGGATCACGCACGTCCTCAACGCCGTCGACCCTCGATTCGTGCTCCCCGTCTTCCACGGAGCGTTCGAGGCAGGGGCCGACTACCTCGACATGGCGATGAGCCTCTCGCGGCCGCATGCGACGGAGCCCTATGCGAAGGTCGGCGTCATCCTCGGCGCCGAGCAGTTCGCCGTCGCCGAGCAGTGGCAGGCCGCCGGCCGGCTCGCCCTGGTCGGGATGGGTGTCGAGCCGGGGCTCTCCGACGTCTTCGCCCGGTATGCCTCCGATCACCTGTTCAGCGAGATCGACGAGCTCGGCACGCGCGACGGGGCCAACCTCGAGGTCCTCGACGACGACGGCAACGCGGTCTTCGCGCCCTCGTTCTCGATCTGGACGACCATCGAGGAGTGCCTGAACCCGCCGGTCATCTGGGAGCGGGACCGCGCCGAGGCCGCCGGCACGGTCGAGGGCGGCTGGTACACCGTCCCGCCGTTCCACGAGCCGGAGATGTTCGACTTCCCCGGGGGGATCGGCCCGGTCGAGTGCGTGCACGTCGAGCACGAGGAGGTGCTCCTCATGCCGCGGTTCCTCGACGCGAAGAAGGTCACCTTCAAGTACGGGCTGGGCGAGGAGTTCATCTCGGTGCTGCGGACCCTGCACACCATCGGGCTGGACCGCACGACGCCGGTGGGGGTGCGCTCGGCCGACCCGACGGCGCCCGGCCGCGTCCAGGTGAGCCCGCGTGACGTCGTCGCGGCCTGTCTGCCCGATCCTGCGGGGCTGGGCGAGCGGATGCGCGGCGCGACCTGCGCCGGGCTTCTGGTGACCGGGACGGGCACGGACGGCAGCCCGCGCGAGGTCTACCTGCACCACGTCGTCGACAACGCCTGGTCGATGGCCGAGTACGGCGCGCAGTGCGTCGTGTGGCAGACCGCCGTCAACCCGGTCGTCGCGCTCGAGCTCCTGGCGACGGGCGCCTGGCACGGCGCCGGCGTCCTCGGCCCGGAGGCCTTCGACTCCGTGCCGTTCCTCGAGCTGCTCGCCGGACCCTACGGCTCGCCGTGGGCGTGCCAGGAGCGCACACCGGGGCTCTGACGGGACCCGGTCTCAGACGAGTGCTGCGGCGGCCTGCGCGAACGCGGCGGTGTGGGCGTCGACGTCGGCCCTGACCGTCGCCGGGCTCATCAGTGCCATGTTGTGGAACGGGGTGAGGAGCACCCGGCGGTTGAGCGCCTGCAGGTGCAGGTACTGCTGGAGCGGGAAGTCGTCGGCTGCCGCGGCCTCGGCCCCGTCGTGCGGGGCGAGGCGGGAGAAGGCGTACTCCGCCCGGCTGCCGAGCCGCGTGACGTGCCAGGGCAGCCCGGTCTCGTCCAGCACCCCCTGCACGCCGTCGGTCCACTGCGCGGCCAGCTGCTCCATCCCCACGAACGCCTCGGGGGTCAGCACCTGCGAGAGCGTGGCGCGCACGGCACTGAGGCTCAGCGCGTTCCCGGCGAGCGTTCCGCCGACCCCGCCGACGTCGATGTCCTCCAGCTCGATCCGGCTCGCCACGCGGTCGCTGAGGTCCTGGGTCATGCCGAACGCCGCCGCGGGGATGCCGCCGCCGATCGTCTTGCCCACGACGAGCGCGTCCGGCTCGAGCCCCCAGGCGGCCGTCGCGCCACCCGGGCCGACGCAGAGGGTGTGCGTCTCGTCGATGATCAGCACCGCGCCATGGGCCCGGCAGACGGCCTGCAGGCCCAGGAGGTAGCCGGCGTCGGGAAGCACGATCCCGATGTTCGTCATCGCCGGCTCGAGCAGCACGGCAGCCACCTCGCCCGTCGCCAGGGCGCGCTCCATCGCGGGGAGGTCGTTGAAGGGGACGACGGCGGTCGTGAGCTCCGGCGGGACCGGCGCACCGATCGTCCCGCGACGCTCGACGACCCGGCCCCCGTTCAGCGTGGCGAAGGCCTCGTCGACCGTCCCGTGGTAGCAGTAGTCGATCACCGCGACCTTCCGGCGTCCGGTGACCAGCCGCGCGTACCGCAGCAGGTGCCGGTTCGCGTCGGTCGCCGAGAGCGTGAACTGCCACTGGGTCAGGCGCACGGGCCCGCGGCCGGCGAAGCGCTCGGTGAGCAGCGCGGCCACCACGGCGGCGTCGGCCGTCGGCAGCATCGTGGTGATCCCGCGTCCGAGCTGCTCGCGGACGGCGGCGACCGTCGCCGCAGGGGAGTGGCCGCTCATCGCGCCGGTGTCACCGAGGCAGAGGTCGACGTGGTCCAGGCCGTCGGCGCAGCGGAAGTGCGCACCGGAGGCCTCGGCGACGTGCACCGGGAAGCCGCCCGGCCACTTCGCCATCCAGCTCATCGGGACGCCGAGCGGCAGATGGGCGCGGCCGACCTCCGCCAGGGCCGAGCAGGCCGGGTGGTCATGGACGAAGCGAGCGGTCTCGGCCTCGTGCAGCGCGGCCAGGCGCCCCGGGTCGATGCCGCTCACGCCGTCGCCGTCTCGGCGCGCAGCACCGCCGCGAGGACCCCGAGGCCCTCGAGCAGGAGGTCGTCGTCGATGACCAGCGGCGGGAGCAGCCGGATGACGTTCCCGTACGTCCCGCAGGTGAGGACGAGGACGCCTTGCTCGGCGCAGCGCTTGGCCACGCGGGAGGCCAGCCCGGCATCGGGATCGAGGCCACCGGGCCGGACCAGCTCGATCGCCAGCATGGCCCCGCGTCCGCGCACCTGGGCGATGGCACGCACCTCCTCGGCGAGGGCGTGCAGGAACCCGCCGGCGAGGTCCTCGATGTGCCGGGCGGCACGGGCGAGGTCGGCCCGCTCGTAGAGGTCGATCGCGGCGAGCGCCGCGGCGCAGGCGACCGGGTTCCCGCCGTACGTGCCGCCGAGGCCGCCACCGTGGACGGCGTCCATGATCTCCGCGCGGCCGGTCACGGCGGCCAGCGGCATCCCGCCGGCGATCCCCTTGGCGGTCGTGATGAGGTCGGGAACGACGCCTTCGGCCTCGCAGGCGAACATCGTGCCGGTGCGGGCGAAGCCGGTCTGGATCTCGTCGGCGACGAAGAGCACCCCGTGCTCGGTGCACCACGAGGCGAGCGCTGCGAGGAACCCGGGTGCCGGCACGATGAACCCGCCCTCCCCGAGGATCGGTTCCACCACGAGCGCCGCGACCTGGTCGGCGCCGACCTGCTTCTCGATGAGGGAGGTCGCCCTGGCCGCGGCCTCGGCACCGGTGATCGGTGCCGGCTCGCGCAGCGGGTAGGAGGCCGGCACCCGGTAGACCTCTCCGGCGAACGGGCCGAAGCCGGTCTTGTACGGCATCGCCTTGGCGGTCATCGCCATCGTGAGGTTGGTGCGGCCGTGGTACGCGTGGTCGAGAACCACGATCGCGTCGCGACCGGTTGCTCGTCGGGCGATCTTCACGGCGTTCTCGACCGCCTCGGCTCCGGAGTTCACCAGCACGCTGCGCTTGGCGTGGTCGCCAGGGGTGAGCCGGGCCAGTGCCTCGCAGACGGCGACGTAGCCCTCGTAGGGCGCGACCATGAAGCAGGTGTGGGTGAACGCTGCGGCCTGGCTCGCGACGGCCGAGCTCACCGCCGGTGCTGCGTTGCCGACGCCGGTGACGGCGATGCCCGAGCCGAGGTCGATGAAGCTGTTGCCGTCGACGTCGACGAGCACACCGCCACCGGCCCGCTCGACGTAGACCGGGAGCGTGCTGGCGACCCCTGCGGCGACGACGGCGGCGCGCCGCTCGGCGATGGCCACGGAGCGCGGTCCCGGGATCGCGGTGCTGATCGAGCGAACCTGCGGGAGGTCGGCCGGAAGGAGCGAGGCCCGCATGGCTGCGGATTCAGGGGTCATGAGCCGATGCTAACGGCCAGATCGTCAGCAGGGCAGGGTTCGGACGGCGGTTTTTCGTCGCGTCTGTCGTCGTGTCGCGATGTCAGGCCACGTCCAGGTTCTCAGGGGATGATGGTCCCTGGACTCCGGAGGGGACGAGATGGCGTACGCGGTGGGACTTCTGGTGCTGCTGGTCGGGCTGCTGGCCTCGATCGCGCTCCACGAGGTCGGGCACATGGTCCCGGCCAAGCGCTTCGGCGTGCGGGTCAGTCAGTACATGGTCGGCTTCGGCCCCACCCTGTGGTCGCGAACGAGGGGCGAGACCGAGTACGGGCTGAAGGCGATCCCGCTCGGGGGCTACGTCCGCCTCGTCGGCATGTACCCGCCGGCGGACGCCGTCGGGGCGAGGCCCGGCACCGGGCGCTTCGCCGGCCTGGTCGATGCCGCGCGGGACGCGAGCGCCCAGGAGATCCGCCCGGGGGAGGACCATCGCGCGTTCTACCGGCTCAGCACCCCGAAGAAGGTCGTCGTCATGCTCGGCGGGCCGGTCATGAACCTGCTGATCGCCGTCGTCCTGGTCGGGATCGTCCTCGTCGGGATCGGGACGGGTGGTGCGCCGACGACGACGGTCGGCGTGATCGGTGAGTGCCAGATGCCCGCCGACGCGCCCGCCGGGACCCGGTGCACCCCGAGCGACCCGCAGGTTCCCGCCGCCCTCGCCGGGCTGAAGCCCGGCGACCGGATCGTCTCCTACGGCGGCACGTCGATCAGCACCTGGGCCGAGGTCCAGGCCGCGATCGCCTCGAGCCCCGGGTCCGAGATCCCCCTCGTCGTCGAGCGCGACGGGCGCACCATGACCTTGACCGTCAGCCCGGTCACGGTCGACCGCCCCGTGCGCGACAGTTCCGGGGCAGTCCTGACGAGACCCGACGGCACGATGCAGCTCGCCCCCCAGCGCTACCTCGGGTTCAGCCCGACGAGCGCGCTCGAACGCCAGCCCGTCAGCGCCGTCCTGCCGTCCGTCGGCGACGCCGTCGTGCAGACGGCAGCCATCGTCCTGACCCTTCCGGCCCGCCTGGTCGACGTGGTCAAGGCGACCCTCGGGCATCAGCCGCGTGACTCGAGCTCCGTGGTCGGGGTCGTCGGCGTCGGCCGGTTCGCCGGCGAGATCGCCGAGGCACCCGGCCTCGCCATGGCGCAGCGCGTGGGGAGCATGCTCGGCCTGCTCGCCTCGCTGAACGTCGCCCTCTTCGTCTTCAACCTCATCCCGCTGCTCCCGCTCGACGGGGGCCATGTCGCCGGAGCGCTCTGGGAGGGCGCCAAGCGCCAGGTGGCCAGGTGGCGTGGCGCACCGCGACCGTTCCCGGCTGACGTCGCCCGGATGATGCCCCTGGCCTACGGGGTCTTCGTGCTGCTCGCTGTCGTCGGGCTGGTGCTGGTCTATGCGGACATCGCCGCACCCGTCTCGCTCTAGGCCGGCGGGTCGGGGGCCGGCCGGTCAGCGCCCTGCCTGCGCCCACTGCTGGGCGACGGCGTGCACCTGGCTCGGCTCTCCCACGAGCGACCACGGCCACAGGTCGAGATGGCGCAGGGTCTGCGCCAGGTGCGGCCTGGCGTGCGCCCGGTCCCTGGCCAGCCAGTAGTAGAAGGCGAGCGTGTTGTGCGCCTTGGCCCGGTTGACCGGCGAGGGACCCTCCGGGCCGCCCTGCCAGCGCGCCACCGCTCGAGCGACCTCTGCCCGCACCTCGGCCGAGCGGACGTAGCGCTCGGCCTGCGCTGGTGAGCGCTCGACCAGCGTGAGGTAGTGCTCGATGTGCGCCGTCACGATGAGCAGGGACAGGGCGTTCCCGGCCGGCGCGGCCGTGCTCGAGGCACGCGCTGCGGCGAGCATCTCGGCCTCCGAGCCGAACCACTTCGCCGACCGGTAGTGCAGCTGCGCCTCGTGCCCCCCCTGGTGGTGCGGGTCGAGGAGGAACAGCGAGCGCGTCCGCGACTCGAGCTCGTCAGCGTCGACCTGCTGGCCGCGGGCCATCTCGACGAGGACGGCGCGCGGGCTCGGGTCGGTCGGGTCGTTGTCCATCGCCTCGCGGGTGACCTCCTCCGCCTCCCGCAGGGCGGCGAGGAAGGCGTGTGCGTTCCGCGGCTCCCAGTCCGGCCCCCGCAGCTCCCAGGCCCGCCGGACGGCCAGCATCGCCTTGACGGCCTGGGCGTTCGGGTCGGTGGGGCGCGCGGCCAGCCAGGCGTCGAGCCACCGGCTGCGGCGGATGCCCTGGATCGCGAGGGCGGTGATCCGTGCGTAGCGCAGGTCGTCGTCGACGGAGGCGGCGAGCAGGGCCGCTGCCGGACGCCAGTCACCGTGCTCGGTCGCCGCCCGCGCACCGATCAGGTCGATGTCGTCGAGGGCGCCGTCCGGCTGGACGTAGAGCGACTCGTCCGGCTCGTCGATCGAGCTCCGGCCCTCGGTGGCGACCGAGACGGCGATCCGGGCGACCCGGGTGCCGGACAGGGCGAGCAGGCCGAGTCCCATCATCCACGACAGGGTCCAGGCGAGCGCAGGGGAGCCGTCGAGACCCGGGTCGACGATGAGGTACACGACCGAAGCGATCGCCACGAGGGCGCCGACGTAGGCCATGACCAGGCCCTGGGTCCGCCCGCCCGCCGGGCTGAACCACCACCTGGCCTCCTCGCGCATGCCCAGCAGCGGCGCGAGCCGCGTGCTCGCGGCGCCGAGGACGAGCAGGCCGATGGCAGCCAGGATGACGGCACCGATGAAGGCGTAGCCTGCCGGGCTGTCGAGAATCACCGCTCCACCTTGCCACCTGGCACCCTCCGCCGACAGGACCACTGGGCCACACGGGTGATCTGCCGGCACTGCGGCGGCGGGCGCTCCTCGGCTCGGCCCGGTGCCAGGGCACGGCGCCAGAAGGCGCCTCCGAGCGGGATCCCGCTGACGAGGGATACTGGTCCGGTGAGCACCCCCATCTCTCTCGGCATGCCCCAGGCGCCGGTCCCTGTCCTCGCGCCACGTCGCCCCACCCGCAAGATCCGGGTCGGGAAGATCGAGGTCGGCGGCGACGCTCCGATCAGCGTCCAGTCCATGGCGACCACCCAGACCACCGACATCGACGCGACGCTCCAGCAGATCGCCGAGCTGACCGCCGCCGGCTGCGACATCGTTCGCGTCGCCGTGCCGACGCAGGACGACGCCGACGCACTCCCGGTGATCGCCCGCAAGTCCCAGATCCCGGTCATCGCCGACATCCACTTCCAGCCGAAGTACGTCTTCGCCGCGATCGACGCCGGTTGCGCGGCCGTGCGCGTCAACCCGGGCAACATCCGCAAGTTCGACGACCAGATCAAGGAGATCGCCAAGGCGGCTGCCGACGCCGGCGTCTCGATCCGGATCGGCGTCAACGCCGGGTCGCTCGACCCGCGGCTGCTGGCCAAGTACGGGAAGGCCACCCCGGAGGCGCTCGTGGAGTCCGCCGTCTGGGAGGCATCGCTCTTCGAGGAGCACGGGTTCCACGACTTCAAGATCTCGGTCAAGCACAACGACCCGGTGATCATGGTGCGGGCCTACGAGATGCTCTCCGAGCGCGGCGACTGGCCCCTGCACCTCGGCGTGACCGAGGCCGGCCCCGCATTCCAGGGCACCATCAAGTCGGCGACCGCCTTCGGGGCACTGCTGAGCAAGGGGATCGGTGACACGATCCGGGTCTCCCTCTCGGCCCCGCCGGTCGAGGAGGTCAAGGTCGGCATCCAGATCCTGCAGGCGCTCAACCTGCGGCCCCGCAAGCTGGAGATCGTGTCCTGCCCGTCCTGCGGTCGCGCCCAGGTCGACGTCTACGACCTCGCCGAGCGCGTCTCCGCCGGGCTCGAGGGGCTCACCGTTCCGCTGCGCGTCGCCGTGATGGGCTGCGTCGTGAACGGGCCGGGGGAGGCGCGCGAGGCCGACCTCGGTGTGGCCTCGGGCAACGGCAAGGGGCAGATCTTCGTCAAGGGGGTCGTCGTCAAGACCGTCCCCGAGGCGCGGATCGTCGAGACGTTGATCGAGGAGGCCCTGCGCATCGCCGAGACGATGGAGCCGGCCGAGGACGGCGCACCGGTCGTGACGGTGAGTTGACGGGCCCGCTGGACGTGCCGGTACGGCAGAATCCCGCCATGGGTCTGTGGCGGGGGGATGCGCGCACTCGCGCCGTCGTCGGCGAGGTCGACCTCGCCGAGGCCGCTGCGGTCTGCGCCAAGAACCCCGTCGCCTCCGTGCTCGCAGCTCAGCGGATCGAGGCGGCGCAGGCCACCGGAGCCCGGCAGGCCGGACCGGCCCTGTGGGGTGCCCGCCGCGACGGTGCGCTGGTCGGGATCTGCTGGGCCGGGGCCAACCTCGTCCCGGTCTGCGAGCCCGAGGACGACGAGACGCTCGACGCCCTCGCCGGGGTGGCGCTGCGCCATGGCCGACGCTGCTCGTCGATCGTCGGGGACGCCTCCCTCGTGCTGGGCATGTGGCTGCGCGTGGAGAAGGCATGGGGCCCGGCCCGGGAGATCCGTGCCGAGCAGCCGTCGATGGTCATCGACCACCCTTCGGTGCTGGAACCGGACCCCGCCGTGCGGCGCGGACGGCTCGAGGACCTGCCCCTGCTCCTTCCCGCGTGCGTCGCCATGTTCATCGAGGAGGTCGGCTACTCGCCGGTCGAGGGCGGCGGCGGCTCCTACGAGGCGCGGGTCCGCAGCCTGGTCACCTCCGGCCGCTCGTTCCTGCGCATCGACGAGACGGCGCAGGGGCCAGAGCTGGTCTTCAAGGCCGAGATCGGGGCGGTCACCCGCGAGGTCGCGCAGGTCCAGGGTGTGTGGGTGCCCCCGGAGCTCCGGGGGGCAGGGTTGGCCACCGCGGGAATGGCGGCCGTCGTGGGAGCGTCCCTGCAGGAGGTGGCCCCGCTCGTGTCCCTGTACGTCAACTCCTACAACGCGCCGGCGCTCGCCGCCTACCGCAAGGTCGGCTTCCGTCAGGTCGGGGACTACGCGACGGTGCTCTTCTAGGCCCCGTCCTCGGGACCCGGCTGGTCAGCGTCAGGCCTCGGGACCAGCGTCGGGCCTCGGCGGGTGGATGGGCAGTCACAGCGCTGCTGGGCGTACGCCCGCCGACTCCGGTCGTCGCGACCCAGGCGCGGAACCGGCGGTCACCGCAGCAGGCGCGACATCCTTCGGTCAGCGAGCGGCTTCCCGCCGGTCTGGCAGCTCGGGCAGTACTGCAGCGAGGAGTCGGCGAAGGAGACCTCACGGACGGTGTCCCCGCAGACCGGGCAGGCCTCGCCGGTGCGGCCGTGGACCTGCATCCCCCGGCGCTTCGCGTCCTTGAGCTCCGCGGCCGGTCGACCGTCAGCGGCCGCGACCGCACCGGCGAGCACCGTGCCGATCACCTCGTGCAACCGGGCGATCTCCTCGGCGGGAAGGCTCGCCGAGCGGGCGAAGGGGCTCATCCGCGCGGTGTGCAGGATCTCGTCGGAGTAGGCGTTGCCGATCCCTGCGATCAGGCGCTGGTCGCGCAGCAGGCCCTTGAGCTGCTGGTTCCGGTCGGCGGCGAGCGCGGCGAGGCGGTCGACGGTGAACGCCGGTGCGAGCGGGTCGACCCCGAGAGATGCGACGGCCGCGACGTCGAGCGGGTCCGCGACGACGTGCACCGCGAGGCGCTTGCGCGTGCCGTACTCGCTGAGGTCGAAGCCCGAGCCGTCGTCCAGGGTGAGGCGCAGCGCGAGCGGGGAGCGGCCGGGTCGCACCGGGGTGCTCGGCGCCGTCTCCGACCACCGCAGCCAACCGGCCCGCGACAGGTGGACGAGCAGGTGCGGGCCCGTCGTGCGCAGGTCGATCCACTTCCCGTGCCGTTGCGCGCCGAGCACCTGCGCACCGATCAGCGCGTCAGGAGCGGGCGAGAACGTCTTGAGCGCACTGATCTCGCCGATCCCGACGCTGCGCACCTCGCGGCCGACCAGCCTCGCCGCCAGGAAGCGGACGAGGCCCTCGACCTCCGGGAGCTCGGGCACGGTGCCATCGTGCCGTGGTCCGGCGTGCCGCGACAGGGGGGCGCCCTGCCCGATCGTTCTCGGTCGTGAGCGCCTCCCGGGCACGGCGTCGGCCACCGGACGAGCAGTCGGGGCCCTCGCTGTCCGCCGCTAGGCTGGCCGGATGCTGCTGCGGATGTCGACCCTGTTCGTCCGGACCCTGCGTGAGGACCCCGCAGATGCCGAGGTCGCGAGCCATCGGCTCCTCGTGCGGGCCGGCTACATCCGCCGGGCGGCCCCCGGCATCTACACCTGGCTCCCGCTCGGACTGAAGGTCCTGGCGAAGGTCGAGCAGATCGTCCGCGAGGAGATGGATGCGATCGGCGCGCAGGAGGTCCACTTCCCCGCGCTGCTCCCGCGCGAGCCCTATGAGCAGACGGGACGCTGGACGGAGTACGGCCCCAACCTGTTCCGCCTCAAGGACCGGCGCGACGTCGACTACCTGCTCGCGCCGACGCACGAGGAGATGTTCACCCTTCTGGTCAAGGACCTGTACTCCTCGTACAAGGACCTTCCGCTCGCGCTCTACCAGATCCAGACCAAGTACCGCGACGAGGCTCGGCCGCGCGCCGGGCTGCTGCGCGGCCGCGAGTTCATCATGAAGGACGCCTACTCCTTCGACGTGGACGACGCCGGTCTCGACGCCGCCTACCAGCGTCAGCGCGAGGCCTACCAGCGCATCTTCACGAGGCTCGGGCTCGACTTCGTCATCGTCGCGGCGATGTCCGGCGCGATGGGCGGCTCGCGGAGCGAGGAGTTCCTCATGCCGACGCCCGTCGGGGAGGACACCTTCGTCCGCTCGGCCGGTGGCTACGCAGCGAACGTCGAGGCGGTGACCACGACGCCGCCGCCGGCGCTCGACTCGAGCGACGCTCCCGCTGCGCATGTCGAGGACACCCCCGACACCCCGACGATCGACAGCCTCGTCGCGCTCGCGAACGCGCGGTTCCCCCGCACCGACCGGGCATGGACCGCTGCGGACACGCTCAAGAACGTCGTCGTCGCGACCGTCGACCCCACGGGTGCCCGCGACCTCCTGGTCATCGGACTCCCGGGGGACCGCGAGGTCGACATGACCCGCCTGGAGGCCGCCGTCGCGCCGCTGACGGTCGAGACCGCAGGAGAGGCCGACTTCGCCGCGCACCCCGTGCTCGTCAAGGGGTACATCGGCCCGCAGGTGCTGGGACGGGTGCGTTCGGGGGACGAGACGGCGCTGCGCTTCCTCGTCGACCCGCGGGTCGTGGACGGCACCCGCTGGATCACGGGGGCCAACGAGCAGGGCAGGCACGTGTTCGACCTCGTCGCTGGACGTGACTTCGTCGCCGACGGCACGGTCGAGGCCGCCGAGGTCAGGGCCGGCGACCCCGCGCCCGACGGGTCAGGGCCGCTGGAGCTGGCGCGAGGGATCGAGATCGGCCACATCTTCGCCCTGGGGCGCAAGTACGCCGACGCGCTCGGTCTCACCGTGCTGAACGAGAACGGCAAGGCCGTCACCGTCACGATGGGCTCCTACGGCGTCGGCGTCTCGCGAGCGGTCGCAGCACTCGCCGAGACGCACCACGACGAGGCGGGCCTCGCCTGGCCGGCCCAGGTCGCGCCGGCTCAGGTCCACCTGGTCGCTGCGGGCAAGGACGACGCGGTCAAGGCGGCCTGCGAGGAGCTCGCCGCCGATCTGCACGGCCTGGGGCTCGAGGTCCTCTACGACGACCGCCCGCGCGTCTCGCCCGGCGTCAAGTTCGCCGATGCCGAGCTGCTCGGCCTCCCCGTGCTCGTCGTGGTCGGACGCAGCCTGGCCGAGGGGGTCGTCGAGGTGCGCCTGCGCCGTCCGGCCGACGCGGGCCTCGCGGCCGGCGTCCGCCCGGAGGCGCAACGGGTCCCGGTCTCCGATGCCGCAGCCCGGATCGGCGAGATCGTGGCCGACCTGCTCTGACGCGCGTCGGCACCTGCCGTCGCTCCCGCCCGAGGTCAGGGGCTGGGGCTGCTCGCCGCCGGTGCGCCGCTCGCCTCGTCTAGGCCCGGGAACGCCACGGTCGTGCCGGCTGCCTGCAGGACGAGCAGGGCGTTGGCAGCGAGCGCCTGGATGAAGGGTCCGCGCGACCCCGGCTCGGCCTGGGCGACGAGACCGGCGAGCCTGGCCCCGAGCCGTGCCTCGAGATCCACCAGGGCCGTGCGGGCGTCCCCGCCGGGGTCGAGGACCGGCCCGGGCAGCGCGTAGGCGTCACGGCGAGGGTCGAGCGCCGTGCCGTCCACTCCGAGAGCCGTCGCCCACTCCTGCGCCCGTGCGCGGTGCCCGGTGGCGACGAGCGCCGCCCGGCTGCGGTCCTCACCTGCGGAGCGTGCGGCCAGCACCTCCCAGCCGGCCCCGAGCTCGTCCTCTGCCTCGAGGAGGGCCGTCAGCGACGAGTCCTGCAGCCCCGGCACAGCTCCTGGCGGCCGGGCGGCGGTCTGCTGACCGGAGGGGGTCGTCGGAGCCGGCGACGGGGCCGGCGACGGGTCCGCTGAGGTCGGCGTCGTCGGCCCGACGGTGGGGAGCGCGAGGGTAGCTCCGGTCGAGCGGGCGTCGAGTGCATCGGCCAGCACCGTGCGGCTCGTCGCGACGGAGGCGAGGAGCCGGGCCAGGGGGCCGTCGGCCACCGTTCCTGCATCGGCGCTCGCCCGGTCCGCCGCCCCCTGAAGGGCGGTGACGACGTCGCTGACGGTCGGCACGGGCTCCGGGACGGGTGCCGCTGTGGTGGGTGACGGCGTCGGTGTCGCGCTCGCCGGCCACGGCTGGTAGACGCCGCCGAGGGCGGTGGCATGGAGATCGCTCGTCGTCACGACCTCCTCGAGCGTGGCGACGACCGTCGCCTCGGCGCCGTCGGTCCGTGCGCCACCCGCGGCGAGCAGGGCCATCGCCGCGAGCGTGACGGAGTCGGTCGCTGCGCGCTGGCGCACCGTCTCGATCGCACCGGGGGAGGGAGCCGTCGGGGCGGGCGTCTCGAGCCGCAGCTCGCACGCTCCCAGGAGCAGGAGCAGGATCAGGCAGGCAGAAGCAGTCGCCGTCCGCAGGGCAAGGGATCGACGGAGAGGTCGGTGGCGGGCGCTGGTCATCGGCGTGATCCTGCCATGCCCTGTCCTTGTCGTTAGGCTGTGGTCTCACAAGTCCACAGGGTCGTCGTCCGGCAGGCCCGCCACGGCACCCCAGGAGGCCCGAATGGGTACGCCAGCACCTGCGCTCAAGGTCCGAGCGGTGATCGAGCCCGTCGTGCGCGCCGCGGGACTGGTCCTGGAGGACGTGGTCGTCGCCGCTGCAGGACGCCGGACCGTGGTCCGCGTCGTGCTCGACCTCGGCGACGACGTCATCGGCAGCCTCGACCTGGACACCGTCGGCGAGGTCTCGCGGGAGATCTCCGCTGCCCTCGACGTCGCCGACCCCGTGCACGGGGTGTACACGCTCGAGGTCGGGACCCCCGGCACCGACCGGCCCCTGACCGAGCTCCGGCACTTCCGCCGGGCGCGCACCCGCCTGGTGCGGCTCGTGCTCACCGACGGCTCCACCGCCGAGGGGCGTCTCGTCGATGCCGACGCCACCGCCTTCGTCCTGCAGGACCACGAGGGCACCCGGCGCACGATCGAGCCGGCCTCGGTCGTGCGCGGGCATGTCGAGGTCGAGCTCACCCGGCTTCACGAGGACGAGGAGGAGCAGGACTGATGGACATCGACATGAGCGCGCTGCGGCTGGTGGAGAACGAGCGCGGGATCAGTCTCGGTGTCCTCGTCGGCGCGATCGAGCAGGCGTTGCTCTCCGCGTACCACAAGGTGCCGTACTCCTTCCCTGACGCGAGGGTCGAGCTCGACCAGCGCACGGGCCACGTGACGGTGTGGGCCCGCGAGCAGCTGGTCGTCGAGCCGGTGGCGGTGCCGCAGGCCCCCGAGGACGCCGAGGCCCCTGGTGGCGCGGCGGTCGACGACGGCTCCTCGAGCGCGGCGGCCGCGAGCACGGCGCCGGTGGTCGAGCCCTCTCACCGTCCGCCGCCGCCCACCTACGGCCCGGAGTTCGACGACACGCCCGACGGGTTCGGGCGGATCGCGACGGCAACGGCGCGTCAGGTCATCGTGCAGCGCCTGCGCGATGCCGAGGACGAGCAGGTGCTCGGCTCCTTCAAGGGGACCGAGGGCGAGGTCCTGGCGGGGGTCATCCAGCAGGGTCGCGACCCGCGCACGGTGCACGTCGCGGTGCGGGGGACCGAGGCCGTGCTCCCGCAGCACGAGCAGGTGCCGACCGAGAAGTACGTGCACGGGGAGCGGTTGCGTGCCTTCGTCCTCGACGTCTCCCGGGGGATGAAGGGTCCGTCGATCACGCTCTCGCGCACCCACCCCGGGCTGGTGCGCAAGCTCTTCGCGCTCGAGGTCCCCGAGGTGGCCGACGGGTCCGTGGAGATCATGGCGATCGCCCGCGAGGCCGGCCACCGCAGCAAGATCGCCGTACGCAGCAAGGTCGCGGGCCTCGGTGCCAAGGGCGCGTGCATCGGGCCGATGGGCGCCCGCGTCCGGGCGGTGATGGCCGAGCTCCACGGCGAGAAGATCGACATCGTCGACTACAGCGACGACCCGGCGACCTTCGTCGCGAACGCGCTCTCACCGGCCCGGGTCTCCTCCGTCACGGTCGTCGACCTCGCCACCCGTTCGGCGCGCGTCGTCGTGCCCGACTACCAGCTCTCCCTCGCCATCGGCAAGGAGGGGCAGAACGCCCGGTTGGCCGCCAAGCTCACCGGCTGGCGCATCGACATCCGCTCCGACGAGGGCGGTCAGACGGGGGCCGAGGAGGCCGAGGGCAACGATTCGGCAGCAGGAGCGCTAGACTCGTGAAGGCTGGGCCGCGTGCTCGGCTCCCCGTGCACGTCCCCGACGGCCTCGCCGTCACGGATCATGCTGTCGCCCCGAAGGGTCGCCGGCCCGGTCCGGAGCGGACATGCGTGGGGTGCCGCCACCGTGGTCCGCGGTCCGTCCTGGTCCGTGTCGTGGTCGTCGTCGCTGCGGGTGAACCCCGCGCCGAGGTCGACCAGGCGCGTTCGGCTCCGGGTCGGGGCGCGTGGGTGCATGCCGACCTGCACTGCCTCGAGCTCGCCGAGAGGCGCCGAGCGTTCGCCCGTGCCCTGCGCACGCCGACACTCGACGTCACGCCGGTCCGTGCTCGACTTGTGCAGGGCGGTCCCACCGGGGCCGGCACGTCCGTCGTTCACCGAGAAGGAAGCGGGTTGGAAGCCGATGGCTACCCGATGAGTACCCAGCGATGAGTACGCAGCGATGAGTACCGAGCACTAACGACGGTCTGACCCTGTCCCGGGCAGACCGAGACAGGAGAGTTGTGGCAAAGGCCCGCGTGTACGAGCTCGCCAAGGAGCTCGGTGTCGAGAGCAAGGCCCTCATGGCCAAGCTGAACGAGCTCGGAGAGTTCGTTCGATCGGCATCATCGACCATCGAACCCCCCGTCGTGCGCAAGCTGCGCGACATCTACCCCGCGGCGCCTGCGCCTGCGGCCAAGCCCGCCCGTGAGGCTGCTCCGGCGCGTCCCGCGTCCCCTGCTGCCCCCGCCGGGTCGGCTGCACCGGTCCAGTCCGCTCCGGCGGCCTTCGCTGCCCCCGTCGCTCCTGCGGCACCGACCTCGGCCGCTCCTGCGGCACCGACCTCGGCCGCGCCGGCTGCTCCGACGACGGCAGTGCCCGCGCCGCAGCGTCCCGTCGCGCCGGTCGTCCCCGCGGCGACCGAGCCCGCCGCCGCTGCCCCGGTGCACACGGCGACCGAGGGCTCGGCCCCGGCTCCGTCCGGCGCCCCGCGTCCAGGGAGCCCGCGTCCCGGGAACAACCCGTTCGCGCCCAGCCAGGGCATGCCCCGCCAGGGTGGTGCTCGCCCCGGTGGCCCGCGCCCGGGCAACAACCCGTTCGCGCCGAGCCAGGGCATGCCCCGGCCCGGTGGGCGCGGCGAGGCTGCGCCAGCAGCCGGTGCCGGGGCCGAGCGTCCCGGTGGTCCGCGCCCCGCAGCAGGCAGCGGCGGTCCGCGCCCGAACCCCGGCATGATGCCCGGCCGGACGGCTGTCGGTCGTCCTGCTCCCGGTGGCGGTCCCGGCCGCGGTGGTCCCGGTGGCGCCCGCGGTGCCGGCGGTCCCGGCGGTGCTGGTGGCGGCTACTCCCGTGGTGCCGGTGGCGGAGCCCCCGGTGGCGCTCCCGCAGGTGGTGGCGGCTTCGCCGGCCGCCCCGGCGGTGGCGGCCGTGGTGCCGGTCGTGGCAGCACCCAGGGTGCGTTCGGTCGCGCTGGAGGGCGGCCCGTGCGCGGCCGTAAGTCCAAGCGCGCGAAGCGTCAGGAGTTCGAGCAGATGCAGGCTCCGTCGCTCGGCGGGGTCCAGGTCCCGCGCGGCGACGGCACGACCGTCGTCCGCCTGCGGCACGGCTCCTCGCTCAACGACTTCGCCGACAAGATCGACGCCAACCCGGCAAGCCTGGTGACGGTGCTCTTCCACCTGGGCGAGATGGCCACGGCCACCCAGTCCCTCGACGAGGACACGTTCGCCACGCTCGCGGTCGAGCTCGGCTACCGCATCGAGATGGTGTCGGCCGAGGAGGAGGACCGCGAGCTCCTCGAGGCCTTCGACATCGACCTGCAGGCCGAGGAGGACGCCGAGGGCGAGGACGACCTCACCCCTCGACCTCCTGTCGTCACCGTCATGGGCCACGTCGACCACGGAAAGACGAAGCTCCTCGATGCGATCCGCTCCGAGGACGTCGTCGCCGGCGAGGCCGGCGGCATCACCCAGCACATCGGTGCCTACCAGGTGCGGACCGTGCACGAGGGCATCGACCGGGCGATCACCTTCATCGACACCCCCGGCCACGAGGCGTTCACCGCCATGCGTGCCCGTGGTGCCCAGGTCACCGACATCGCGATCCTCGTGGTCGCGGCGGACGACGGCGTCATGCCGCAGACGGTCGAGGCGCTGAACCACGCCCAGGCCGCCGGTGTGCCGATCGTCGTCGCGGTCAACAAGGTGGACAAGGAGGGGGCGAACCCCTCGAAGATCCGCCAGCAGCTGACCGAGTACAACCTGGTGGCCGAGGAGTACGGCGGCGACACGATGTTCGTCGACATCTCCGCGCTCAAGCGGATCGGTATCGACGAGCTCCTCGAGGCCGTCCTGCTCACCGCCGATGCGGCGCTCGACCTTCGGGCCGTCGCCGACAAGGACGCCCGTGGTGTGGCCGTCGAGGCCTTCCTCGACAAGGGTCGCGGTGCCGTCGCGACGGTGCTCGTGCAGTCCGGGACCCTGCGGGTCGGCGACTCGATCGTCGCCGGGACGGCCTATGGCCGTGTCCGTGCGATGTTCGACGAGCACGGCGAGACGGTCGACGAGGCCACTCCGGCTCGTCCGGTGCTGGTCCTCGGTCTGACGTCGGTCCCGCGTGCCGGTGACACCTTCCTGGTGGCATCGGACGACCGGACGGCACGCCAGATCGCCGAGAAGCGTGCGGCTGCCGAGCGGGCGGCCCTCCTGGCCAAGCGTCGCAAGCGCATCAGCCTCGAGGACTTCACGCAGGCGCTTCAGCTCGGCAAGGTCGAGACGCTCAACCTCGTCCTCAAGGGCGACGTCTCCGGTGCCGTCGAGGCGCTCGAGGACGCGCTGCTCAAGATCGATGTCGGGGCGGAGGTCGAGCTGCGTGTCATCCACCGTGGGGTGGGTGCCATCACGCAGAACGACGTCAACCTGGCGACGGTCGACAACGCGATCATCATCGGCTTCAACGTCAAGTACGCCGAGCGCGTCGAGGACCTCGCCGACCGCGAGGGCGTCGACGTCCGCTTCTACTCGGTCATCTACCAGGCGATCGACGACGTCGAGGCAGCGCTCAAGGGCATGCTCAAGCCGGAGTACGAGGAGGTGCAGCTCGGCACAGCCGAGGTGCGCGAGGTCTTCCGCTCGAGCAAGTTCGGCAACATCGCCGGATCGCTCGTCCGCACGGGTCTGATCCGACGCAACTCCAAGGCGCGCGTGCTGCGTGCCGGCCAGATGATCACCGAGGGCCTGTCGATCGAGTCGCTCAAGCGGTTCAAGGACGACGCGACCGAGGTTCGCGAGGGCTACGAGTGCGGTATCGGGCTCGGGTCGTTAAAGGTCCTGCAGACCTATGAGGTCATGGTGAGATAGGTTTTGCGCGTGAAGCCGGGGATGTTGATGTGTAGGACTGGACCGCGTGCCCGGCAACGGGCACGCGGTCCATCGGAGGGCCCTCGCGGCCGTCCCCCACTCCACCCACACCGCGCTCCGGTACCAGGAGCGCCCACGACGCCACCCGGGCAGCTGCCCGGGTCGGAGGGAGTCCCCGATGGTCGACCACCCCCGCGCCCGCAAGATGGGCGAACGGATCCACCAGATCGTCGCGCAGATGCTCGACACCCGGATCAAGGACCCCCGTCTCGGCTTCGTGACTGTCACCGACGTCCGCGTCACCGGTGACCTGCAGCACGCGTCGATCTTCTACACCGTCTTCGGCGACGAGGCCGCGCGCGCGGAGTCCGCCGCAGCGCTGGCGAGCGCCACGGGCATCATCAGGTCAGAGGTCGGCAGGCAGGTCGGGATCCGGCTGACGCCGACGCTGGAGTTCATCGCTGATGCGGTGCCGGAGACGGCCGCGCACATGGAGAGCGCCCTGCGCCTGGCTGCCGCGCGCGATGCCGAGGTCGCGGCGCTCGCCGCCGGGGCGACCTACGCCGGCGAGGAGGACCCCTACCGGCGTCCGGTCGAGGACGACGCGGACGACGCGGACGAGACCGTCCCTGACGACGACGACGAGACCGAGGCCTGAGCTCCGGACAGGCTCGCGACACACGGCGGTCGCGACGGTGGGCGAGCAGAGCGGAGACGGTGCTGTGACGCAGGACGCCACGTCCGACGGCGGTGAGGTCAGGCCGGTGCGCCGCCCGCCGGCCCCCGACGGACTCCTCGTCGTGGACAAGCCGGCCGACTGGACCAGCCATGACGTCGTTGCGCGCGTGCGCCGGCTCGCCCGCACCCGCAAGGTCGGCCACGCCGGGACGCTGGACCCGATGGCGACCGGCGTGCTCGTCCTGGGCATCGGCCGGGCGACGAGGCTGCTGACGTACGTCGTCGGCGCCGACAAGGAGTACCTCGCCACCATCCGCCTCGGAGTCGCGACGACGACGGACGACGCCGAGGGCGAGGTGCTCACGCGCGCTGATGCCTCCGGGGTGACCCGCGAGGCGATCGATTCCGGTGTGGCCCAGCTGACCGGCGCGATCGCGCAGGTCCCGAGCTCGGTCAGCGCGATCAAGATCGACGGGAAGCGCTCCTACGCGCGCGTCCGGGCGGGGGAGACGGTCGATCTGCCGGCGCGGCCCGTGACCGTCTCGACGTTCAG
>JBBRGX010000039.1:0-20942 GCA_038223605.1 Actinomycetales bacterium | reverse complement strand
CCACCAGACCGTCGGCGAGGAGACCGGCCAGCACCCGGCCGCGTTGGCCGGCGTCGGGCCAGGCCGCAGCGATGGCCTCGATCGGCACCCCGCCGGGGGCGTCCCGCAGCAGTCCCATCACCGTGCCCCGCGCCTGCCGGTCCGTGCCGGCCCAGGCTTGTCGCCGCCGCCGGGCCGCATGGGCGTCGGGCGGGGAGCCGGCGGCGAGCCATGCGCAGCTCCCGGCGATCGGGCACCCCCCGCAGCGGGGGCTTCGCGACGTGCAGACGAGCGCGCCGAGCTCCATCACGGCGGCGTTCCAGGTCGCGGCCCCGTCGTCGTCCGGCGGCACGCACGCTGCCGCCCGCTGCCGCTCGGCTGCAGCCAGGTGCGGGGGCGGGAGGGCCACCCCGTCGATGGCCCTGGCCAGGACCCGGCGGATGTTGGTGTCGAGCACGATCGAGCGCTTGCCGAACGCGAAGGCCATGATCGCCGCCGCCGTGTAGCTGCCGATGCCCGGCAGCTCCAGCAGGGCCGCCTCCTCCGCCGGAAGCTGCCCGTCGTGCTCACGGACGACGACGATGGCGCACTCCTGGAGCCGCAGCGCGCGACGGGGGTAGCCGAGGCCGCCCCAGGCGCGCAGCACATCGGCCGTGCTCGCCCCGGCGAGGTCCCCGGCCCCCGGCCACCGTTCCTGCCAGGCGCGCCAGACCGGCTCGACGCGGACGACCGGCGTCTGCTGGAGCATGACCTCGCTGACCAGGACGCCCCAGGCCGTGCGGTCGGCCGCGCGCCAGGCGAGCGGGCGACGCGCCTGCGCGAACCAGGAGATCACCGGCGGGACGAGGGGGTCGGGCACTCCTCGATGATGCCCGAGATGTCCTGTCGGCGCGTCACCGCCGAAGTCGGCGAGGAGCGTCGTAGCGTGGCCGGATGAGGGGTGCCCGATGAGCAGCGTCGTTCATCCGGTCGGCGACAAGCCGCCACGGGTCTACTGGACCCGCCGCATCCTCGTCCTGCTGCTCGCCGGTGCTGCCGTTGTCGCCCTCGGGTTCGTCGTGATGCTCGTGGTCCGCTACGTCGGCGGACTCGGTGGCGACTCGCCGACGGCGGCCGGATCCCCGAGCCCGCCCGTGACCTCGACCGCCGACGGCCCCACGGCCTGCGGACCTGCGGACCTCCAGGTCGTCCTGGTCGCCGACGCCGCCGGCTATCCGGCGGGAGCGAACCCCTCGCTCACGCTCACGGTGGTGAACTCCGGTTCCCGGAGCTGCACCTTCGACTCCTCGGCAGCGAACCGCGAGATCGTCATCACCTCTGGCGCCGACCGCATCTGGTCGAGCAAGGACTGCCAGGCCGAGACCCCGGAGGACCTCCTTCTGCTCGGCGCTGGGGCCGGCTCTCCCGCGACGGTGTCCTGGGACCGGTCGCGCTCGGCAGCCGGCTGCCCCGCCGGGCTCGCCGCACCTCGCCCCGGCACCTACAAGGCGACGGCAACGGTGGCCGGGATCACGGTTCCCTCGGTGGTGTTCACCCTCGGCTGAGAACGCCGATCACGGGCGTGCACATCGGTTCACCGCGTTGCACCGGGGTGCTCACCTCGCGGCGAGCTCGGTGGCGAGCTCTCGGTCAGACGTAGCGCTCGAGGATCGACGACTCGGCCAGCCTGGACAGGCCCTCCCGGACAGCCCTCGCCCGCTGCTCTCCCACGCCGTCGACGGTCATCAGCTCGTCCACCCCGGCGGCGAGGAGCTTCTGGAGCCCGCCGAACTGGTGCACGAGGCGGTCGACGATCGTCCCGGGGATCCGGGGGACCTTCGACAGGAGACGGAATCCGCGCGGAGCCACTGCTCCGTCGAGGGAGTCGTCGTGCACCGCGAGCCCGAGAAGCCTGGCGATGTGCGTGAGGTCGAGCAGCTCGTTGGCGTCCATGGCGGCGAGGGCGACGTGGATCTCGCCGAGCCGATCGACGGTGGAGGTGTCGGCGTAGTCGCGCATGACGAGCTGCCGGTCGACTCCGACGCCGCCGACGAGCTCCTCGAGCTGGAGGGACATGAGCCGTCCGTCGGTGCCGAGCTCGACGACGTAGCCGGCGATCTCCTCGGAGATCCGCCGCACCATCTCCAGCCGCTGGACGACGGCTGCGACGTCGCGGACCGTGACCAGGTCCTCGATCTCCAGGGCGGAGAGCGTGCCGCTCACCTCGTCGAGGCGCGACTTGTAGCGCTCGAGCGTGGCCAGGGCCTGGTTCGCGCGGGACTGGATGACGTCAGAGCCCTCGAGCACGTAGCGGTAGCCGCCCACGTACAGCGCGATGATCTGCATGGACTGGCTCACCGAGACGACCGGGAAGCCGGCCTGCTTGGCGACGCGCTCGGCCGTGCGGTGACGGGTGCCGGACTCGGTCGTGCTGATGGTCGGGTCCGGGAGGAGCTGGACGGCTGCCCGCACGATCCGGCTCCCGTCGCGGTCCACGACGACGGCTCCGTCCATCTTCGCGAGCTCGCGAAGGCGCGTGGCGGAGAACTCGACGTCGAGAACGAACCCGCCGGAGCACATCGACTCCACGACGCGGTCGAAACCGAGCACGATCAGCGCGCCGGTCCGTCCGCGAAGGATCCGCTCGAGGCCGTCGCGCAGCTCCGTCCCCGGTGCGACAGCAGCAAGGGTGAGCCGCAACAGCTCTTCAGTAGGACGCTCCGTGACCACGCCCCGATCCTAGCTGTGACCAGGGCGATCGCCTGTCCGACGCGCAGCGTCGACCGCCTGGGCGAGATGGCTGACCTCGATCACCTGCATCCCGTCCGGCACCTCGACGTCGACGGTGGAGCCGGCCGGGACGACCGCCCGGCTGAAGCCGAGCCGCCGGGCCTCGGCCAGCCGCCGTCCGATCCCGGCTACGGTGCGGATCTCACCGGCGAGGCCGACCTCGCCGATCGCGACGAGCCCGTCCCAGACCGGCACGTCAGCGGTGGCACTCGCCACCGCGAGCGCGATCCCGAGGTCGGAGGCCGGGGTGGCGACCCGGGCGCCCCCGACGGTCGAGACGTAGACGTCGCGATCCCCGAGGGGAGCACCGGCCCGGCGCTGAAGCACGGCGAGCACCATCGCCAGGCGGGCCGAGTCCACTCCGCTCGTGGTGCGGCGGGGGTTGGAGAGCAGGCTCGGGACGACGAGCGCCTGCACCTCGACCGCCATCGGGCGGCGTCCCTCGAGGGTGACCGTCACGCAGGTCCCGGCGACGGTCTGGGTGGTGCGGGACAGGAAGAGTCCGCTCGGGTCGGTGAGCTCGACGATGCCCTGCTCGGTCAGGTCGAAGCACCCGACCTCGTCCGTCGGGCCGTAGCGGTTCTTCGTCGCACGGACCATGCGGAGCCGGGTGTGCGCGTCGCCCTCGAACTGGCAGACCACGTCGACCAGGTGCTCGAGCGTGCGCGGTCCGGCGACCGAGCCGTCCTTCGTGACGTGGCCGACGAGCAGGGCGGGGATACCTCTCGACTTGGCCTCGGCGATGAGCGCCGCGGCCACCTCGCGGACCTGCGAGACGCCGCCAGGCGCACCGTCCACCTGGGCGGAGGAGACCGTCTGCACCGAGTCGACGACGAGCAAGGTCGGCTCGACCACCTCGAGGTGGCCGAGGACGGTGCCGAGGTCGGTCTCCGCGGCGAGAAGCAGTCCCGGGGCGACGGCGCCGATCCGTTCGGCGCGCAGGCGCACCTGGCCGGCCGACTCCTCACCCGTCACGTACAGCACACGGGCGCCGGGCTCGCGGCCGAGGCGACCGGCGACGTCCAGGAGGAGGGTCGACTTGCCGACGCCGGGCTCCCCGGCGAGCAGCACGACGGCCCCCGGGACGAGGCCGCCGCCGAGCACCCGGTCGAGCTCACCGACCCCGGTGGGGCGCGCCCGCGCTGCCTCGACGTCGATCTCGCCGATCGGCCGGGCCGGGGTGCGGGCGGGGCTGGTGGCGGTCGTCCGGGGACCCGTCGGCGCCGACTCCTCGACCACCGAGCCCCAGGCCTGGCACTCGCCGCAACGGCCGGACCACTTGGCGGTGGTCCAGCCGCACTCGTTGCAGGCCCATGCGGCGCGCACGGGCCTGGCCGTCCGGCTGCCGCGGCCGGCCGTCGCGCGTGTCGTGGAGGTCATCGCCGCAGGGTAGCCGCGCCGTCCGACATCGCGAGGCGCGGACCTCCGGGGCCCGGCCTGGGGCAGGCCATAGGCTGGCCCGGACGACGGGGGAGGGCGATCGACGATGGCCGAGCAGACCGAGACGAATGGTGCGGGCACCACGCGAGCGGGAACGGGGTCCGTCGGACGGCGGGTCCCCGTCTGGCTGTACATCGTGGTGGGGGTCCTTCTCGTCGCGCTCACCGGGACCCTGGCGCTGGTGCTCAGCAACCGCGGCGGCGCCGTGGTCCCCGAGGCAGAGGTGGTGACGCTCCCGGTCCCGAGCCCGACGGTGGCGGCGATCGCGCGCGAGCCCGGAACGGCCTTCTACGACGCGCTCCCCTCGACCGTGCTCGCCTACGCGATGAGCGCCTCCGACGCAGCGGCGGAGCTCGGCACGCTCGGCGCTCTCGAGGGCTACCGGATCGGCTACAGCGACGGCTCGGCGACCGTCACGCTGCTCGCCGGGCAGTGGCCGACGGCCGAGGCCGCGACCGCCGCCTACGCGAGCCTCAGCTCGGCCGGCGATGCCGCCACGGCACCGAGCGCGAGCCCGTCCGCCACCGCCGACTCGCCGACCTCCGGTGACGTCACCGCCTCCGGGACCGTTGTCGGCGCCTGGTCCATGACCGCCGGAGCAGACGGGTCCGGTGTCCTCACCTGGTCGAACGGTACGGCCGTCCTGCAGCTGAGCGGCCCCGCCGCCGCCCTGCGCGACGTCTACGCCGCCTTCCCCCTGTGAGCGGCAGCTCGCCGACTCCTGCGCGGGTCGGCATCCTCGGGGGCGGGGTGATGGGCGAGGCGATCCTCGCCGCCGTCCTGCGCGGCGGCTGGGACACCGACGGGGTGGAGGTGAGCGAGCGGTACGCGCTGCGGGCCACCGAGATCGCTGCCACCCACGGCGTCCGGGTCGATCGGACGCCGGCTCAGCTCGCCTCGAGGGTCGACGTGCTCGTCGTGGCCCTCAAGCCTCAGGACATCCCGGCCGTGCTCGGCGAGATCGCCGGCTCCCTGAAGCCCGGTGCACTCGTCGTCAGCGTCGCGGCCGGGCTGACGACCGAGGCGATCGCCGGCCACCTCCCGGCCGGCACTCCCGTGGTCAGGGTGATGCCGAACACCCCGGCGGTGATCGGGGAGGGGGCCGCGGCGATCTGCGCCGGCGCCGCTGCCACCGACGCCCACCTCGCCCTGGTCGAGACGCTCCTCGCGGCGACCGGGCTCGTCGTGCGCGTCGCCGAGCCCCTGATGGACGCCGTGACCGCGATCTCCGGCTCCGGCCCCGCCTACGTCTTCTACCTCGTCGACGCTCTCGCCGAGGCCGGGGTGCTGCTCGGCCTGACCAGGGCGCAGTCCCTCGCGCTCGCGACCGCGACGTTCCGGGGGGCTGCCGGGCTGCTCGAGTCCACCGGCGAGCACCCGGTGGTGCTGCGCGAGCGCGTCTCCTCACCTGGAGGGACGACGGTCGCCGGCCTGCGGCAGCTCGACGCGCACGGTGTTCGCGCCGGTGTCCTCGCCGCCGCCGAGGCCGCTCGCGACCGCTCCCGCGAGCTCGGGGCCGCCGGCTCCGCTCCGGGGCGCTCCGGCCCGGTCGGCGATCGCACGGGGGCAGCACCGAGGTGAACGCCGCGCGCCCACCCGCGATGAGTGACGTCGCCGTCCTCGCCGGGGTCTCTCACCAGACGGTCTCCCGGGTGCTCAACGACCACCCGAGCGTCCGCCCGGAGACGCGCCTGCGCGTGCTCGAAGCGATCGACCAGCTCGGTTACCGGCGCAACTCCGCTGCACGGACGCTGGTGACCCGTCGCTCGGGGACGATCGGCGTGATCACGACGGGCTCGGCGCTCTTCGGGCCGACGAGCACGCTGATCGCGATCGAGAAGGCCGCCCGCGACAGCGGTCTCTTCGTCTCGGTGGCCACGGTGCGGCACTGGGACGCCGCGGAGGTGCGCACGGCGCTCGACCACTTCATGGACCAGGGCGTGGACGGGGCGGTCGTCGTCGCCCCCCAGGACGACGCCCTCGACGCCGTGCTGGCCTATGCCCCGCGGATCCCCGTCGTCATGGTCGGTTCGCACGTGGTTCCCCCCGGTGTCGTCCATGCGGTCGCGGTCGACCAGTACGCCGGGGCGCGGGCGGCCGTGCGGCACCTGCTGGACCTCGGGCACACCGACGTCGTCCACCTCGCCGGGCCGCAGGACTGGATCGACGCGAGGGAGCGCCGCCGGGGCTGGTTCGACGAGCTCACGGACTCGGGGCTCGTACCCCGCGAGCCGATCGACGGGGACTGGTCGGCCGAGCGTGGGTACCGGGCGGGCCTCGACCTCGTCGCCACGGCCCTGCCGACGGCCGTCTTCGCCGCGAACGACCAGCTCGCGCTCGGGCTGCTCCACGCCTTCGCCGAGCGCGGGGTGAACGTCCCGCATGAGGTGTCCGTCGTCGGGTTCGACGACGTCGACGGCTCCGCCCACTTCGTTCCACCGTTGACGACGGTGCGGCAGGAGTTCGCCATGCTCGGGCGTCGCTGCCTCGCCGTCCTGCGCGCGGCGATCGAGGACGAGCCCGTCGGGTTCGCGGCGATCCCGCCGAGGCTCGTCGTCCGGGCGAGCACCGACGTACCGCGGGCTCCTCGGGGGTTGACAGACCGCATGTGAGCGTTAACATCTTCTCGGGACCGCAACGCCGCGAAGAGGAGCACGATGAGTACAGAGGAACTCTCCACCGCGGCACGATCGGCGATCGTCGACGGTACCGCCGTCCTCGGCATCGAGCTCGGCTCCACCCGCATCAAGGCCTCCCTGATCACGCCCGACGGCGCCCCGATCGCCGGCGGCAGCCACGACTGGGAGAACCAGTTCGTCGACCGGACCTGGACCTACTCCCTCGATGCCGTGTGGGCAGGCGTGCAGGGCTGCGTCGCCGCGCTGCTCGCGGACGTGGAGAGGACCTACGGCGTCCGCCTGACGAGCCTCGGGGCACTCGGCGTCTCCGCGATGATGCACGGCTACCTCGCCTTCGACGCCGATGGTGAGCTGCTCGTGCCGTTCCGCACCTGGCGCAACACCAGCACCGGGCCTGCCGCGGCCGAGCTCAGTGCCCTCTTCGGCCACAACATCCCGCTGCGCTGGTCGGTCGCGCACCTCTACCAGGCGATCCTCGACGAGGAGCCGCACGCCCCGCTGGTCGCCTCGCTCACCACGCTCGCCGGGTACGTCCACCGGAAGCTGACCGGGCAGCAGGTGCTCGGCGTCGGCGATGCCTCCGGCGTCTTCCCGATCGACCCGGCCACGAAGGACTACGACGAGCGGATGCTCGCCCAGTTCGACGGGCTCGTCGCCGACCGTCGCCACGGCCTCAGGCTGCGGGACCTCCTTCCGCAGGTGCTGGTCGCCGGGCAGGAGGCCGGCCGGCTCACCGAGGCGGGCGCCGCGCTGCTCGACCCCTCGGGCACGGTGCGGCCGGGGATCGCGCTGTGCCCTCCCGAGGGTGACGCCGGGACGGGCATGGTCGCGACGAACGCCGTGGCCCCGCGCACCGGCAACGTCAGCGTCGGGACCAGCATCTTCGCGATGGTGGTGCTCGAGCGTGCCCTGGAGCGCGTGCACCACGAGCTCGACCTGGTCACGACCCCGGCCGGCGACCTCGTCGCGATGGTCCACTGCAACAACGGCGCGAGCGAGCTCGGCGCGTGGGCCGAGCTGTTCGGCCGGTTCGCTGCGGCGCTCGGCCAGCCGGTCGAGCCCGACGCCGTCTTCGGTGCGCTGCTCCGCGAGGCCGTCGAGGGTGACGCCGACGGTGGCGGCCTGCTCGCCTACAACTACCTCTCGGGAGAGCCGATCACCGGCCTCGACGAGGGACGCCCGCTGTTCGTCCGCACCCCCGACAGCCGGCTCACGCTCGCCAACTTCATGCGTGCGCAGGTCTACGGCGCGTTCGCCACCCTGAGCATCGGCATGCGGGTGCTGGCCGCGGAGGGGGTCGAGCTCGACGCGCTCTACGCGCACGGCGGGATGTTCCGGACGGCAGGGGTCGCGCAGCGTCTTCTGGCGGCCGCCGTCGGAGCACCCGTCGCCGTCTCGCGGACCGCGAGCGAGGGCGGGCCGTGGGGGATGGCCGTGCTGGCCGCCTATCTCGGCGCCGCAGCCGAGCAGGATCTCGGCACCTTCCTGCGCACCCGGGTCTTCGGCGACGCCGAGATCGACGTGGTCGCCCCCGACGCCGACGACATGACCGGCTACGCCACCTTCCTCGACCGCTACACGGCCGGCCTCGCGGTCGAGCGCGCAGCGGTGGACGCGCTCTAGGAGCCCCCCCCGTGAACCGACGAGGAGAACGATGACCGTCCCGAAGGGGCTGGGCACCTACCCGGCCGCCGTGCTCGAGGAGGTCGAGCTGGTCCGCCGGCTCGTCTGCGACCTGCACGCCGAGCTGCCGCGCTGGGGCCTGGTCGTGTGGACGGCCGGCAACGTCTCGCAGCGGCTGCGCAGCGCTGACCTGCTCGTCATCAAGCCCTCCGGCGTCCGCTACGACGAGCTCACCCCGGAGACGATGGTGGTCTGCGACCTCGACGGGAACCTCGTCGAGGGCACGCGGTCGCCCTCGTCGGACACCGCAGCGCATGCGTACGTGTACCGGAACATGCCAGAGGTCGGGGGAGTGGTGCACACCCACTCGACCTACGCCACGGCATGGGCGGCCCGCGCCGAGCCGATCCCCTGCGTGCTGACGATGATGGCCGACGAGTTCGGCGGAGACGTGCCGATCGGCCCCTTCGCGCTGATCGGCGACGACTCGATCGGCCGGGGGATCGTCGAGACCCTCCGGGGCTCGCGCAGCCCGGCCGTCCTCATGCGCAACCACGGGCCGTTCACGATCGGCAAGGACGCGAGCTCGGCAGTGAAGGCCGCCGTGATGGTCGAGGAGGTCGCGCGGACCGTGCACATCTCGCGCCAGCTCGGTGACCCGCTGCCGATCGCGAGGAGCGACATCGACCGCCTGTACGACCGCTACCAGAACGTCTACGGGCAGTAGGCCGCGAGGCTGCCCACCGTGACCCACCCGCACGCGCACCGCCGATCAGCACCGATGAAGGAGTCAGCATGACCAAGCCGTACGCCGACCGTGAGGTCTGGTTCCTCACCGGCAGCCAGTCCCTCTACGGCGAGGAGACCCTGCGTCAGGTGGCCGCCCAGTCGCAGGAGGTCGCGCGCGCCCTCGACGCGTCGCCCGACGTCCCGGTACGGATCGTGTGGAAGCCGGTCCTCAAGGACACCGAGGCGATCCGTCGCGCGATGGTCGACGCCTCCTCCGACGACCGTGTCCTCGGCGTGATCACCTGGATGCACACCTTCAGCCCGTCGAAGATGTGGATCCAGGGCCTTGACCAGCTGCGCAAGCCGCTGCTCCACCTGCACACGCAGGCCAATGTCGAGCTGCCGTGGGACACCATCGACTTCGACTTCATGAACCTCAACCAGGCAGCGCACGGCGACCGCGAGCACGGCTACATCCAGGCCCGGCTCGGCATCGCCCGGACGACGGTCGCCGGTCACGTGAGCAACCCGGCGGTCACCGCGCGCGTCGGCACCTGGGTCCGTGGGGCGGCCGGCTGGGCCGCGACGCATGAGCTCCGGCTCGCGCGCTTCGGCGACAACATGCGCTACGTCGCGGTCACCGAGGGCGACAAGACCGAGGCCGAGCTGCGCTTCGGTGTCTCGGTGAACACCTGGGGCGTCAACGAGCTCGCCGCTGCGGTCGACGCTGTCGAGGCGCCGGCGATCGACGCCCTGGTCGCGGAGTACGAGGACCTCTACGACGTCGTGCCAGAGCTCAGGCTGGGTGGCGAGCGGCACGAGTCGCTGCGCTACGCCGCGCGCCAGGAGGCCGCCATCGAGGGCTTCCTCACCGAGCTCGGGGCCAAGGCCTTCACCACGACCTTCGAGGACCTCGGCGCCCTGCGCCAGCTGCCCGGCATGGCCGTCCAGCGACTCATGGCCAAGGGCTACGGCTTCGGCGCCGAGGGCGACTGGAAGACGGCGATCCTGGTGCGGGCCGCGAAGGTGATGGGCGAGGGGTTGCCCGGCGGTGCCTCGCTCATGGAGGACTACACCTACGACCTCACGCCAGGCGAGGAGGTCATCCTCGGTGCGCACATGCTCGAGGTCTGCCCCTCGTTGACCACGTCGAAGCCGACCGTCGAGATCCATCCGCTGGGCATCGGTGGCAAGGAGGACCCGGTCCGGATGGTCTTCTCCGCCGACCCGGGCACCGGCGTCGTCGTCGCGATGTCGGACATGCGCGACAGGTTCCGGTTCACGGCGAACGTCGTCGACGTGGTCGCGCCTGCGGCCCCGCTCCCGCACCTGCCCGTCGCTCGGGCGGTCTGGAAGCCGCGGCCCGACTTCACGACCTCCGCCGAGGCGTGGCTCACCGCCGGCGGTGCGCACCACAGCGTGCTGAGCACCCAGGTGGGGGTCGACGCCTTCGAGGTCTTCGCCGAGATCGCCCGCACCGAGCTGCTCGTGATCGACGAGTCCACCACGCGTTCCTCGTTCCGGGACCAGGTCCGCTGGAACGCCGTCTACTACCGCGTCGCCCAGGGGCTCTGAGCGCAGCCCGCTCACGCCTCGTCGTCGAACGAACTCCATTGTCTTTCGAAGTTCGTCGTTTGTCGACGCCCATTCGAGTGAAGGTGGCCCCCTCGTCGTGCCCAGTTGAGCGTGAATGTGCAGGTGAACGTTATCGACATGGGCCGAACGTCCGGCGTATCGACGGCGGAGGCAAGCGTTATGATTTCGCAATCAAAAGTTGAGTTCAAGAAGTTGACCGGGCGCCACGGCAGCCAGCAGAGTAGGCGCGTGCTCAACGAAGACATCGAGGTGCTCCCCGTGACGCTGCGTCGCGAGCGCATGCTCCAGGTGATCTTCGAGCGTCAGTTCGTGCGGGTCGCCGAGCTTGCGGGCACCTTCGGCGTCTCGGACGTGACCGTCCGCACGGACCTTGCGGCCCTCGAGCACGAGCAGGGCGTCCGGCGGGTGCGCGGTGGCGCCATCGCGACCGCCAGCCGCGTCCGTGCCGAGCGCTCCTACGAAGAGGCCTCTCGACGGATGCCGGCCGAGAAGGAGGCGATCGCGGCCTACGCTGCCGATCTCGTCGACTCCGGCATGAGCGTGCTCCTCGACGTCGGGAGCACCACCACGGCCATCGCCCGCGCCCTGGTCGCCCGTGCCGAGCTCGAGCGCGTCACGGTCGTGACCAACGGGCTCACCGTCGCCCTCGAGCTCGAGGCGGCCCTCGGCCGGATCACCGTCGTCGTCCTCGGCGGGACGCTGCGCCGGCTCCAGCACTCGCTCGTCGACCCCTGGGCCTCGTTCGTCCTCAGCCGGGTTCATGCCGACCTGGCCTTCGTCGGCTGCAACGGGGTCGAGGCCGAGCGGGGCGTCACCAACCTCAACCTCCCGGAGGCCGAGGTCAAGGCGCGCATGATCGCCGCGGCCGAACGCAGCGTCGTCGTCGCCGACGGCTCCAAGATCGGCCAGGTCCACCTGGCCAAGGTCGCCGACATCGGCGAGATCGGGACGGTCCTCACCGGTCCGTCAGCACCTGCTGTCGAGCTCGCCCGGCTGCGCCGCAGCGGGGTCGAGGTCGTGCAGGTCGAGTAGCACCCCCACACTTCCTGACCGGTTCCGAGCACCACGGTCAGGAGAGCCCGGGCCGGTCAGGAGAGCCCCGACCGCCCACATCAGGAAGATGCATTTTCTCGAGGAGGAGAAATGGTTCTCAAGAAGTTCGTCGCGATCGCGGCGGGCATGACACTCGCGCTTGGCCTCGCTGCGTGCGGCGGTGGCGGTGCGGGAACGACCGACACGCCTGCAGCAAGCGGCGACGCGTCCAGCGCTCCCGCCATGACGGAGGGTGGCCTCATCGGGGTCGCCATGCCGACCCAGACGTCGTCGCGGTGGATCGCCGATGGCGACGCCGTCAAGAAGGGCCTGGAGGCGGCCGGATACACCGTCGACCTGCAGTTCGCGAACGACGACATCCCGACCCAGCAGCAGCAGGTCGACCAGATGATCACCAAGGGCGCCAAGGCCCTGATCATCGCGGCGATCGACGGGACCACGCTCTCCGGGCAGCTCGACGCCGCCAAGGCCGCCGGGATCCCGGTCGTCGCCTACGACCGCCTGATCCGTGACTCGGCGAACGTCGACTTCTACGTGACGTTCGACAACTTCAAGGTCGGCATCCAGCAGGCCACCTCGCTGCTCGTCGGCCTGGGCGTCCTCAAGGCTGACGGCTCTGCCGGCGACGCCAAGGGCCCGTTCAACGTCGAGCTCTTCGCCGGTTCGCTCGATGACAACAACGCCTTCTTCTTCTTCAACGGCGCCATGTCGATCCTGCAGCCGCTGATCGATGACGGCACGCTGGTCATCAAGTCCGGCCAGACCACCATCGAGCAGGTCAACATCCTGCGCTGGCAGCAGGAGACGGCGCAGAAGCGCATGGAGGACCTGCTCACGCAGGCCTACAACGACGGCTCCAAGGTCCAGGGCGTGCTCTCCCCGTACGACGGCCTGTCCCGTGGCATCCTCACCGCGCTCGGCAACGCCGGCTACGGCCCGACCATCGCCGACGGCATGCCCATCGTCACCGGTCAGGACGCGGAGATCGAGTCCGTCAAGCTGATCGACACCGACGTGCAGTTCGCGTCGATCTTCAAGGACACCCGCAAGCTCGCCGACCAGGCCGTCACGGTGGCCCAGGCGTACCTCAAGGGTGAGCAGCCTGAGGCGAACGACACCAAGACCTACGACAACGGCAAGAAGGTCGTCCCGTCGTTCCTCCTGGAGTCGGACATCGTCTACAAGGACACCATCCAGAAGCTCCTGGTCGACTCGGGCTACTGGACTGCTGACGAGGTCAAGTCCGGCATCAAGGCCGGCTGATCTGATCCACCGTGCCGGTCCGGAGGGGGCGACCCCTCCGGACCGGCCGCAGGGCGGTCCACGGCCAGACGAGAGGCGAGAGGTATGACCAACAACATCTTGGAGATGCGTTCCATCACCAAGACCTTCCCGGGCGTCAAGGCGCTCCAGGACGTCACGCTCGAGGTCGAGCGCGGCGAGATCCATGCGATCTGCGGTGAGAACGGCGCCGGGAAGTCGACCTTGATGAAGGTCCTCTCGGGCGTGTATCCCCACGGCACCTACGAGGGCGAGATCGTCTTCGAGGGCAAGAACACGCGATTCGGGTCGATCAACGACTCCGAGGCCCAGGGCATCGTCATCATCCATCAGGAGCTTGCCCTGGTGTCCTACCTCTCCGTCGCCGAGAACATCTTCCTCGGCAACGAGCAGCGCGGTCGCGGCGGTCTGGTGGACTGGAACAAGACCAACGCGGAGGCGGCGAAGCTGCTGGCCCGGGTGGGTCTGAACGAGCTGCCCGTGACCCCGGTCGGTACCCTCGGCGTCGGCAAGCAGCAGCTCATCGAGATCGCCAAGGCGCTCTCGAAGCGGGTCAAGATGCTCATCCTCGACGAGCCGACGGCCGCGCTGAACGACACCGACTCCGAGCACCTGCTCGACCTGCTGCGCCACCTCAAGGGGCAAGGCATCACCTCGATCATGATCTCGCACAAGCTCAACGAGATCGAGCACATCGCCGACCGCACCACGATCATCCGTGACGGTCGCACCATCGAGACGATCGACATGTCCCTGCCGGAGTCCACCCAGAACCGGATCATCAAGGGCATGGTCGGCCGCGAGCTGGAGAACCGCTACCCGACGCGCACCCCCGAGATCGGCGCCGAGGTCCTGCGGGTCGAGGACTGGACCGTTCACCACCCCACGCAGGCCGAACGGATCGTCGTCGACCGCGCGAGCTTCAACGTCCGCGCGGGAGAGGTCGTCGGCATCGCCGGTCTCATGGGCGCCGGGCGCACCGAGCTCGCGATGAGCATCTTCGGTCACTCCTACGGTCGCAACATCACCGGCCGGGTCTTCAAGGGTGGCAAGGAGATCAGGACGCGAACGGTCTCCGAGGCGATCGCGCACGGCATCGCCTACGCGACAGAGGACCGCAAGACCTACGGGCTCAACCTCATCGAGGACATCAAGCGGAACATCACCGCTGCCGGGCTCCACCAGCTGTCCAGCCGCGGCTGGGTGAACGGCAACGAGGAGCTGAAGGTCGCCGAGGAGTACCGCACGAGCCTGAACATCAAGACCCCGAGCGTGCACTCCCTCGCCGGCCAGCTCTCCGGCGGGAACCAGCAGAAGGTCGTCCTGTCGAAGTGGATCTACACCGACCCGGACGTGCTGATCCTCGACGAGCCGACCCGTGGCATCGACGTGGGTGCCAAGTACGAGATCTACACCATCATCAACCGGCTGGTCGCCTCAGGTAAGGCGGTCGTCGTCATCTCCTCCGAGCTGCCCGAGCTGTTGGGCATCTGCGACCGGATCTACACCCTGGCCTTCGGCCGCATCACCGGTGAGATCTCCGTCGCGGACGCGACCCAGGAGCGACTCATGGAGCTCATGACAAAGGAAAGGGAGCAGGCCAAGTGAGTGTCGTCGCCAGTACTTTTCAGAACCTGACGCGCAACCTCAGGACCAGCGGGATCTACGTCGCGTTCGTCGCGATCGTCGGCCTGTTCGCCTGGCGCACCGACGGCCTGCTCCTCGGGCCGACGAACCTGACCAACCTCGTCCTGCAGTACTCCTACATCCTCATCCTCGCCATCGGCATGGTGATGGTCATCATCGCCGGGCACATCGACCTCTCGGTCGGTTCGGTGGTGGCGCTCGTCGGCGCGGTCAGCGCGACGATCGTCGTGCGGAACGGGATGCCGTGGTGGGTCGGTGTCCTGGCCGGCCTCTTCGTCGGCGTCCTGATCGGCGCCTGGCAGGGCTTCTGGGTCGCCTTCGTCGGGATCCCCGCGTTCATCACCACCCTCGCCGGGATGCTCCTGTTCCGGGGTCTGACGGCGCTCGTGCTGAAGAACGTCTCGCTCGGGCCCTTCAACAGCCCGTACACCGAGATCGCCGCCGGCTTCAAGAACGGCCTCTTCGGCGGGAAGGGCTACGACCTGTTCACGCTGGTCGTCTTCGGGATCGCCGTGCTCGCCTACGCCGCGAGCGCGTGGCGGGCCAGGGCAGCCCGGATGGCCTACCAGCAGAAGGTCGACGGCATCCCGCAGTTCGCCCTGAGGATCCTTGCCGTCGGTGCGGTCGTGATGGCCTTCGCCTGGCAGCTCGCGCACAGCCGCGGTCTGCCGATCGTGCTCATCATCCTCGCGGTCCTCATCATCGCCTACACGCTGGTGACGACCCGGACCGTCTTCGGGCGGCACGTCTACGCGATGGGTGGCAACCGGACGGCGGCAGCGCTCTCCGGTGTGAAGACCAAGTGGGTCAACTTCGGCGTCATGCTCAACATGGGTGTGCTGGCATCGGTGGCGGGGATCGTGTTCTCCTCTCGCTCCAACGCTGCACAGCCCGCGGCGGGCAACATGTTCGAGCTCGACGCGATCGCCGCCTGCTTCATCGGTGGTGCGTCGGTCTCCGGTGGTGTCGGCACCGTCGGTGGCGCCATGGTCGGCGGCCTGATCATGGCCGTGATGAGCAACGGCATGCAGCTGCTCAGCATCGAGACGTCGATCCAGCAGGTCGTCAAGGGTCTCGTGCTGCTGCTGGCCGTCGCCTTCGACATCTACAACAAGCGGCGCTCGGGTTCGGTGCGCTGATCGCTCGACGCTCAAGGGCCCGGTCCGCTTCGGCGGGCCGGGCCCTTCTGCATCGGCGAGCCGACGAGCGCCCCCGTGCTCAGGTGCCGGGGCGGACCGGTGCGTACGGACGGGCGGAGCCGGCGCTGGACACCGCCGGCCACGGAGCGGCATGGCCATGACCCCAACCTCGCGGACCGCCATCTCGTTCTCTTGTCTGTGGATCGCACCGAGAGGAGTACGGCATGGCTGCCTGGCAACCCCTGCTCGAGCAGGTCGCGCGTGAGCGCTACCCGCGGCTGGTGGCGCGCGCGATGCTCGTCGCGTCATCCCGGTCCGAGGCGGAGGACCTCGTCTCCGACGCCCTCCTCTCGTCGTTCGGCGGGCGGGCCCGCTTCGCGACCGTCGCCGAGGCCGAGGCCTACGTCCGGTGCGCGATCGTCTCGCGCTCGATCGACTCGAGCCGGCGGCGGGCCGTGGAGCGCCGAGCTCTGAGCCGGCTCCGTCTGGAGCGTGAGCCCGTCGTCGAGATGCCCGCCGCCGGCCTCGCGCCGGAGGTCGAGGCTGCCCTCGCGCAGCTGGCACCCAGGGAGCGTGCCTGTGTGGTGCTGCGCCACCTGGAGGACCTCTCGGTCCGTGAGGTCGCCGACGTGCTGCGGCTCTCCGAGGGAGCGGTCAAGCGCTACACCTTCGACGGCGTGGCCGCGCTCAACGCGGCGCTCGGCACGAGGGACCCACGAGAGACCGCACGAGTGAGGATGACCGAGGGGAGCAGCACAGATGCGTGATCTTGACGAGGTCCTCGCGCAGGCCGAGGACGAGTACGGCTCCTCGCTGCGTGGACGGGCGATGAGCGAGGACTCGCTCGCGGTGCTGACCGGGCGCATCCGTGCGCGCCGGGCGCGGCGCCGGGTGCTGCAGGCCGCCGTGGTCGTCCCGATGGCCGCAGCGCTCGTCTGGGGTGCCGTGGCCGTGCGCGACGTCGTTCGTGCACCCGTGCCCTTCGCGACGCAGCCGGTACCGACGTCGCCCTCGAGCGCGACACCGACCTCCCCGACCGGCACGGACCGGGCCGTCCCGCTCCCGGACGAGCCTGGCCTGCCGGCGAGGCTTGCCCTGTCCGCCGACGTGCTGGCCACGACCGGCCCCGGCTGGGTCCTCGCGACGTACATGCCGGTTCCCGGCTCGTCTGTGCCGACCGCTGCCGACCAGACCGTCGTTGTCCTCTCCTCACCGCAGGGCCTGGTCTACGAGGTCGCACGGTTGGCTGCGCAGGCGACGGCCCCGACCGGGCAGTGGAACGCCTACCAGGTCGTCGACTGGCGACCAGGCGAGCTCTCCGCCCTCGTGGCCGAGGCAGCGATCCCGACCGTGACCGTCGGCACCACGTTCGACGCGCTCCCGCACGAGTACGCCACGCTGGACCTGCTGACCGGCACGCTCGGTGCGCGCAGGCCGGAGTACTCGGGCCTCCTGCTCGACGAGGTGCGCGGCGACGTCCGGCTGTGGCACGACCCGAGCACCGGCGAGGTCATGGTCGACAGCGGCGGACCGCTGCGCGTCGTCGGGCAGGACCCGAACCGCGGCCGGCCACTGCTGAGCCCTGACGGCCGCCTCGTGATGGCCGGCGACGCGGTGGTCGAGACGTCTACCGGGGCGGTGGTCGGAACCCTCAGCGCGACGAGTGCCGCCGGGCGATGCTCGCCGGTGTCCTGGTGGACAGCGGACAGCGTGCTCGCCGAGTGCACCACCGGCGACCCGAGCGGCTTCGACGGTCCGTACCTCGACCTGAGGCCGACGCTCGTGGCCTTCGACCCTGCCGCCCTGACGTCAGGGGTCGGGACCACGGTCACGGCTCTCAGGGCGGGCGACCCGGTGCTGTGGAGCCCGAGCCCGAGCGCCTGGCTCGCCGACGGTGAGATCGCAGCGCCGGGAACCGTCCTCACCGCGGGGGGCGGCCTGCTGGGCGACGTCTGCAGTGACGGCGTCTACCTGCTCCGCGACGGTTCCTTCACGCGGCTGGCGTCGAGCGACACGCGGAGCACGGTGAGCTCCTACCGCGCACAGGCCGTGGCCGGTCATGTCGTCGTTGAGAGCAGCCTGGGCTGCCTCGGGGGCCAGACGCCCGCCGTCCTGACCCGTGTCGACCTCGCGACGGGCACCGCGACGCAGCTGATCGGCCTTCCCGACGAGCCTGCTCCCGGCGACGGGCGGCCGCTCACCACCCTGACGAGCTGGGTCCTCGGCCGGTGAGCCGGGGCCCGGTCCGGGCGCTCCGAGGTGTCGCTCAGGGTCGCTGCGCGAACCTCTCCAGCAGATCGGCGTGGCCGGCGACGATGAGGACGTCGTCGGCGAGGACGCGGGTCTGCGCGATCGCGAAGGTGAAGTCCCGCCCCGGCGACTTCACGCCGAGGATCGTCACGCCGTAGCGCGTCCGGACCTGCGACTGCGCGAGGGTGAACCCGTGGGTCTCCCGAGGCGGGCTCATCTTCACGATCGTGAAGTTGTCCTCCACCTCGATGTAGTCCAGCAGGCGACCGGAGACCAGGTGCGCGAGGCGGACGCCGGCATCGGCCTCGGGGAGGACGACGTGGTGAGCGCCGATCCGGGTGAGGATCCTCGCGTGCTCGGGCGAGGTCGCCTTGGCCCAGATCTGCGGGGTGCCGAGGTCGACCAGGTTCGCGGTGATCAGCACGCTCGCCTCCAGCGAGGTGCCCACGCCGACCACGGCGACCGGGAAGTCCTTCGCTGCGACCTGGACGAGCGCCTCAAGGTTCGTCGCATCGGCCTCGACCAGCGGGAACCGTCCGGTGAACTCCTTGACCAGGTCCGGCGAGCGCTCGACGGCCAGGACGTCGCGGCCCTGCTCCTCGAGCGTCGTGGCGAGGGCTGCGCCGAACCGGCCGAGGCCGATGACCAGGACGCCGGAGGCGGAACGGTCCGCGCCTGCTCGCGATGACGGGTCGCTGCGGTTCTCGGCCAAGGGTCAGCCTCTCGTCGAGGTGCCGGATGACCCGGCGCCGGTCGCGCAGCGCGAGTGCGGCTGCCACGGTCATCGTGCCAGTCCGTCCGCCCGGCATCGGCGCGAACAGCAGGGTCGCGGCGGACTCGGCGAGGACTGCGAGCGTGGGGCGGCGTGGTCCGGCGGGGCGAGAGCGGCGTCCGGTGCGGCCGGCCACGGCGCTACGGTGAGTCATGCACACGCGTGTGGTGTGGTCCCGGGCGCTGCTGGACTACGACTTCGGCCCGGCACACCCGATGGCTCCCCTGAGGCTGGAGGCGACCTTCGGGCTGGCCGGTGAGCTCGGGGTCCTCGACCTCCCGCAGGTCGAGCTCGTCGAGGTGGAACCCGCGTCGGACGCCGTCCTGGAGCGCGCGCACGACCCGGCGTACGTCGCCGCCGTCCGGCACTGCTCGCGGACCGGTGAGCTCGACCTCGACCACGGTCTCGGCAACGACGACAACCCCGTCTTCCGGGGGATGCACGAGTCGGCCGCCCGGGTGGTCTCCGGGAGCGTCGACGGTGCCCTCGCGGTCTGGCGGGGTGAGGTCGACCACGCCGTCAACCTCGCGGGCGGGATGCATCACGCGATGCCGGACCATGCCTCGGGCTTCTGCGTCTACAACGACGCCGTCGCCGCGATCCGCGCCGTGCTCGACGCCGGCGCCGAGCGGGTCGCCTACGTCGACATCGACGCGCACCACGGCGACGGCGTGGAGCTCGCCTTCTGGGACGAGCCGCGGGTGATGACGATCTCCATCCACGAGAGCGGGCACTCGCTCTTCCCGGGAACGGGGCACCCCGGGGACCTCGGCGGGGACAACGCGCGGGGGCACGCGGTGAACCTCGCCCTGCCCGCTCGCACCGGCGACGGCCCGTGGCTTCGGTCGTTCTCCTCCTTGGTGCCGCCCCTGCTCCGCGCCTTCCGCCCTCAGCTCGTCGTGAGCCAGCACGGCTGCGACGCGCACCGGCTCGACCCGCTGACCAACCTCGCGGTCTCGGTCGATGCCCAGCGCGAGGCTGCGGTGATCCTGCACGCCCTGGTGCACGAGGTCGCCGATGGCAGGTGGCTCGCCGTCGGTGGTGGAGGGTATGCCGTCGCCCATGTCGTCCCGCGGGTGTGGTCGCACCTCCTGGGGATCGCCGCGCACGCCCCGATCGGCACCGACACCCCGCTCCCCGAGACCTGGCGCCACCATGCCGCAGAGACCTGGGGGGTCCAGATCCCGCCGACGATGGGCGACGGTGTCGTCCTGCCCCGGCTGCGCGTCTTCTCCGACGGCTACGACCCCGCGGACGACGTCGACCGAGCGATCCTCGCCACCCGGACGGCCGCTTTCCACTGGCACGACCTCGATCCGCTGCTGGACTGACAGCGCCCGTTCGGCCAGTCGGGCGATCATGAACACCTGTCACTCTGTTCGCCCCTTTCACCGGGGTGTCAGCAGGCCCTAGGGTGTGCGCAGCGCCATGTGCGCTTGCGGTGCCGACGGACTCCCCTCGGCCCAGGCACGAGGAGCGGACGAGCATGACCAGTGGGCCCGAGGGGTCGCGGCTGCGCTACCTCACCGTCGCAGAGGTCGCGGACACCATGCGCGTCTCGAAGATGACCGTCTACCGGCTCGCCCGCGCCGGCGACCTCCCGGCCGTCCGGGTCGGCCGCTCCTACCGCGTCCCCCAGGACGCACTCGACGCCTTCCTCGCCTCGTCCCCCGCGGCTCTCGGCGAGCAGGGCGACACCTCGCGACGCAGCGGCTGACCACTCCAGGCGTGCTCCCCTGGGGGAAGCTCGCCGCCGGTGCGTCGCAGGTCCGGGCGCACGGTAGACTCACCATTGGACTTTTCCGCGCGCGCCGTCCGGTCGCTCCGACCGGTGACGTGCAGACCCGAATTGCGAGGACCCATGGGCTCCGTCATCAAGAAGCGTCGCAAGCGCATGGCGAAGAAGAAGCACCGCAAGCTGCTTCGCAAGACGCGCCACCAGCGTCGCAACAAGAAGTGATCCTGCGCGTCGTCTGAACCTGCGCAAGCCTCAGGCCCGGCCTCGTGCCGGGCCTTCGGCGTCTC
>JBBRGX010000038.1:0-21092 GCA_038223605.1 Actinomycetales bacterium | reverse complement strand
GGAAACGCCCGGCTCCATTCCGAACCCGGAAGCTAAGCCTCTTTGCGCCGATGGTACTGCACCGGGGACGGTGTGGGAGAGTAGGTCGCCGCCGAACATCACTTCAGAAAAGGCCACCCCGACACCGGGGTGGCCTTTTCTACATCCACCGGGCACCCGCCCGACTGTGCAGCTCGACTCCCAACGGCCGAAACGAAGGCGCACGGTCGGGGTGGCATCATGAACATGGACGGGCAACACTGTCATCGGCCAGCTTGGGCCATTGCGTCGAGCATCGCTCGGCTTCAGGAAGAGGATTAGGCGTGTCGGTCGACAAGGAACGGTCTCAGCGAGACGGCAGCGACGGACGCGGCGCGGCGAGGCGTGCGAGCGACTCGCAGGAGCCCCCGAAGCGTGCGGGAAGCGCTCGCGAGCCCGGCGGTCGGTCCGGGGCGGGGACCAGGGCGGGCGACGCTGCCGGGACGACCCGCGGATACACGAAGCAGCCCGGTGCCAGTGGTGGCGGCGCTGCCTCGCGCGCAGGCGGGAGCGCGGGCGGGCGTGCGCAGCGTGGGGCCCCAGCTTCCTCGGGTGCCGGGAGCCGCGCCGGGTCGAGCGGAGCTGGACGGCCTCAGTGGGGCGGTTCCGCGCCTGCGGGCTCCGGTGGTCGAGGGTTCGAGCGCGGCGGTGCGCCGCGGGGCGAGGAGGATCGCGGCGCGCCCCCGCGCGGAGCGGCCCCCGCTCGTGGCGGTTCGCCGAGCCGCGGCGGGGCTCCTTCCCGCTACGCGGCTCCCGAGCGCGGAGCTTCGTCCCGTGACGCGGCTTCCGGCCGCGGTGCTGCCTCCTCGCGGGACGGTGCGCCGTACCGCGGTGCCGGCTCCTCGCAGGACGGTGCCCCGTACCGTGGTGCAGCTGCTCCGCGGGACGCAGCGCCATCTCGTGGTGGGGTGTCGTCGCGTGGTGGTGCCTCGGCCCGTGGGCTGCCCGCCTCACGCGGAGCAGCCGGGCGCGGCGTCGCCGCTCGAGGGGCGGCACCCGAGCGTTCCGTTGACTCTCGGGAGAGTGGTGAGGGCTACCGGAGCGGGTCCGCGTCGGGGGCACCGAGGCGTGCTCCGGAGCGGGAGGAGTCCAAGGGCCGGGCCTTTGCTCGTCCCGACGGGCCTCGTGGACGAGCAGCCGGGGCGGAGCGTCGTTTCGGCTCCTCATCCGATGGTGGGGGTTCTGGCGACCGTCAGGGACGTCCTCCCAGGCCGGGCGCTGCACCGGGTCGTGGTGCTCCGAGCCGCGGGGGGGCCCCGAGCCGCGCCGGCCGGCCTGACGCGAGGGAGAGGCCTGCGGGGGATCGGCCGGTCTCTTTGTCGACCGAGCGGGTTCAGGCACCGGTGATCCCGGACGACGTGGTCGCGAGTGAGCTCGATCGCGTGGTTCGCGGGCGGTTGAGGACGTTGAGCAAGGACAACGCCGACGGCGTCGCCCGGCACCTCGTGATGGCGGGACGGCTGATCGACGAGGACCCGGAGCTCGCCTACGCGCATGCCCAGGCGGCCGTGCGGCGCGCCGGTCGGGTCGATGTCGTCCGAGAGGCCGCGGGCCTCACGGCCTACGCCACCGGACGATTCGCCGAGTCGCTCCGGGAGCTGCGCACCGTACGACGACTGAACGGCTCCTCGGAGCACCTGGCGGTCATGGCCGACTGTGAGCGCGGGCTCGGCCGCCCCGAGCGTGCTCTCGCTCTCGCCCAGGAGGAGGGAGTTGCCGAGCTCTCTGCCGAGGGAGTCGTCGAGCTCGCTCTCGTCGTCGCCGGTGCGCGGCTCGACCTCGAGCAGCCCGATGCTGCGCTGGCCGCGATCCAGACGCCTGCGGTGCTGGGTGCCGAGGGCGCCTTGCTGCTTCGGGTCGCGCGGGTCCGTGCAGACGTGCTCGACGCCCTCGGCCGGACCGCGGAGGCCGCCGCCCTGCGTGAGGCGTTCCCCGACGAGGAGGACGAGGAGGAGATCGTCGTCGTCGATCTCGACGAGGAGGACACCGAGGCGTTCGGCGACGGCGGCGGTGACGCGCGCGAGGAGGGCGCAGGAGCCGGGGACCCGGCGGCTGTGACCTTCGGCGACGGTGTCGACGACCCGCCCGGCGGTGCACCCGAGACCCGTGAGGGCGCGGGGGATGACCTTCCGGCAGAGGGTGCTCCCGATGCTGCTCAGCTCTGATCGCCCGCTCGCCGAGGTCTACGACCTCGCCCTGGTCGACCTCGACGGCGTGGCCTACCGTGGTCAGGACCCGATCGAGCACGCCGCTGAGGGTTTGGCGGGCGCCAGGGCAGCGGGGATGGACGTCGTCTTCGTCACGAACAACGCCTCACGGGAGCCGGAGTCCGTCGCTGCGCAGCTGCGAGGTCTGGACATCCCGAGCGATGCCGACGACGTGATGACTGCCGCACAGGCGGCAGCGGCGGTGCTGGCCGAGCGGCTGGATCCCGGGGCGAAGGTGCTCGTCGTCGGCGGGGCGGGCCTCGTCACGGCCGTCTCTGCTGCGGGCCTGGTCGTGGTCACCACGGCGGACGAGGGGCCGGCGGCCGTGGTGCAGGGCTTCTCGCCCGACGTCGGCTGGCGCCACCTCGCGCAGGCCGCGTACGCCATCCAGCGGGGCGCATGGTTCGTCGCCAGCAACCTGGACCTGACCTTGCCGAACGAGCACGGCTTCGCACCGGGGAACGGCGCCCTGGTGGCGGCCGTCCAGGCAGCGACCGGCGTCGCCCCGGTCAGCGCCGGAAAGCCGGAGCCCACCCTGTACCGCCTCGCCGTAGCACGTCGCGGTGGTCAGCGGCCCTTGGTCGTCGGCGACCGGCTCGACACCGACCTGGGCGGTGCCGTCGCGGCCGGTTACCCCGGCCTTCACGTGCTCACAGGGGTCTCGGACGCGCGGGACGCGGTTCTCGCACCTGCGCACTGCCGACCGTCCTATCTCGGCGCGGATCTTCGCAGCCTGCTCGTGCCGCACACCGCACCCCAGCGCAGCGGCGACTGGTGGCTCGTGGGTGGGGCCAGGGCCCGGGTGGTCGATGGCGCGCTCGAGCTCGAGGGCACGAAGGGAACGGTCGACCTGGCGCGCGCGGCGTGTGCGGCGGCGTGGGACGCTGCCGACCATGGTGCGGCCATCGGCCCGCAGGGAGTCCCGCCCCTGCCGGTCACGGAGCCCTGAGCCACGGCGGGTGGCCACGACTCGTCGGTGGACAGCACGATCGGGACGCCCGTGGCGGGTAGCGTGGACCCGGCGAGAGCGCGCGGACGACGAGCCCCGAAGCGCCAGGAGCGACGAGGAGACAGCGTGGAGCAGGAGAGGCCCGAGCGGCCCACCACGGGCGACCACGCTGTCGACGAGGCTCTCACTGCGCTCGACCTGTTGCCGGGTTCGGCCGTCCGCGAGCACGTCGCCGTCTTCGAGGCGGTGCACGGTGCTCTAGCCGACCGGCTGAACGAGCACCTCGAGTGACGGGCGGTCGGCTGGACGTCGAGCTGGTCAGACGCGGTCTTGCACGCTCCCGCGGTCGTGCCGCCGAGCTCGTCGCCGACGGCCTGGTCAGGGTCGGCGGAGTTCCGGCGCTCAAGGCTTCGGCTGTGGTCAAGCCCGAGGACGTGCTCGCGGTCGACGGGAGTCCGACGGAGTACGTCTCGCGCGGGGGGCTCAAGCTGGCCGGTGCGCTCGACCTGCTGGCCCAGGTCTCCGACGAGATGCCGCTGATCGCCGGTGCCTGGTGCCTCGATGCCGGGGCGTCCACCGGGGGCTTCACCCAGGTGCTGCTCGCCCGCGGGGCGCGGCATGTGCTCGCCGTCGACGTCGGGCACGGTCAGCTGGCCAAGGAGATCGCCGAGGACCCGCGGGTGAGCGTGCGCGAAGGGCTCAACGTCCGTGACCTCGTGATCGCCGACGTCCTGGAGCGCCCCTCGCTCGTCGTCGGTGACCTGTCCTTCATCTCGTTGACCCTTGTCCTGCCTGCGCTCTTCGCGGTGGTCGAGCAGGGCGCTGACCTGTTCCTGCTGGTCAAGCCCCAGTTCGAGGTGGGCAGGACCAGGCTCGGCAACGACGGGGTCGTGACCTCAGCGGTCGCGCGCGCCGATGCCGTGCTCTCGGTGGCTCGCGCGGCGGCCGAGCGGTGCGTCGTTGTCGCCGTCGTCCCCAGCCCCGTGCCCGGCCCGGCCGGCAACAGGGAGTACTTCCTGTGGCTGCAGGAGCCCGCAGGTGACCGGCTCCCGGTCGATCTCACCGGGCGGCTCCACGCTGCCGTCGATGCGGCCGTGAACCAGGGCCGTGCCAGCCTCGTGCGACCGCCGCACCGAGGAGTCCCCAGGAGGACGTCGTGACCCGATCGGTGCTGGTGGTCACCAACCACCGCAGGGCCGAGGCCGTCCGTGCGAGCGCCCAGGCGATCAGAGCGCTGCTCGACGCGGGGATCCGGCCCGTGCGCGAGGACGAGCACCACGAGCTCAACGGCTGCGAGATGGTCCTGGTGCTCGGCGGCGACGGCACGATCCTGCGTGCAGCGGAGCTCACCAGGGGAACGGACGTCCCCGTGCTGGGGATCAACCTCGGCCACGTCGGCTTCCTCGCCGAGAGCGAGCGGGAGCAGGTCGACGATGTCGTCCGCCGGGTCGCGGACCGCGACTACGAGGTCGAGGAGCGCGGCACCGTCGACGTGCGGATCCTGCGCCCGGGGATGGAGCCCGCGGTCGACTGGGCGCTGAACGAGGCGACGCTGGAGAAGGCGACCCGCAGCCGGATGGTGGAGGTCGTCATCGAGATCGACGGTCGCCCGCTGTCCTCGTTCGGTTGCGACGGGGTGGTGATGGCGAGCTCGACGGGGTCGACGGCGCACGCGTTCTCCGCCGGCGGCCCGGTCGTCTGGCCGGACGTCGACGCGATGCTGATGGTGCCGCTCTCGGCGCATGCGCTCTTCGCCCGTCCGCTGGTCGTCGGCCCACGGTCGGTGCTCGCGGTCGAGGTGCTCGCGCGATCGTCCAGCGAGGCCGTCCTCACCTGCGACGGTCGTCGCAGGACGGACATCCCGACGGGTGGCCGGGTCGAGGTCAGGCGCGGCTCGGCACCGGTCCGGCTCGCGAGGCTCGGACCCGCGCCGTTCACCGATCGGCTCGTCTCCCGGTTCGACCTGCCGGTGACCGGCTGGCGGGGGCGGGCCATCGACGTGGCCACGCCCGGCGAGGGCTTTCCGCTGCCGGCCCCCGTCGTCAGTGCGCAGGACGGACACGAGTGATCGAAGAGCTGCGCATCGAGGACGTCGGCGTGATCGTCTCCGCCCGCGTCCCGCTCGGCCACGGGCTGACCGCGATCACCGGTGAGACAGGGGCCGGCAAGACGATGGTCCTCACCGGTCTCGCGCTGATCCTCGGGGGCAAGGCCGATGCCGGCCTGGTGCGCAAGGGGGCGGAGAGGGCGACGGCCGAAGGGTGCTTCGTCGTCGATCCTGGCTCGCCCGTTGCCGATCGTGCCCGCGAGGCCGGGGCGGAGGTGGATGCGGACGGCACGCTGCTGGCGATGCGCACTGTCGCCGGCTCCGGGCGCTCGCGCGCCTTCCTCGGTGGTCGCGGCGTCCCCGCGTCGGTGCTGGTCGAGATCGCCGATCAGCTCGTCACGGTGCACGGGCAGCAGGACCAGGCCCGGTTGCGTTCCCCGCGACGTCAGCGCGAGGCCCTCGACGACTTCGCCGGACCGGGCCATCTGGCCACCCTGGCCGAGTACCGCGAGCTGTGGGCACTGCTCCAGCGGACCCGGGCCGAGCTGGACGACCTCCTCACCCATGTCGAGGACCGTCGCCGAGAGGCCGACCTGCTGCGGGCAGGTCTCGCCGAGGTCGAGCGGGTCGATCCTCGCCCTGGCGAGGACGTCGAGCTGACGGCCGAGGCCGAGCGGCTCGGGCACACCGAGGACCTCGCGGCCGCTGCGGCACAGGCGCACCGCCTCGTCGCCGGCGCCGGGAGCCCGCAGGAGCCGGGTGCGGGGGCACTGATCGACGAGGCACGCGGGGCCCTGGAGCACGTCGGCGGTCATGACCCACAGCTCGCAGCGCTCGCGGTCCGCGTCGCGGAGCTCGGCTACCTCGTGGAGGACCTGGCTGCGGAGCTCTCCGGCTACGGCCAGGACCTCGAGGCCGATCCGGCGCGGCTCGACGAGCTCCAGCGCCGCAGGGCCGAGCTCGCGACACTTGCCCGAGCGCACGGCGGGACCGTCGACGCCGCGCTCGCCTGGGCGTCGGACGCCGGCCTGCGTCTGGCGAGGATCGACACGCAGGAAGACACCGCCGAGCTCTCCGCGACCATCGAACGCATGGGGTCAGCGCTCCTCGAGCTCGCTTCCCGGCTCACCGCCGGGCGCGCTGACGGCGCGGTCCGTCTGGCCGGCGCCGTGACGGAAGAGCTCGCCGGACTGGCCATGCCGGACGCCAGCCTGCAGGTGAGTCTTGACCGGCTCGCCGAGCCGGGACCGTGGGGGGCGGAAGACGTCGCCATGCTCCTCGTCCCGCACGCCGGGGCCGATGCGCGACCGTTGGGGGTGGGAGCCTCCGGCGGTGAGCTCTCGCGGGTGATGCTCGCCCTCGAGGTCGCGCTCGCGACATCGCCCACCTCCGGCGCGGCTCGGCCGGCGACCTTCGTCTTCGACGAGGTCGATGCCGGAGTCGGGGGTCGCGCTGCCGTCGAGGTCGGGCGACGGCTCGCCGAGCTCGCCCTGCGGGCACAGGTCATCGTCGTCACGCACCTGCCGCAGGTCGCTGCCTACGCCGACCACCACCTGGTGGTCCGCAAGTCGCAGCAGGCCGGTGCCGAGGTCGTGACGGCCTCCGACGTGCGGATCGTGACAGGGCCCGAACGGGTCGACGAGCTTGCGCGGATGCTCGGCGGGCGGGTGACCGACACGGCGCTCCAGCACGCCGCTGAACTCCTGGAGCGCTCGGTCGTGGGACGATGAGGACCGATGAGACTGAGCCTGCGCAAGAGCCGCGCCGTCCCCCAGGAACCTGGTGTGCACGGCGTGGTACGTGTCGACCCCCGCACCAAGGCCCTGACCAAGCGTCTGCGGCCGGGTGACATCGCAGTCATCGACCATCTCGATCTTGACCGGATCTCCGCCGAGGCGCTGGTCGCCTGCTCCCCGGCAGCGGTGCTCAACGCGGCTCGCTCCACCTCTGGGCGCTACCCCAACCTCGGCCCGGAGATCCTCGTCTCGGCCGGTATCCCGTTGGTCGACGACCTGGGGCCCGATGTGCTCACCCTCGTCGAGGGCCACTCCGTGCGGGTGGACGGCCACCGCGTCTACGACGGCGACCGGTTGGTCGCCGAAGGCATCCTCCAGGACGAGACGACCGTCGCCGAGGCTACCGACGCCGCCCGCGAAGGTCTCGCCGTCCAGCTCGAGTCCTTCGCCGCGAACACGATGGACTACCTGCGACGCGAGCGGGACCTGCTGCTGGACGGGATCGGTGTCCCGGACATCGCGACCGTCATCGAGGGACGTCAGGTGCTCATCGTGGTCAGGGGGTACCACTACAAGGAGGACCTGATCGCGTTGCGCCCGTACATCAAGGAGTACCGACCGGTGCTCATCGGGGTCGACGGCGGCGCTGACGCGATCCTCGAGGCGGGCTGGAAGCCGGACCTCATCGTCGGGGACATGGACTCCGTCTCGGACAGGTCGCTCCGGTGCGGGGCCGAGGTCGTCGTCCACGCCTATCGAGACGGACGGGCACCGGGCGTCGAGCGGGTCGAGAAGCTCGGGGTGCGGCACGTCGTGTTCCCTGCGACCGGTACCAGCGAAGACGTCGCGATGCTCCTCGCGGACGACAAGGGCGCCGAGCTCATCGTCGCGGTGGGCACCCACGCCACCCTCGTGGAGTTCCTCGACAAGGGTCGCGCCGGGATGGCGAGCACCTTCCTCACGCGGCTGCGGGTCGGGACCAAGCTCATCGACGCCAAGGGCGTGTCGCGGCTCTACCGGCAACGGATCTCCAACTGGCAGCTCGGCTGGCTCGTGCTCGCCGGTCTGCTCGCCCTCACGGTCGCGCTCGCGTCCACCGCAGCAGGGCAGACGCTGTTCGGCCTGGTCGCCGCCGGCGTCGACGACGCCCTCTCCTCCGTTCGCGCCCTGTTCGGCGGCGGGTCATGACCTTCTCAGCCACGAACCGAGAGATCTCACTGTGATCGACTTCCGCTACCACATCGTCTCCCTGATCTCGGTGTTCCTCGCCCTCGCCGTCGGCATCGCCCTGGGCGCCGGCCCGTTGAAGGACTCGATCGGTGACACCCTCACCGGCCAGGTCGACCAGCTCCGCTCCGAGAAGGACGCGCTGCGTGTCGAGCTGGATCGCTCGACGGCGGACCTCACCGACCAGCGCTCCGCGCTGGCAGCCGTGGCGCCTGACCTCGTCGACGGGATCCTGCCCGGACGGCGCGTCGCCGTGATCGAGATCGGCGAGGTGACCGGACCGGCGGCCGGGCAGGTCGTCGACCAGCTGACCGCCGCCGGCGCGACGGTGACCGCGCACGTCGTGCTCACGGCCCAGTGGACCGACACCGCCCGCGCCTCGTTCCGCGGGACTCTCGCCGGGACCCTCGTCGGCTACCTCGACCCGGCACCGGCCGCCGACGCCGGCACCGGGGTCGAGCTCGCGGAGGCCCTGGTCCAGGCGCTCTCCACGGCGGCCCCCACGGATCCCGACACCCTCGCGCCGAACGCATCGGTCATCCTCGACCTGCTTGCCGGCGACGCCGGGATGATCACCACCGACGCCCCGGTCACGGTCCCGGCCGACGCCGTCGTCATCCTCGCCGGCCCGATCGCCGACGGCGCGATCACTGCACCCGACGCGACGACGAGCAGCTCGCCCGATCCCTCGGTGAGTGCCGCCGCGAGGGCGGAGCAGGCCGATGTCGAGGCCGCGACGCAGGTCGCCCAGGTCGCCCAGGTTCGCACGGCCGGCGTCGTCCTGGCAGGGGAGGCGACTGCCGACCCCGGCGTCCTGCACGCGCTGCGTTCGGACGTGTCGCTCGCCTCGACGATCTCGACGGTCGACTCCGTGCAGGACCTCGTCGGCCAGGTGGCGGTCCCGATGGCCCTCTCCGCGCGGATCACCGGGATCGTCGGGCAGTACGGCCTCGGAGACCTCGCGACGGCAGCGATGCCCAAACGGATCGAGCTCAAGCCGATCGAACGGGTCCCGAGCGCCGTCGGCGAGCCCCAGCCGGCGCCGACCGCCGGGGCGACGCAGGGATGACCTCCGTCGTTCGCGGCGTGCTGTCAGCCGCGGCCGCCGCACTCGGCACCGAGGCCGTTCGGCGTTCGCTGCGCGCGGCACCCCCCGGCGGGACCGAGCGATGGACCCGCACGAACCACCGCGGCGAGCCGATCAGCCTCACGGCCGGTCCCGCCGCGACTGCCGGGCTGGTCCTCGGCGTCCTGGTCGGCGGCTCGAGCTCAAGAGAACGGTTCGCCGCGAGCCTTGCCGCGACGGCCGCCGGTGCCTTCGGTCTCCTCGACGACCTCGCCGAGGACACGACGACGCGCACGAAGGGCCTGAGAGGTCACCTCGGCGCCCTGGCGCGAGGCACGGTGACGACGGGCGGCCTGAAGGTCCTGGGCATCTCCGGGCTCTCCCTGGTGTCCGCGGCGCTCCTCACCGACGGCTCGGCCCGCGGGCCCGCCTCCCGTTCCGCTCGCACGATGGACGCCATCACCGCCGGTGCCCTCATCGCGGGGACGGCGAACCTGGTCAACCTCCTCGACCTGCGTCCAGGCAGGGCGCGCAAGGCTGTGGTCCTGGCGGCGCTGCCGTTGACCGCAACGGCCGGCTCAGCCCTGGCGACCAGCGTCATCGGCGCCGCGGCGGCGGGCTTCCCCCAGGACCTGGCCGAGCAGGACATGCTGGGCGACGCGGGTGCCAACGCCCTCGGTGCACTCCTCGGGGCCGCCGTCGTCGTCGGCACCAGCCGACCTGTGCGCCGTGCCCTCCTCGCCGGCGTGCTGGCCCTGACGATCGCGAGCGAGAAGGTGAGCTTCAGCGCCGTGATCGACCGGACCGCCGGGCTGCGGGAGCTGGACGGCTGGGGCCGACGACCTGCCCGGCTGGTGTCCACGACCCCGGCCGACGAGGCAGGGGAACGGACGCCATGAGGGGGCTGCGGCTCTCGACCGGCCTCGCCGGCGCGGCTGCGATGATCGCGGCCGTCACGGTGCTCAGCCGGGTGCTGGGCTTCGGTCGCTACCTGGTGCAGGAGGCGTCGGTCGGGCACGGCCTCGTCGGCTCCTCGTACAACGCCGCCAACACCCTGCCGAACGTCCTCTTCGAGGTGGCCGCCGGTGGGGCGCTCGCTGGCGCTGTCGTCCCGCTGCTCGCCGGTCCGCTCGCACGGCAGGCCCGCGGAGAGGTCGACCGGATCGCCTCGGCCCTCCTCGGCTGGTCGCTGCTCGTCCTCGCCCCGCTGGCCGTCGCGCTGGCCGTGCTCGCCGGGCCGATCGGCGCCTGGCTCAGCCCCGAGATCGAGGTCCAGCGGCTGATCGCGAGGTTCGTGGTCGTCTTCGCCGTCCAGGTGCCGCTGTACGGGCTGGCGGTGGTCCTCTCCGGAGTCCTGCAGGCCCAGCGCAGGTTCTTCTGGCCGGCCTTCGTCCCCGTCCTGTCGACAGCCGTCGTCATGGGTTCCTACCTCGGGTACGCCGCCAGCGCAGCGCGCGGGTCCGCCGGGCTCACCGACATCGCGTTCGCCTGGCTCGCCTGGGGAACCACGGCAGGGGTCGCGGCCCTCAGCCTCCCGCTCCTGGTGCCGGTGCTGAGGTCCGAGGTGCGGCTGCGGCCGCGGCTCGACTTCCCCCCCGGCGTCGCGTCCCGCGCCAGGGCCCTGGCCGGCGCGGGTGTCGGTGCGCTGCTCGCCCAGCAGGCCGCTGTCCTCGTCCTCCTCAGGCTGGCCCTGACGGCCGGCGGCGAGGGCACCAACACGGTGTTCATCTACACGCAGGCGGTCTACCTGCTTCCCTACGCCGTCCTCGCGGTGCCGTTGGCCACCAGCACCTTCCCGCGGATCGCCGCCAGGGTCGCTGCCGACGACGGCCCGGGCCTGCGGCACCTGGCGGCCGTCTCGACCCGTGGGATCGTCGCGGTGAGTGCTCTCGGCTCGGCCGCGCTGATCGCCGTCGCACCGCCGGTCGCGGCCCTCTTCGGAGCACTGAACTCGGGTGGCGACCCGGCCCTGATCGAGGCCATGGCGCCGGCGCTCGCGTGGATGTCGCCTGGGGTCCTCGGGTTCGCGCTCGTGTTCCATGTCTCGCGCGTGCTGTACACGCTCGACCGCGGGCGCACGGCCGTCCTCGCCACCGCGACCGGCTGGGTCGTGGTCATCGCCGCCGCGCTGCTCCTGGTGCGGATCCTGGTCCCGGACGGGGCGGACGGCCCCCGTGCGCTGGTCGCCCTGTCCGCTGCGACGGCGCTGGGCATGCTCGTCGCCGGAGGTGCGCTCCTCCTCGGCCTGCGCGCCGCCGCCGGGCGTGCGGCGCTCGCCGGGCTGGGCCGCACCGGGCTCGTGCTGCTCCCGGCGACGCTCGTCGGGGCCGTGCTCGGTCGGCTGGTCGCCGACGTGACCCTCGACGGTCTCGGCGACGGCGTCGTCGGGGCCGTCGTCTCCGGGGCCGGGGGAGCCGCCACCGCTGTCCTCGTCGTCGTCGGCGCGGTGGCGCTCCTGGACCGGACGACCCTCGCCGAGCTCCGGCACCTGGACCGGGTACCGGTGACCCCATGAGCCCCCGCCACGGTGCCCTGACCGGTCGACGCGTCGTGCAGGTGCTCGGTTCGAGCGCCGGCGGCGTCGCCCGGCACGTCGCTCAGCTCGCCGAGCTGCTGTCCGAGGAGGGTGCGTCCGTCGTGGTGGCGGGCCCGGAACGGGTGCGCGAGCTCGTCCGGGCCGAGCCGCCGGTCCGGTTCGCCCAGGTCGAGATCGTCGATCGCCCGCGCGCCGGCGATCTCGCGGCCGTCCGCGCGCTGCGTCGCCTCGCCATCGGGGCGGACGTCGTTCATGCGCACGGCTTGCGGGCCGGTGCCCTCGCGGTGCTCGCGGCCAGGTCGCGGGGGCGTCGGCGGCCCCGGGTGGTCGTGACCCTGCACAACCTTCCCGTCGGCGGACGCGCGATCCGCGCGGTCGCCGGGATGCTCGAGCTCGTCGTGGCGCGCGGCGCCGACGAGGTTCTCGGCGTCTCGGGCGACCTCGTCCTGCTGGCGTCGGGACGCGGTGCCCGGCGGACGGGTCGCGCCCTGGTGCCGGCCCCGCTCCGCCCGATCGGCGACGGGGCGACGGCCAGGGCCGCGCTCGCCCCGGAGCCCGGGACCGCTGTGGTCCTCACGGTCGCTCGCCTCGCGCCGCAGAAGGGCCTGGACCTGCTCCTGGACGCCGCTGGCCTGCTCAAGGAGCCGGCCATGTGGTGCATCGCCGGCGACGGACCGCTCGAGGAGGGTCTGCGCGCCCGCATCACCACCGAGCGACTCCCGGTGCGCCTGCTAGGCCGCCGCGATGACGTCCCCGCGCTGCTCGGCGCCGCCGACGTCGTCGTGCAGACGTCCGTCTGGGAGGGCCAGCCGATCGGTCTCCAGGAGGCCCTGCGCGCCGGTGCGGCGATCGTGGCGACCGACGCCGGTGGGACGAGCGAGGTCACCGGCGAGGCCGCCGTCCTCGTCGGGGTGGGCGATGCGGTGGCGCTCGCGCGCGCCGTCGACCGGGTGCTCGCTGACGACGGCTTCCGCGCCGGGCGTCGTGCGGCGGCCCTCGCGCGGGCAGCGGACCTGCCTGGTCCGGCGGAGGTCCTCGTGCAGCTGCTCCGGTGCTACGGGTGGACGGGCCCGAGCGCCCCCGGCGCGCCGGGTGAGGGTTCCGAGCCTCTCCTCTGAGGTAGGGTGGAATCCCGTGGCAGAGCGAGCAAACCGACTGGCCGGGCGATCCTCGATGACGACCCGGCACATCTTCGTCACCGGAGGCGTCGCCTCCTCACTCGGGAAGGGTCTGACGGCTTCCAGCCTCGGCCGACTCCTGAGGTCCCGCGGTCTGCGGGTCACCATGCAGAAGCTGGACCCCTACCTCAACGTCGACCCCGGGACGATGAACCCGTTCCAGCACGGCGAGGTCTTCGTCACCGAGGACGGCGCCGAGACGGACCTCGACATCGGGCACTACGAGCGATTCCTCGACGTCCCGCTCACGGCGAGCGCGAACGTCACCACCGGTCAGATCTACTCCACCGTGATCGCCAAGGAGCGACGCGGGGAGTACCTCGGCGACACGGTCCAGGTGATCCCGCACATCACCGACGAGATCAAGTCCCGGATGCGCGCGCAGGCCGGGCGCGACGTCGACGTCATCATCACCGAGATCGGCGGGACGGTCGGCGACATCGAGTCGCAGCCCTTCCTCGAGGCCGCCCGTCAGGTGCGGCACGACGTCGGTCGCGACAACGTGTTCTTCCTGCACGTCTCGTTGATCCCGTACATCGGGCCGTCGGGCGAGCTGAAGACCAAGCCGACGCAGCACTCGGTCGCCGCGCTCCGCTCGATCGGCATCCAGCCGGATGCGATCGTGCTTCGCTGCGACCGAGACGTGCCCGAGTCGGTCAAGCGCAAGGTCTCGCTGTTCACGGACGTCGACCTGGAGGCCGTCGTCACCGCGGCGGATGCCGCAAGCATCTACGACATCCCGCGCGTCCTGCACTCCGAGGGCCTGGACGCCTATGTCGTGCGCCGGCTCGACCTGCCGTTCCGCGACGTCGACTGGACGGACTGGGAGCGCGTGACCGACGCGGTCCACGGCCCCGACCACGAGATCGAGATCGCCCTGGTGGGCAAGTACGTCGACCTGCCCGACGCCTACCTCTCGGTCACCGAGGCCCTGCGGGCCGGTGGATTCGCGAACCGCAGCAAGGTCCTGATCCGCTGGGTCGCCTCGGACAGCTGTGCCACGCCAGAGGGCGCCGAGCACGCCCTCAGCGGGGTCGACGGCGTCCTGGTCCCCGGAGGCTTCGGGGTACGCGGGATCGAGGGCAAGGTCGGTGCGCTGACCTGGGCCAGGACGCACGGGGTGCCGACCCTTGGCATCTGCCTCGGCCTGCAGGTCATGGTGATGGAGTACGCACGGACCACCCTCGGGCTCCTCGGGGCCTCGTCCTCGGAGTTCGACGACTCCCCGGAGCACCCGGTCATCGCGACGATGGCCGAGCAGAAGGCCATCGTCGGCGGGGACGGCGACATGGGCGGCACGATGCGGCTGGGCTCCTACGAGGCCGTCCTGACGCCCGGCTCCGTCGTCGCCGAGGCGTACGGGTCCACGCGCGTCACCGAACGGCACCGCCACCGCTACGAGGTCAACAACGCCTACCGCGGCCGTCTCGAGGAGGCCGGACTGGTGATCTCCGGCGTCTCGCCCGACTCCTCGCTCGTCGAGTTCGTCGAGCTCCCGCGCGAGGTGCACCCCTACTACGTCGGGACGCAGGCGCACCCGGAGTTCAAGTCCCGGCCGACGAAGGCGCACCCCCTCTTCGCCGGCCTCATCGCGGCGGCGCTCGCGCGGCGGGCGCAGGGATGAGCCCTGCCGACGTCGTCGCACCGCGTCCGGTCACCGGACGGACCCTGCTGCACGAGGGCATGGTCTGGGACGTCGTCGGTGACACGGTCGACCTCGGCGCGGCCGGGACCGTCCGGCGCGAGTACGTCCGTCACCCCGGAGCGGTCGCGGTGCTCGCGATCGACGCCGAGGACCGGATCCTGCTGCTGAAGCAGTACCGGCACCCCGTCGGGCGCGAGCTCTGGGAGCCGCCGGCCGGACTCCTGGACGTCCCGGAGGAGGAGCTCGTCTGCGCCGCGGCACGCGAGCTCGCGGAGGAGGCCGACCTCGTCGCCGGCTCGTGGTGGCACCTGCTCGACTACTTCACCAGCCCCGGCGGCTCCGACGAGCGCCTCCGGCTCTACGTCGCGCGGGACCTGACCTCGGTTCCCGAGGCCGATCGGCACGTCCGTGAGGCGGAGGAGCAGGGGATCGTCCTGACGTGGGTCCCGCTCGACGACGCGGTGGCTGCGGTCCTCGGCGGCCGTCTCGGCAACCCGTCGACCGTCGTCGGTGTGCTTGGGCTCGCCGCTGCGCGGGAGCGCGGCTGGACCGACCTCGTCCCGGTGCCCGTCCCGCAGGGCCGGTAGCACCGAGAATTCACCCGTCCCCGGTCGACCCCCCGGGGGCCGACGCGCCCCCGGCCTGCCTACGATGTCCCGATGCTCCGCTCCTGGTCGTTCGAGGACGCAGCGCTGCGTCCGGCCACCAGGGGCTGGGTGCTCGCCGGCCTCCTCGTCGCGGGGTCGATCACTGCGTGGCTGCTGGCCCTGACACCGGAGACGAGCCTCGCGCGCACGGACACGACGATCCTCGTGGCTCTCGCACAGATCGGGCTCGCTGCGGTCGCCGTCCGGCTGCGGGGGCGGACCCGAGGCCTCTTCGTCGTCGCGGCGCTCGCTGCTGTGCTCGTCTCGGTCCTGGTCGCTGACGCGGGCTCCCTCTCCCGGCTGGTCCTGGCCACGAGCGCCTACACCTACCTCGTGCTCTATGCCGCCTACGCCTTCGAGCCGAGGCTGATGCGGGCGCTCCTCGCGGTGGTCGTCGCCGGCTCGGTCCTCGCCGGGCTGTTCTCACCCCTCGGCCTGCGGCCGGTGGTCTGGTTGGCGACCGTCGGCGGGATCTCCGTCGCCGGCTGGGTCATCGGTCAGCTCGTGACCAGGCTCCGGTTCTACGCGACGATCGACTCCTTGACCGGCGTCCTGACGCGCACCGCGTTCGACGCCGTGGCGATGACCGCCATCGCCGGCGCCAGGCGTCGGGCCGAGCCGATCGTCCTCGCCGTGATCGACCTCGACGAGTTCAAGAGCGTCAACGACCAGCACGGTCACGCGGCCGGCGACGTCATGCTCGGTCGGGTCGTCGACGCATGGCGGGGCCGGCTGCGCGCGCAGGACCTGCTCGGGCGGATCGGCGGTGACGAGTTCGTGCTGCTGGCGCCGGGGACGACGATGGAGGGTGCCGCGCGCCTGCTCGTGGATCTCGCCGAGGTGAGCCCGCTCGCGTTCTCCGCAGGGCTCGCGCTCGCCGGACCGGGCGAGGACGTCGCGGCCCTGCGCCGCCGCGCCGACGCCGGGATGTACGAGATCAAGCGCAGCAAGCCGCGCCCTGTCGCCTGAGCCGATCCGGCGACGCGCGGGCGACGGGGCGATGCCTTCAGGCGCTCGCGAGCTCGACCGAGGAGGGGCCCCGATCGCCGGGACCGGGCTCGTCAGGACCCGCCGTACGCTCACGCAACCCGTCCAGCTGCCGGGTCTGCGCGATGACCAGGACGCAGGCCCCGAGCATGTGCAGGGCGACGACCCAGCCGGGCAGGCCCGTGAGGTACTGCACGTAGCCGATGAGGCCTTGGCCGAGCGTGACCGCCAGCAGGACCTGGGTCCTGCGCAGCGCCCCGGCAGGACTGCTGCTCGAGCGACGGACGAGCAGCAGCAGCGCCACGAGGATGACGACGTACAGCCAGACAGCTGTCGAGTGGGCACGCGTGATGAGCACGGGGTCCAGCGCGAAGCGGTACGGGGTGTTCTCGTCGCCCGAGTGCGGTCCGGTCCCTGTGGTGACCGAGCCGAGCACGAGCACGAGAGCTGCCAGCGGCACGAGCGCTGCGCCCAGGGCCAGCTGCGGCTGCGGTACGGCCCACCGGGAGGGTGCGTCGGGCTGGTCGAAGCGGAGGGTGAGCTGGGTCGACGCTGCGACGAGCGCCATCGAGATGAGGAAGTGCGAGCCGACGACGGCGGGGTTCAGCTTGACCAGCACGGCGAGGCCGCCGATGACCGCCTGGACGAGCACACCGACGATCGGCACGAGGGCGAGGACCCGGACCGAGCGGCTACGCCGGGCCCCGCGCAGGACCGCCCAGGCGGTGGCGATCGCGATGACGACCAGGAGCCCGGTGAGGGTGCGGTTGCCGAACTCGATGATCGGGTGCCACGACACCGCCTCGTGACGGACCGGGGTGAACTGGCCGGGCTCGCACTGGGGCCACGTCGAGCAGCCCAGCCCCGAGCCGGTGAGCCGGACCACGCCACCGGTGACCACGATGACGACCTGGGCCACCAGGTTCGCGAGGAGGACCCGGCGCGTGGCATCCCGCGAGGGGCGGCTCAACGCCCCGAGGAAGGCGCGCAAGGGCGGGGGAGGGAAGGTCGCAGGCACCGTTCAACGGTATCCGGTGGGTGCCCTTCTCACGACCAGCGCGCGAACCGGACGGCGCCGAGCCCGAGCACGACCGACCAGGCTGCCAGGACGAGGATCGGCTGGAGCGGGGCGGAGCCGGCCGAGAGCGCTGACCGGAGCGCGTCGCCGAGGGCGCCCGAGGGGAGCCATGGTGCGAGGGCTGCGAGCGGACCTGGCAGGAGCCGGGCGGGGAGGATCACCGCGCCGCCGACGAGCAGGAGCACCCAGAGCAGGTTGGCGACCGCCAGGACGGCCTCGGCCCGCAGCAGCCCGGCGAGCATGACGGCGAGGCAGCTGAACGCGAGCGTCCCCATGGCGAGAGCGAGCAGCGCCATCGGCGCCCCGCTCCACTGCGGGTGCCAGCCGAGCCCGGTTGCGACACCTGCCAGGACGCCCACCTGCATGACCTCGAGCGCGAGCACCCCGACGGCCTTGCCCAGGACGAGGCCGCCGCGGCCGAGCGGGGTCGTCGCCAGGAGGCGGAGCACCCCGGCCCGGCGGTCGAAGGCCGTCGTGATCGCCTGGGACGTGAAGGCGGTCGACATGACGGCGAGGGCCAGCACACCCGGAGCGACGACGCCGAGGCGGTCATCGCTCCCGACGTCCACCAGCGTGGTCCGGCTCAGCCCCACGAGCAGCAGCACCGGCAGGACGAGCGTGAGGAGCAGCTGCTCGCCGTTGCGCAGCGTGGTGCTCAGCTCGAAGCTGGCTTGGCGAAGGACCCGACGGACGAACGGCGCGGAGCGTTGCGCTGCCCGCGTCGGCTGCGCGACGGAGCCGTCCGGAGCGGGAGGGCGCAGAGCCTCCGTCATCGCAGGCTCCGTCCGGTCAGCTCGAGGAAGACGTCCTCGAGGCTTCGGCGCGCCGTCGTGACGGAGGTGAGGGCGACCCCTGTGCCCTGCGCCCAGGCGGTCACCGCAGCCAGGAGCGCCGTCGCGTCGGGACCGACGACCTCCAGGTGACCCCCGCCGGTTGCCGTGACGGTGGCGGTGGGGATCGACCCGCCGGTCAGGAGGGCGGAGCGGAGGGCGGCGCAGGCGGCGACCGGGTCGACACCGTCGCCGAGGCCGACCCGGATCGTCGTCGTCGCGCCGAGGAGCTCGTCGACGGAGCCGGCCGCGACGACCCGACCGCCGTCGACGACGACGACGTGGTCGGCCAGCTCCTGCGCCTCCGCCATCTGGTGCGTGGTCAGGACGATCGTCGTCCCGGCCGTCCGCAGCTCACCGATGAGCTCCCAGACCACGCGTCGGGCCTGCGGGTCCAGACCGGCGCTCGGCTCGTCGAGGAAGACGACCTCCGGCCACCCGACGAGCGCCGTGGCGAGGGCGAGGCGCTGCCGTTCGCCCCCGGAGAGGCGGCGGACGGTCGTCCGGGCGAAGCGGTCGACACCCAGACGCTCGCCGAGCTCGCGCACGTCGCGCGGTCGCGCGTACATCGAGGCGATGTGCCGGAGCACCTGGCCGGCGGGAGCGCCGGAAGGGAGCCCGCCGTCCTGGAGCATCACCCCGACCCGGGGGCGCAGGGCACGGGCGTCCCGGACGGGGTCCAGGCCGAGCACCCGGACCGTTCCGGTCTCCGGCCGATGCAGGCCGACGCAGCAGCTGATCGTGCTGGACTTCCCGGCACCGTTCGGGCCGAGGACGGTGGTGACGGCGCCGGCCGGTGCGCGAAGGCTCAGGCCGTCCACCGCCTGGAGCCGGCCGTACCGCACGCCGAGCCCCTCGACCAGGACCGTCGGGGCGCTCGATGCGCCGGTGACGATCGGGGTGGACACGGTCCAGGAGTCTACGTCGCTCGCCTCCGGCTGGCGGGAAGCAATTGAGCAACGCTAGTGTTGTCAATATCCGAGGGCCGATGGTCTGCGACGAGGAGGTGGCATGGCTACGCACGACGAGAAGGAGCGCTCGACGCGCGAGCGTCTGCTGCGCATCGTCGTCGAGGCCGGCCCGGTCTCCGTCGTCCAGCTCGCCAGTGATCTCGACCTCACCCCTGCCGGCGTGCGACGTCATGTCGCGGCGCTCGAGGAGGAAGGGCAGATCACGCCGCATGCGGTCGCCCCGACGGCGCCGGTAGGTCGCGGACGCCCCGCCCGCCGCTATGTCGCGACGGACCTCGGGCAGGCGACGCTGCAGAGCACCTACGCCGATATCGCCGAGGATGCGCTCGCGTTCCTCAGCGATGCGCTCGGTCCCGACGCCGTCGCCGCGTTCGCCCGGAGCCGGATGGCAGCCGTCGAGGGTGCGCTCGCTGCGGTCACCTCGCAGGTCCCCGACCTGCTCGACCGTGTCGACGCCCTCGCCGAGGCGCTCTCCCTCGACGGGTTCGCCTCCTCCGTCCGCCCCGTCCCCGGCGGCGCCGCCGTCCAGCTCTGCCAGGGCCACTGCCCGGTGCAGGACGTCGCGACGCGGTTCCCCGCGCTCTGCGAGGCCGAGGCCCAGATGTTCTCCCGCTTGCTGGGCGTGCACGTCCAGCGACTGTCCACCCTGGCCTCAGGCGGCCACGTCTGCACCACGCACGTCCCGATCGGCGCCGTCAGCGCCGTCGTCCGAGAACGATCCGTTGGTCACCGCGAGGCGGCCGTGGAGGGAGTCCGATGAGCGCACCGACCGAGCCCGTCACCGCCACCCCGTCGAGCGATGACGAGATCATCGCGTCGATCGGCAGCTACGGCTACGGCTGGCACGACTCCGATGCCGCAGGCATGTCCGCCCAGCGTGGTCTGTCCGAGGCTGTCGTCCGGAACATCTCCACCCTGAAGAGCGAGCCGCAGTGGATGCTCGACCTGCGCCTGAAGTCGCTGCGCCTCTTCGAGAAGAAGCCGATGCCGAACTGGGGCGCCGACCTCTCCGGGATCGACTTCGACAACATCAAGTACTTCGTGCGCTCGACGGAGAAGCAGGCGACGAGCTGGGACGAGCTGCCGGAGGACATCAAGCGCACCTACGACCGTCTGGGCATCCCGGAGGCCGAGAAGCAGCGGCTGGTCGGTGGCGTCGCGGCCCAGTACGAGTCCGAGGTCGTCTACCACCAGATCCGCGAGGACCTCGAGGAGCAGGGCGTCCTCTTCCTCGACACGGACACGGCGCTGCGCGAGCACCCGGAGATCTTCCGCGAGTACTTCGGCACCGTGATCCCGCCGGGGGACAACAAGTTCGCCGCCCTCAACAGCGCCGTGTGGTCCGGTGGCTCATTCGTCTACGTCCCGCCTGGCGTGCACGTCGACATCCCGCTGCAGGCCTACTTCCGGATCAACACCGAGAACATGGGCCAGTTCGAGCGGACGCTGATCATCGCCGACGAGGGCTCCTACGTGCACTACGTCGAGGGCTGCACGGCCCCGATCTACACCAGCGACTCGCTGCACTCGGCTGTCGTGGAGATCATCGTCAAGAAGAATGCCCGGGTCCGGTACACGACGATCCAGAACTGGTCGACGAACGTCTACAACCTGGTCACCAAGCGCGCGACGGCTGCCGAGGGCGCGACCATGGAGTGGGTCGACGGGAACATCGGCTCCAAGGTCACGATGAAGTACCCGGCCATCTACCTGATGGGGGAGCACGCCCGCGGCGAGACCCTCTCGATCGCGTTCTCCGGTGCAGGTCAGCACCAGGACGCCGGCGCCAAGATGGTGCACGCCGCACCGCACACCTCCTCCTCGATCGTCTCGAAGTCGGTGGCGCGCGGCGGTGGCAGGACCTCCTACCGGGGCCTGGTCCAGATCCTCGAGGGTGCCGAGCACTCGACGTCCAACGTGCTCTGCGACGCCCTGCTCGTCGACCAGATCTCCCGCTCGGACACCTACCC
>JBBRGX010000037.1:0-21103 GCA_038223605.1 Actinomycetales bacterium | reverse complement strand
CTCTTCGTCGGGTTCCACACCACGTTCCTCATCCAGCACTGGCTGGGTGTGGAGGGCATGCCGCGCCGCTACGCCGACTACATGCCGGAGGACGGCTTCACGCTCTTCAACCAGATCTCGACAGTCGGCGCCTTCCTGCTCGCGGCCTCGACGCTCCCGTTCTTCTGGAACGTCTACATCACGGCCAAGCGTGCTCCCCGGGTCACCGTCGACGACCCGTGGGGCTACGGTGCCTCACTGGAGTGGGCGACGTCCTGCCCGCCGCCGCGGCACAACTTCACCTCCTTGCCGCGCATCCGGTCCGAGCGCCCCGCGTTCGACCTGCACCACCCCGAGGTCGCGGCGATGGACCACGTCCAGCCGGATCCCGGAGTCCTCGACTGGGAGGCGGACCGTCGCGGCGAGCGTGAGGGTGCGATCAAGACGATGGTCGACGGCGAGGCCGAGCCGGAGCAGTCCGGAACTGTCATCATCGACGACGGGGAGCAGGAGAAGCGATGAAGGCAGCGGTCGGGATCCTCGGCGTCTTCACGGCGTTCTTCGTCGTCGTCGGCGTCGTGTACGGCATCTGGAGCCACGGTGAGGCCGTCGGCCTTGGCGCGCTCCTGCTCTGCGCCGGGCTGTCCGGGATGATCGCGTTCTACCTGGCTGTCGCCGACCGCCGCAGCGGGATGATCCCCGAGGACAACCCCTACGCCGAGATCGAGGACGGCGCCGGCGACCAGGGCACCTTCGCCCCGTGGAGCTGGTGGCCCCTGGTCCTGGCGCTCGGCGCCGCGATCACGTTCGCCTCGCTCGCCGTCGGCTGGTGGCTGATCGCCATCGGCGCCGTCGTCGGCATCATCGGCCTGATCGGCTGGGTCTTCGAGTACTCGCGCGGGGTGCACGCGCACTGAGCCACCCCCGACGCACGACGACGCCCGGCCCCCGTCGAGGGAGCCGGGCGTCGCTGCTGGTCGGTGAGACCTACGGGACGATGAGCCCGGAGGTCTGCGTCCGGGCGCGGTCGAAGCGAGATCCCGCGTCGGCCCAGTTGAGGATGTTCCACCAGGCCTTGATGTAGTCGGCCTTGACGTTGACGTAGTCCAGGTAGAAGGCGTGCTCCCACATGTCGAGCAGCACGATCGGCGTCAGGCCCATCGGGATGTTGCCCTGCTGGTCGAAGAGCTGGAAGATCGCTAGCTTCCCACCGAGGGAGTCCCAGGCGAGGATCGCCCAGCCGGAGCCCTGGATGCCCATCGCGGTCGCCGTGAAGTGCGCGCGGAAGGCGTCGTAGGAGCCGAACTGGTCGTCGATGGCCTGGGCCAGCTCGCCGACGGGCTTGTCTCCGCCGTCGGGGGAGAGGTTCTGCCAGAACGTCGTGTGGTTGATGTGGCCGCCGAGGTTGAACGCGAGGTTCTTCTCGAGCTGGTTGATCGTGCCGAAGGCGTTCTTGTCGCGTGCCTCGGCGAGCTGCTCCAGGGCGGTGTTCGCACCGGTCACGTAGGCGGCATGGTGCTTGTCGTGGTGAAGCTCCATGATCCGCCCGGAGATGTTCGGCTCGAGAGCGGCGTAGTCGTAGGGCAGGTCAGGAAGAGCGTAGTCAGCCAATCGAGGCACCTCCGGTCAGGGTCGCAGCGCGACTCTCCTTGCACCACCCAGGGGTTCCTGGACGGGTCCACCCCACTCTGCACCCAGTGATCGACGACCGCCAGGCGGTCGGCGCCGTGGGCTCAGTCGTCGTGGGGAGCGTTTGGTCCGCCGCCGAGCGCGCCGCCGCCGGGCGTGGGCCCGGCGTCGACCAGACCCTTGGCCTCGTCGTGGCCTGCGCCGATCGCTGGGTGCTCCTCGTGCTCGTGGGACTGGGCCAGCTCAGCAGGGGTCACCGGCTCGATCCGGTCCTCGAAGAAGAACGAGGAGACACGTGAGCGCAGCGCGTCCTTGCGGTACCCCTTGCGGACCACGCCGTTCGAGTCCTCGGCTGGCAGCAGCTGGATCGGGCGCTCGGGTCTGTGCTGCACGCGCAGCCACTGCTCGTGGTCGTCGAGGGGCTGATGCACCTCGACGTACTCTCCGTGGGCGAACCGGATGATCCGCCCTGCCTCGTGCCCGTGCAGGACGAGCTCGCGGTCCTTGCGCTGCAGGCCGAGCGCGATCCGCTTGGTGGCCCAGAACGTGATCGCGGGGAGCACGAAGAGCAGCACGCGGAACGCCCACGTGAGGTCGTTGATGGACATCGCGAAGTGGGGGGCGATGATGTCGTTCGACGAGGCAAGGATCAGGACCACGAATGCGGTGAGGATCGACACGCCGGAGGCGGTCCGCACCGGGGCGTTGCGCGGCCGGTCCAGCACGTGGTGCTCGCGCTTGTCGCCCGTCGCGTACGCCTCGATGAATGGGAAGAGCGCGAGCCCGGAGAACAGGAGGCCCGGCACGATCATCGCGGGGATGAGCACGTTCAACGACACGGTGAACCCGGCCACGGTGAACTCCGCGAAACCGGGCATCAATCGCAGGGCGCCGTCGAGGAAGAGCATGTACCAGTCGGGCTGGGACCCGGCGGACACCGGGGACGGGTCGTACGGCCCGTAGTTCCACACCGGGTTGATCGTCAGCAGCGCACCCATGAGGGCGAGGACGCCGAAGACGACGAAGAAGAACCCGCCGGCCTTGGCGACGTACACCGGGAAGAGCGGGTAGCCGACGACGTTGCGGTCGGTGCGGCCCGAGCCGGGGAACTGCGTGTGCTTGTGCAGCACGACCAGGAACAGGTGCGCGCCGATGAGCGCGAGGATCAGCGCCGGGACCAGCAGGATGTGGACCGTGAACAGACGCGGGATGATCTGCGTCCCCGGGAACTCGCCACCGAACAGGAAGTACGACATGTAGCTGCCGATGATCGGGATCGACTTCACGACCCCGTCGGTGATGCGCAGGCCGTTCCCGGACAGGACGTCGTCGGGCAGGGAGTAGCCGGAGAAGCCGGCAGCGAGCCCGAGGATCATCAGGGTGAAGCCGACGACCCAGTTGATCTCCCGCGGCTTGCGGAAGGCGCCGGTGAAGAAGACCCGCATCATGTGCGTGACGATCGAGGCCATGAAGATCAGCGCGGCCCAGTGGTGGATCTGGCGCATGAGCAGGCCGCCGGTCACCTCGAAGGACAGGTGCAGCGTCGACTCGAAGGCCTTCGACATCTCGACGCCGTCCATCGCAGCGAGCGGACCGGTGTAGGTGACCTGGTCCATGCTCGGCACGAAGAAGAGGGTGAGGAAGATGCCCGTCAGGATCAGGATGACGAAGGAGTAGAGCGCGATCTCGCCGATGAGAAAGGACCAGTGGTCGGGGAAGATCTTGCGGGCGAACTCCTTGACGGCCTTGCCCACACCGGTGCGCTGATCGAGGTAGTCGGCTGTGGCTGCGACGGCGCGAGGGGCCGGTGCGGTCTGCTGGCTCACTTCAGGCGCTCCCAGTAGCTCGGGCCGATCGGCTCAAGGAAGTCGCTCTGGGCCACGAGGTAGCCCTCGGCGTCCACCGTGATCGGCAGCTGAGGCAGCGGACGCTTGGCGGGACCGAAGACGACCTTGGCGCCGTCGGCGATGTCGAACGTCGACTGATGACACGGACACAGGAGATGATGCGTCTGCTGCTCGTAGAGCGCTACCGGGCATCCCACGTGGGTGCAGATCTTCGAGTAGGCGACGATCCCCTGGTAGGACCAGTCCTTGCGGTCGGTCGCCTCGGTGAGGTCGCGCGGGTCGAGGCGGATGACCAGGACGACGGCCTTCGCCTTCTCCTCGATCCAGTCCTCGGAGTCCTTCAGGCCCTCCGGGATCACGTGCACGGCGGAACCGATCGTGATGTCCGATGCCTTGATCGGCTTGCCCGAGGGGTCGTGCGTGAGGCGCTTGCCCTTGGTCCACAGGGTGTGACGGAACTTCGACACGTTCCAGTCCCCGCCGACGCCGCCGATGAGCGGCACGACGAAGCCGAGCGGTGCGAGGACGAGCGCGGAGATCACGGCGCCCTTGAGCACGCCGCGACGGCCGATCCCTGAGTCGTCCGCACCGTCCTTGAGCACCTGGAGCGCAGCGGCGCGCTCCGCGGCGTTGCTCGCCTGCGGGTGGCGGTACTCGACCTTCTCGTGGTCGTTCATCAGGGTCTTGGCCCAGTGCACCGCCGCGAGCCCGATCCCGCCCATCGCCATCGCGAGGCCGACGCCGAGCACCAGGGTCGAGGTGCGGATCGACTCGACGGTCTCGCCGGGACGGATCACGGCATACGCGACGATCGCCAGGATCGTGCCGACGATCGAGATGCCGAAGAGGAGGACGATCTGGAGCTCTGCGCGCTTGGCAGCCCTCGGGTCGGTGTCGGTGAGCCGTGCCTTGTGCTCCGGCAGGCCGGGGTCGGCGAAGCGCTCGGGCAGGCGGTTGCCCTCGGCCGCCGTCGAGACGTCGGTTCCGGGGTGCTCGTTGCTCATGAGGACTTCGCTCCGATCCAGACCGCTGCCACGATGAGCAGGCCGATGCCGATCACCCAGGCCCACAGTCCCTCGGCCACCGGGCCGATGGAGCCGAGGGTCGCCCCGCCGGGGGAGCCCTGCTCCTGGGCGGCGAGGTAGGCGATGACGTCCCGCTTCTCCTCAGGGGTGATGTTGGCGTTGTTGAAGACGGGCATCGACTGCGGGCCGGTGAGCATCGCCTCGTAGATCGTCTTCGCCGAGCTCTCACCGAGGTTGGGGGCGTACTTGCCGCCCGAGAGCGCACCGCCCTGGCCGACCGCGCCGTGGCACATCGCGCAGTTCGTGCGGAACAGCGCCATGCCGTTGGCGCTGTTCCCCTTCGAGGCGTCGATCTCCTCGGCCGTCGGGATCGAGGGCCCGGCGCCGAGCGAGGCGACGTAGGCCGCGAGCTGCTGGACCTGGTCCTGGGTGAAGACGGGCGGCTTTGCCGGGGCCTGCGCGCTGTTCGCCATCAGCGGCATCCGGCCGGTGCTCACCTGGAAGTCGACGGCCGCTGCGCCCACCCCGACCAGTGACGGTGCCACACCCTCGCGTCCCACGGCTCCCGTCCCGTGGCAGGTGGCGCAGTTCGCGCGGAACAGCGCCTGACCCATGTCGATGTCCGTCGACGTCGGCGCGGATGCAGCGGACGCCGGCGCGGGCGAGAGCGCCGCATAGGCGCCCCCGGTGAGCAGGAGAGCCAGAGCGAGGAGCACCACCGGTGCGAACCGGTGGTGCCGACGGGCGATGAGCGCCTTCACGGGTCGTGGCCTCTCCTCTGAGCGGTCGGCTGCTGCGGTCACTTGATCAGGTAGATCGAGGCGAACAGGGCGATCCAGACGACGTCGACGAAGTGCCAGTAGTAGGACACGACGATCGCGGTGGTCGCCTCGTGGTGGCCGAACTTCTTCGCCGAGAACGAGCGACCGAGGACCGCGAGGAAGGCGATGAGCCCGCCGATGACATGGAGCCCGTGGAAGCCCGTGGTGAGGAAGAAGACCGAGCCGTAGGCGCTGGAGGAGATCGTCAGGCCCTCCTGGAAGAGCGCCGCGTACTCGTAGACCTGGCCACCGATGAAGAAGGCGCCCATCACGAAGGTGAGGGTGAACCACTCGTGCATGCCCCAGCGTCGGACGTCGAGCAACGAGCCGGTGCGGGCCGGCTGGAAGCGCTCAGCGGCGAAGACGCCTGCCTGGCAGGTGAACGAGCTGAGGACCAGGACAGTGGTGTTGACCGCAGCGAAGGTGACGTTCAGCTTCGGGGTCAGCTCGGTCCACAGGTCCGGCACCGTCGACCGGATCGTGAAGTACATCGCGAAGAGGCCGGCGAAGAACATGAGCTCGCTGGCCAGCCACACGATCGTCCCGACCGAGACGGCGTTCGGGCGGTGGACGGTCAGCGGGGGCCGCGACAGGGCGGCGGGCGCGGTGGACACCAGGTCATTATGGCGGAGATCGGCCGCGCGTGGGTCCTAAGACCTATCTGCCGGGACAACGACTTCATCACGGGCGGTGCGGCGCGTCGGCGCCGCGGACGGCTCGAGCTCGCGAGCGCCCCGCGCGGGCGGGCAGCGATCCGATCCCTGCGCCGGCCGCCGTCCGTGCCAAGATGCGTGTGCCGGATCCGTCCGGCACCCGAGCGCGAGGACGAGTGAGGCGAGATGGCGACGACGCATGACGACGAGTGGGCCGAGGCGACGAAGGTCGCGGCCCCCGCGACACTGCGTGTGCTGCTCTACAGCGACCATGTCGAGGCCCGCGAGCAGGTGCTCCAGGCCATCGGGACGACCGTGGCCGCTGACCTGCCGCAGGTCGAGTGGTTCGAGGTCGCCACGGCCCCGGCCGTGATCGAGGCGGTCGACGCCGGGGGCTTCGCCCTCCTCGTGCTCGACGGCGAGGCCGGCAAGGTCGGGGGGATGGGCCTGACGCGTCAGCTCAAGGACGAGATCTTCCAGTGCCCGCCCGTGCTGCTGCTCACCGGGAGGCGGCAGGATGCCTGGCTCGCCGCATGGAGCGCGGCCGACGCGACCGTCTGCCGTCCGCTCGACCCGTTCGAGCTTCAGGAGGCGGTTGCCGGTCTGCTGCGCGGACGCACCGCGTGAGCGTGCGCCCGGGGCCGGCTGCGCTCGCGCCGACCTGGCCGCTGCTGCTGCGCACCCTGCTGGCCGGAACGGACCTCGACGAGGGCCAGACCCGGTGGGCGATGGGTCAGGTGATGGGCGGCGAGGCGAGCCCCGCCCAGCTCGCCGGCTTCCTCGTCGCACTGCGGGCCAAGGGCGAGTCCGTCGGTGAGCTGACGGCGCTCGCCGACGAGATGCTCCGGCACGCGCGGCTCATCGACGTCCCCGGTCGTTGCCTGGACATCGTCGGCACCGGCGGTGACCTGATGCACACGGTCAACGTCTCCACGATGGCAGCGATCGTGGCCGCTGCGGCCGGGGTGCGCGTCGTCAAGCACGGGAACCGGGCGGCCTCCTCGTCGAGCGGGACCGCCGACGTGCTCGAGGCGCTCGGCCTTCGGCTCGACCAGGCACCGGAGCGGGTGGCGGAGCTCGCGAACGAGGTGGGCATCACCTTCTGCTTCGCCCAGGTCTTCCACCCCTCGTTCCGCCACGCCGGTCCGGTGCGCCGCGAGCTCGGGGTGCCGACCGCCTTCAACGTGCTCGGGCCGCTGACCAACCCGGCCCGGCCCGCCGCCGCCGCGATCGGCTGCCCGGATGCCCGCCTCGCCCCGCTGATGGCCGGGGTGCTCGCCCGGCGTGGGGCCTCCGCCGTCGTGTTCCGTGGGCACGACGGGCTCGACGAGCTCGCCGCGACCGGGCCGGCCGACGTGTGGTGGGTGCGCGACGGTGAGGTCGAGGCGCTGGTCGTCGACGCCGTCGCGGACCTCGGTCTCGAGCCCATCACCGTCGACCGGCTGAGGGGCGCCGATCCTGCGTTCAATGCCGACGTCGTCCACCGCGTGCTCGCCGGGGAGCGCGGCCCGGTCCGCCAGACGGTGCTCCTCAACGCGGCTGCGGGGCTCGCCGCCGAGGGGTCGCTGCCGGGCACGGGGCAGGGAACGCTGGTCGAGCGGCTGGCCGCCGGCCTGCGGATCGCCGCAGCTGCCGTCGACGACGGGCGGGCCACGGCTCTCCTCGCGCGCTGGGTCGAGGCCTCGCAGCGCTGAGGCTCAGCCCTCCAGGCCGATGGCGAACGCCGCGTCGAGATCCCCGGCGGCGTAGGCCCGGAACGCCAGGTAGGTCCGCGTCCGCAGGACCCCGTCGACCTTGCTGATCCGGTCGGCGATGACGTCGGCGAGATGCTCGTGCTCGTGGACCCGCACCATGGCGATGAGGTCGGCGTCCCCGGTGACGGAGTAGACCTCCGAGACCGCAGGGATCTCGGCGATCTGGGCGGCGATCTCGGGGATCCGGGACGGGTCGGTGTCGATGTGGACGATGGCGGTGATCATCGGTCCATCATGCCGTCAGCAGGGCCCGTGCGGTGTCGGCGACGGCTGCGGCCGTCGCGCCTCGTGGACGGAACGCCTCGGCCCCGCGGACCGGGCAGGACCATCCGGATCCGACCTCGACCAGCCGGACGCCGTCCTGGTCCAGCCAGCCGAGGATGAGGTCGCTCTCCTCCGGGTGCGCACCCGTGGCGGGCAGCACCGGGTGCGGCACGTGCTCTGCCGTGGCGAGGAGCGCCGCGATGGCGTCGCGGGGATCGGCGCCACGGGGCGTCGTCGCGGTGGCACCCAGTCGCCCGTGGCGCACGACGACGATCTCCCAGCCACCGTCGTACGGGCGTGCCGCGACGAGCTCGGCGATCGCTCCGATCCGCCGGGAGCGCTGTGCCCTCGCAGCGGAGCGCAGGAAGGCCTGCAGGCGGTCCCGGACGGCGGCGGCCTCCTCGAAGCGCTCGGCAGCGACGAGCCGGGCGATGCGCTCGGCATGGTGGGCCACGACGGCGCTCGGGTCCTGGAGCATGGCGGCGCGCACCTCCGCGACGATCACCGTGTAGTCGTGTGGCGTCTGCTCGCCGGTGCACGGGGCCCCGCAACGGCCCATTCCCGCCAGGGCGCACGGGCTTGCCGATGCCGACGCCGGGAGCCGGGCCGTGCACTGGCGCAGCCGGAAGGTCGCGTGCAGCGCCTCGAGCGCCTGCTCGGCACCCGAGCGCGAGCCGAAGGGCCCGATGTGCGCCTCGGCCTCCTGGGGGCCGGGCCCGCCCGCCGCGCGCACCTCGCGAACGATCGAGAGCCGGGGATAGGGCTCGACGGTCAGCCGCACCCACGGCATCCGTTCGGGGAACCGGGACCGCCGGTTGTAGCGCGGGGAGTGCTCGGCGATCAGCCTCAGCTCCCGGACCTGCGCCTCGAGCACCGTGCCGCAGACGATCGGCACGACCTCGTGGGCGAGGCCGACCATCTCGTTCATCCGCTTGCGCTGCTCTGCAGCCGTGAAGTAGCTGCGCACCCGGCGCCGGATCGACGTCGCCGTGCCGACGTAGAGCACCTCGCCGTGCACGTCGCGGAACTGGTAGACGCCGGGGGAGTCCGGCAGTCCGTCGGCCAGGTGGCGCTTGCGGCGGCGGCCCTCCGGGACCGGGTCCGTCGCTGTCGCGAGGTCCTCGAGGTGGGTGATGCCGAGCGGGGCGAGCCGGGCCAGGAGCGCGTGGAGCACGTCGACCGTCGCACGCGCGTCCGACAGGGCCCGGTGGTTCGGCGTGATGGTCGCGCCGAAGAAGGCCGCGAGGGTCGAGAGCTTGTGGTTGGGGACCTCGTCACGGGTGACCGCCCGCCGCGCCAGTGCGACGGTGTCGAGCACCTGCGGCGCCGGCCAGGGATGACCGAGCTCCGCCGCAGCGGCCTTGAGGAAGCCGACATCGAACCGTGCGTTGTGCGCGACGAGCACGGCGCCCTGCGCGAACTCGAGGAAGCTCGGCAGGACCTCGCCGATCTTGGGGGCGCTGACGACCATCGAGGTCGTGATGCCGGTGAGCGTCGCGATGAACGCCGGGATCGGGCCGCCCGGGTCGACGAGGGTCTGGAACTCGCCGAGGACCTCCCCGCCGCGAACCTTGACGGCACCGAACTCGGTGATCGCCGAGGTCGCGGGGGTGCCGCCGGTCGTCTCGAGGTCGACGACGACGAAGGTCACCTCGTGCAGGGGGGTGCCGATGTCCTCCAGCGTTGGCTGGATCGCGCGCGGGTTGCGCTGGCCGTGCTCGATGCGCGACGCGGGCGGCACGGGAGCAGGGACGGGCATGGCGTCACCGTAGGCCCGTGCGCCGACACCGGGGTGACGACGTCCCTCGGGCGCCTGTCGCGACGCGCGGCGCGCCGGGGGCACGGGGTCGATGCGTCGGGCGTGTCGGACCCCGCCGATACCGTCGTCCTCATGATCATCGACTGTGACCAGTGCAGTGTCCGAGGCGCCGCGTGCGGCGACTGTGTGGTGACCTTCCTCACGGTCCCCGTCCGGTCCGGCATCTCCGCCGTCCCCCCACCCGACCTCGACGAGGCCGAGCGTGGCGCGATCAGCGTCCTCGCGGCCTCGGGCCTCGTGCCGCCGCTCAGGCTCGAGGCGATCTGAGGCGAGGCGCCGCTCGGCGTGGGCGCCAGGCGTGCTACCGGTTCGCCATGCCGTCCAGCCGGAGCTCGGCTGACTCGTCCCGGTGGCTCCCGGTCGAGCCGACGTGCTTCGTGGGTGCGGTGGGTCCGTTCTTGAGCACCCCGTACAGAGCCATCGCGTGGCCACGTCCGATGTCGTACTCGTCCTTGAGCCAGGTGACGAAGTCGGCCGCGGTCGTGCCCGGCCCGTAGCCGCGGCTCTCGGCCTGGTCGAGGAGCTGCTGCGGTGTGCGACCCGTCCTCTTCTCGATCGCGTCCAGGTACGCCTGGTAGGACATCTGCCGCCTCTCGTCCTGGTCGTTCCGTCGATCGACATCGTCCGCGTTCAGCGCCCACCGATCAAGAGGGCTCACGCGGTCCGTCGGCCGTCGGGGCGCCACCGGTCACCGACGGGCCGCAACGTGCCTCGATGCGTGCCCGGCCGAAGGGCGGCGAGGTGCGGTGCGGGATCCGGCAAGGTGACCGGCACCACACGACCAGAAGGGGCGTAGCGATGCCGCAGCTCATCTCCAGCCTGTTCATCTCGGCCGACGGTGTCGCCGAGATCGACCCCACCTGGCACTTCCCGTACTTCGACGAGAACATGGGCCGCGCCGTCTCGGAGGACTACGACGCCGCCGACCTGCTGCTCCTCGGCCGCGAGACCTACGACAGCTTCGCAGGTGCCTGGCCGGACCGTGAGGAGGCGGGCGACGTCGACGCACCGTTCGCGACGCAGCTCGGGGACGTCCGCAAGGTGGTCGTCTCGCGCGGGCCGCTCGAGCTCACCTGGCGGAACTCCGAGCAGCTCGTCGGCGAGCTCGTCGAGGCCGTCACCGCGCTCAAGGCAGACGCGGGCCTCGAGCGGATCCTTGTTCCCGGCTCGATCTCCGTCGTCCAGCAGCTGCTTGCCGCCGGGCTGGTCGACGAGCTCCGGCTGCTGGTGCACCCGGTGGCGGCGCGCAAGGGCCGCAGGCGCTTCGAGGACGGCGACGCGCCGATCCACGTGCGGCTGATCGCCTCCGAGGTCTTCCCGACCGGCGTGATCCGGGTGATCTACGCCCCGACGACGGCGCCGACGGAGGTCGGCTACGACGACGCGAAGGTCAATGTCTCCGAGGTCGGGTAGGGCGATCACCCGGACCGGAGTGCGGAACGGGCCCACGTCCGATGGTCGGTGGCGAAGGAGGTGCGGACCATGTCAGTGCGTCAGGCAGACGAACGAGTCTCCGGTCAGTCGGTGGGCGCCGGCGTGAAGGGCGCACGATGACGCCCGCCGCCAGGACGACTCCCCTGCCGCTGAGCCGGCCGCGGGCTCCCGCCTGGTGCATGCGACGGCAGCCCCTCGATCCCGCCGCCCTTCGACTCCTGCCCGGGTACGAGCAGTGGGTGCTCGGTCCCGGCACCGCTGACCCTCGTGTCGTCCCTGGCGCGCGAGGTGGGCCTAGGCGTCCTGGCGCGGCAGCTCGGCGAGCATCAGGAATCCGGTGCGGTCGACGGGATCCGAGTCCGCCGAGAGCAGCACCACTCCCTTTCCGCCTCGCCGGTCGAGACCGATCCAGCTACGGAAGCCGCCCGTGCCGCCGTCGTGCGAGGTGATCTCGTGGCCCGGGTGGATCACGGTGATCCATGCCGCGCCGATCCTCACGCCTCGACCGGCGAACGGGGTGACCGGGTCGAGGGCGGCGATCCCGGAGGAGCTCCGCGTACGTCGTGCCGGCCGCGTTGGCGAGGGCGTGGCCGAGGAGCTCGAAGCCGAGGATGGAGAAGTGCGGACGTGGTCTCCTGACCCGCACCCCTCGGGCCTGCTCGACCAGGGTCTCCAGGTCGTCTCCGTACGGGTTCGTGCCCCTGAGCAGCAGGTCGAGGGTGCGTCCGAGGGGAGTCGTCGATCGCGCCGAGGTGCAGGGCTTCGGCGTAGAGCAGGCCCGTCACGCCCTTGGAGATCGAGCCGATCTCGTGGTCCGCCTCGAGCTCGGCACCGAGGCCGGCAACGTGGACACCGCCTCGGGACACCGTGGCGGCAGCGGCGACGGGGTGCGGCCGGCGCAGTGCGGCCGGCGCAGTGCTGTGCGCAGCCGTGCGGCCAGCTCGGGGTCTCCGCGTCCGACGCTCATGATGGCAACCGACGGTGACCTCGATGGCGCCCGGGTGGCACCAGCGTCGGGCGAGTGGGTACCACCGCTCAGGTCGACGAGCTCCTCGCCGCGCTCGAGCACCCGCTGAAGCCAGGGATCGCTCGTCTGCGTCTCGCGATCCTCGAGTCGGACGCGGGGATCACCGAGCACGTGAAGTGGAACGCGCCGAGCTTCTGCTGGGACGGGGTCGACCGCGTGACGTTCCGGCTCCGCCCCGGGGCGCTCTTCCAGGTGATCTTCCACCGCGGCGCGACGGTCCGATCTGACTCCGCCGCCTTCACCTTCAGCGACCCCTCGGGCCTGATGTCGTGGGCCGCCCCCGACCGGGGGATCGTCGACCTCTCGGATCTCGATGCTGTCGCCGCCCACGAGGAGCAGGTCGTCGCGCTGGTGACCCGGTGGATCCGGGCCTGAGCCCGCGGCTCGCGCAGCGCCGTGGCGACCGGCGTCGCCACGGCCGGCGACGCCACGGCCGGCCCCCTCAGGCCGTCGCGTCGCTCCGCTCGCCTTCGTAGAGGTCGTCGATCTCGGTGCCGAATGCCGCGAGCACAGCCGCTCGCTTGACCTTCAGCGAGGGCGTGAGCAGGTCGTTCGCAATGGTGAAGTCCGAGGTCAGCACCGTGAACTTGCGGATGGACTCGGCTCGCGAGACGACCTTGTTGGCCCGGTCGACCGCGCGCTGGATACCGGCGAGGACCACGGGGTTCTCCGCCGCCGCCGCGACCTCCATCGGCGGCAGGTCGTGCCGGGTCAGCCAGCCGGGAAGGCCTTCGGGGTCGAGCGTCACGAGTGCTCCGATGAACGGTCGCGCATCACCCACCACGACGACCTGGCTCACGAGGGGGTGCCCACGCAAGCGGTCCTCGAGCACGGCGGGTGCCACGTTCTTGCCGCCGGCGGTGACGATGATCTCCTTCTTGCGCCCGGTGATCCGCACGAAGCCGTCGGCGTCGAGCGAACCGAGGTCACCAGACCGGAACCAGCCGTCCTGCATCGCCTCGCCCGTGGCCGTCTCGTTGTCGTGGTAGCCGCGGAAGACGCCGTTCCCGCGGATGAGGATCTCGCCGTCCGCCGCTTTCCGGATCGCCGTTCCAGGGAGCGGCGGGCCGACGGTCCCGATCTTCGTCGCGTCCGGCAGGTTCACACAGGCGGGAGCCGAGGTCTCGGTCAGCCCGTAGCCCTCGAGCACCTTCAGGCCGACCCCGCGGTAGAAGTGCCCGAGGCGCTCGCCGAGCGGCGCGCCGCCGCTGATCGCCCACTCCGCCTGGCCACCGAGGGCAGCCCTGATCTTGTGCAGCACCAGGACGTCGGCCACCTTGTGCTGGAGGCGCAGCCACAGGCTCGGCCCACCGGGCTGGTCGAGCGCACGGGAGTAGACGATCGCCGTCTTGGCCGCGCGCTGGAAGATCCCGCCCTTGCCGCCGAGCGCTGCCTTCTGCTCGGCGGAGTTGTAGACCTTCTCGAACACCCGGGGCACGGAGAGGATGAACGTCGGCCGGAAGGTCCCGAGGTCTGCCACCAGCGTCTTCGTGTCGCTGACGTACCCGATGATCGCGCCGGCCGGGACGACGAGGACCTCGATGAACCGCGCGAACACGTGCGCGAGCGGCATGAAGAGCAGCGTCCTCGACCCGGGCGGGCAGACCTCGCCGAGGCGCTCGACCGCGTTGCGGGCCAGTTCGACGAGGTTCCCGTGCGTGAGCTCGACACCCTTCGGGCGGCCCGTCGTGCCGGAGGTGTAGATGATCGTCGCGAGGTCCGAGGTCGTGGCCAGGGCCCGTCGACGCGTGATCTCCGCATCGCTCACGACGGAGCCGTCGGCGACGAGGCCGGCGATCGCGCCGTCGTCGAGGGTGAGGACGAGCTCGAGGACGGGGGTGTTCGGGCGCACCTGCGCGACCGTGGCGGCGTGCTCGGCCGTCTCGACGACGAGGAGCCTGACCCCGGCGTCGGTGAGGATCCACTCGACCTGGTCGGCCGAGCTCGTCTCGTACAGCGGCACCGTGACGGCCCCGGCAGCCCAGATCGCGAAGTCGAGAAGGGTCCACTCGTAGCGGGTGCGGCTCATGATCCCGACCCGGTCGCCGGCCTCGATCCCGCGGGCCACCAGTCCCTTGGCCACCGCACGGACCTCGGCGTCGAACTGGACGGCCGACCTCGGCGTCCACGGGCCGTCGGCCGACTCCTTGATCTCAGCGAAGGGCTCGTGCGGCCAGCGGGCGACGCGCAGCGCGAGGAGGACGTTGAGGTTCTCGTCGGCTGACGTCTCGACGACGGCTGGCCGCTGGTGCTCGTCCATGCTGACTCCATTGGCAGACGGATGGTTCCCGGGAGAGTATCCCAGCCCTGTGGTCCCGTCGCCCGAGAGTGGTTGTCGCTACCCTTCTGGCTGACGATCGGGACTCCGCCCCGCTCGAGGGACCGAAGGACGGACATGTACGCGATCGGTGTGGACATCGGCGGCACGAAGATCGCGGCAGGGGTCGTCGACGAGGAGGGCACGATCCTCGCGCAGGTGCGCCGCGACACCGACCCGACGGACGCGGACAGCGTCGACGAGGGCGTCATCGATGCCTGCCGCGAGCTGTCGGCCCACTTCCCCGTCGGGGCCATCGGCCTGGCGGCCCCCGGCTTCGTCAGCGCCGATCAGGCGACGGTCCTGCTCTGCCCGAACCTCCCGTGGCGTGACCACCCGCTGCGCGACCGGGTCGCTGCCGGCCTGGGGACGAGCATCCCGATCGTCGTGGAGAACGACGCCAACGCCGCGGGCTGGGCCGAGTTCCGGTTCGGCGTCGGTCGCGACGTGAGCGACATGCTGCTCCTGACCATCGGCACCGGACTCGGCGGGGCGCTCGTGGTCGACGGACGGCTCGTCCGCGGCGCGTACGGCGTCGCTGCCGAGGTCGGCCACATGCGGGTGGTGCCCGACGGCCACCTGTGCGGCTGCGGGCTGCACGGCTGCTGGGAGCAGTACGCCTCCGGCCGCGCGCTCGTGCGTTCGGCGCGCAACGCCGCGGCCAACCAGCCGGAGGCTGCCGCCCGCATGATCGAGCTGTCCGACGGGCGCAAGATCGCCGGCCCCGCGATCACCACCGCCGCCCAGGAGGGGGACCGGCTGGCGATCTCGCTGCTGGCCGACCTCGGGCGGTGGATCGGCGAGGGCTCGGCATCCGTCGCCGCCCTCCTCGACCCGGAGCTGATCGTCATCGGCGGCGGGGTGGGCGCTGCGGGTGACCTGCTGCTGGTGCCGACGCGTGAGGCGTTCCTCGGTGCTCTCTCGGCTCGCGGATTCCGGCCGGAGGCGAGGTTCGCGCTCGCGTCGATGGGCAACGATGCGGGCATCGTCGGTGCGGCCGACCTCGCTCGCCTCTGAGGACGAGAGGGCTCAGACGACAGCGCCCGGGTCGTCGTCGTCCGGGTCGCGTCGGTGCGGCATGCGCCACAGGAGCACGCCGACGCCGGCGAGGAAGAGCACCGCCGCGGTCTGGAGCACGACCATCGGGATGTCGCGCCAGACCAGCGCAGCGACGATCGCGAGGACCGGCAGGCCAGCGACGGCGACCCACGCGAGGGTCAGGAGCGGGCTGCCGCCGAGCACCGGCCCGGGGTCGGGCGGGACGAAGTGGTTCTCGGCCTCGTCGACGTCAGGGTCGGGCACCCACGATCGCGGCCCGGGCGGTTCCGCACGCGGCTCGTCGTCCGGTGCCGGTGCCGCAGGGCGGACGACCCGCCCGCCGCGGCCGGCGTCGGGACCGGCGTCGTCCGCACGGCGACGCCGTGGCGGGGGGACGTCTCCGTCCGGCGGCAGGTCGCCGTCCGTGGGGTCGTCGAGGTCAGCGTGCTCGTCGAGCTCGCCTAGCTCTGCGACGATCTCGGCCCAGCGGGCATCGACGTCGTCGGGACCGTCCTGGTGGTCGTCGCCGGGGAGGGGACGTGAGTCCATGCTGAGCACTCTAGAGTCGTAGACACGCTTCGCGGAGATCGCGGGTGCGTCGCAGCGGAGGTGATGGCTTGTTCTACTGGCTGATGAAGCGGCTCCTGGCAGGGCCGCTGCTTCGCGGGATGTTCCGGCCGTGGGTGCGCGGTCTGGACAACGTGCCTGCTCAGGGCGGTGCGATCCTCGCGAGCAACCACCTGGCGGTCATCGACTCCTTCGTGCTTCCGCTGGTTCTGTCGCGCAAGATCCGCTTCATCGGCAAGGCCGAGTACTTCACCGGGACGGGCGTCAAGGGCCGCCTCAAGGCGGGATTCTTCCGCGGAGTGGGCACCATCCCCGTCGATCGTGGGGGCGGCAAGGCCAGCGAGGCCGCGTTGCGCACGGGCCTGGGTGTCCTCGAGTCGGGCAACCTCTTCGGGATCTACCCCGAGGGGACCCGCAGCCCCGACGGCCGGCTCTACCGCGGCAAGACGGGCGTCGCCCGGATGGCCCTGGAGTCCGGCGTGCCGGTGATCCCGGTCGCGATGATCGGTACCAACGTCGCCCAGCCGATCGGGCAGGTGATCCCCAAGCCGATGCGCCTGGGCGTGGTGTTCGGTGAGCCGCTCGACTTCAGCCGCTACCGGGGCATGGAGAACGACAGGTTCATCCTGCGTTCGGTCACCGACGAGATCATGTACGCGCTGCTGCTGATCTCCGGGCAGGAGTACGTGGACATGTACGCCGCGACCGCCAAGGCGCGGATCGCGGCCGGCAAGGACCCGTTGAGCGGCGACCCGGTCGAGACCTCCGCCGCCGCACCGGGCGGCCGCGAGGTCCCCGACGTCCAGGTTCCGGTCCCACCGGAAGAGGACGGCGACGCGTCGGTAGAATGACGCGGTCGCCGGCCATGGGTGGGCAGGACCAACGGCCCGCCGCACTCCTCGTCCGTCGCCCATGCTGCGATCGTCTGCGTCCTGATCTACGGAAGGCTCTCCACCATGTCGGTTCGTCGTGTCGCGCTGCTCACCGCCGGCGGGTTCGCCCCCTGCCTGTCCTCTGCCGTCGGTGGCCTGATCGAGCGGTACACGGAGATCGCCCCTGAGATCGAGATCATCGCCTACCAGCACGGCTACCACGGCCTGCTGACGGGCACGATGATCGTCGTCGACGCCGAGGGTCGTGCCAAGGCCGGGATCCTGCACCGGTTCGGGGGCAGCCCGATCGGCAACTCGCGGGTCAAGCTGACGAACGCCGCGGACTGCGTCAAGCGCGGACTGGTCGCCGAGGGCCAGAACCCCCTCGAGGTCGCTGCCGAGCAGCTCAAGGCCGACGGTGTCGACGTGCTGCACACCATCGGTGGCGACGACACGAACACGACGGCTGCCGACCTCGCCGCCTACCTGCACGAGAACGGCTACGAGCTGACGGTCGTCGGCCTGCCCAAGACGATCGACAACGACGTCATCCCGATCAAGCAGTCGCTCGGGGCGTGGACGGCGGCCGAGGAGGCAGCGCACTTCGCGAAGAACATCATCGGCGAGCACCGCTCCGGCAACCGGATGCTCATCGTGCACGAGGTCATGGGCCGGCACTGCGGCTGGCTGACGGCCGCCGCCGCCGCCGAGTACCGCCGCTGGCTCGACACCCAGGAGTGGGTGCCGAGCCTCGGCCTCACCCGTGAGCGCTGGGACATCCACGCCGTCTTCCTCCCGGAGATGGCGCTCGACATCGACGCCGAGGCCGCTCGCCTGCGCACCGTCATGGACGAGGTCGGCAACGTCAACATCTTCCTGTCCGAGGGCGCCGGGATGAACGAGATCGTCGCGCAGCTCGAGGCGGCGGGGGAGACGGTCCAGCGCGACCCCTTCGGCCACGTCAAGCTCGACACCGTCAACCCCGGCCAGTGGTTCGCCGAGCAGTTCGCCGCCAAGCTCGGCGCCGAGAAGACGATGGTGCAGAAGTCCGGCTACTACTCGCGCGCCGCTGCGGCGAACGCCGAGGACCTGCGCCTCATCAAGTCGATGACGGACCTCGCGGTCGAGTGCGCCCTGCGTGGCGAGTCCGGCGTCATCGGCCACGACGAGGAGGACGGCGACCGGCTCAAGGCGATCGCCTTCCCGCGGATCGCGGGCGGAAAGCCCTTCGACACCTCCGTCGAGTGGTTCGGGCCGATGCTGGCCGACATCGGCCAGCCCTTCGTCCCCGCGAGCTCCCATTGAGCGCGCGGTGAGCGTCGCGCCGGAGCCAGGACTCCTCCAGGCCCTGGATGCCTGGCGGTCGATGGCCGCCGAGCAGCAGCCGTCATGGCCTGACCCGCACGCCGTGACGCGAGCGGTCGCCGAGCTGTCGAGCATGCCGCCGCTCGTCTTCGCCGGTGAGGCCGACGTGCTGATGCAACGGCTCGCGGCCGCCGGTCGCGGCGAGGCCTTCGTCCTGCAGGGTGGCGACTGCGCAGAGACCTTCGCCGAGGCGACGGCCGACAACATCCGCAACAAGATCAAGACGATCCTGCAGATGGCTGTCGTGCTCACCTACGGAGCGAGCACGCCGATCATCAAGGTCGGCCGGATGGCTGGGCAGTACGCCAAGCCGCGCTCCTCGGACGACGAGACACGCGAGGGCGTGACGTTGCCGGCGTACCGGGGAGACGCGGTCAACGCCCACTCCTTCACCCCCGAGCACCGCATCCCCGACCCGCACCGGCTCGTGGACGCCTACAACCGGTCCGCGGCGACGCTCAACCTCATCCGGGCCTTCACGACGGGTGGATTCGCCGACCTGCGTCGGGTGCACGAGTGGAACCGGGGCTTCACCGCCAACCCGGCCTACGCGGCCTACGAGCAGGTCGCCGGCGAGATCGACCGCGCGATCCGGTTCATGGCGGCGGCGGGCGCCGACTTCGACGCGTTGCGGACGGTGGAGTTCTTCTCCAGCCACGAGGCGCTGCTCCTGGACTACGAGCGTGCGCTGACGCGCATCGACTCGCGCACCGGGACCGCCTACGACTGCTCGGCGCACTTCCTGTGGATCGGGGAGCGGACGCGCGACGTCGCCGGCGCGCACGTGGACTTCCTGTCCAAGGTGCGCAACCCGATCGGCGTGAAGCTCGGCCCCGCGACGACGGCCGACGACGCCCTCGCGCTGATGGACAAGCTCAACCCGGGCGATCTGCCGGGTCGCCTCACGTTCATCACCCGGATGGGTGCCGGCCGGATCCGCGACGCGCTCCCGCCGCTGCTGGAGAAGGTCACGGCCTCCGGGCGTCCGGTCACCTGGGTGACCGACCCGATGCACGGCAACACGATCACCTCTTCCAGCGGGTACAAGACGCGCCGGCTCGAGGACGTCATCGACGAGGTCCGTGGCTTCTTCGAGGTGCACCGCGCGGTGGGCTCGCACCCGGGTGGCCTGCATGTCGAGCTCACGGGGGACGACGTGACCGAGGTGCTCGGCGGGTCGGAGCAGATCGACGACGCGGGGCTGGCCCTGCGGTACGAGACGCTGGTGGATCCGCGGCTGAATCATCAGCAGTCGTTGGAGATGGCGTTCCAGGTCGCGGAGATGTTGCGGGCTCGTTGAGCATTCTTTGACCTCGCGTAGGCAGGTCGGGCGTCCGGCCGTGCGCGCACCGGACTGTCCGCGTGCTCGTTCCTCGCACGCCTGCCACCCCCCCAGGCGAGTGAGGTGTGACATGCCGCGCTGCGATCTGCACGCTCATGCCCGATGAGCGCGTGGGTCTTCCAGGACCTGGTCGCCCGAATTCGACACGACGGGCACGCGCGGGTTGACTGACCTGGTGTTTCGCGTCCGCAACCCGATGATCGTGACCCTGCTCGGGCTTCGAGGCAACGGCCGCGCATCCGTCTACACCGAGCCCCTGTGGGGACTCTCGATGATGCTGGTGCTGCCGTATGCGTCGGTGTTCATGCTGGCGTTGGGCGTCCTCGACGCGCAGATCGGACTGCTGGCCACCATCTCGATGCTGTCCCAGGTGGTCTTCGGGCTACTCAGCGGCGTGATCACGGACAAGCTCGGGCGGCGGATGACCACCGCCGTCTTCGACATCATCGCCTGGGTCATCCCCTCACTCGTCTGGGCCTTCGCGCAGAACTTCTGGTGGTTCCTCGTCGCGTCCCTCGTCAATGGCGCGTGGCAAGTGACGCAGAACTCCTGGGATTGCCTGCTCGTCGAGGATGTCGACCGCGCGGAGATCCCGAAGGTGTACTCGCTGATCAAGGTGGCAGCCGAGTTCTCCGCGCTGTTCGCGCCGATCGCTGCGATCCTGGTCTCCAACCTGGGTCTTGTGTTCGCGGTCCGGATCCTCTACGTGAACGCCTTCTTCATCATGTCGGTGAAGATCTGGCTCCTCTTCCGCTACACGACCGAGACCGCGACGGGTCGCGTCCGGATGGAGCAGACGCGCGGCGTGAGCATCTGGACGTCGTTGTCCGAGTACCGCGGCGTGCTCACGCTGATCCTCCGCTCCAAGGGCACCATCTTCTCGCTCGGCATCGCTGCCATCGTCGGCGCCGTCGTGCTGGTCAACGGCATCTTCTGGCAGGTTGTCATCAGCCGGCGTCTCGGCGTGCCCGACGGGCTCCTGCCGTTCTTCCCGATGGTCCGCTCGCTGCTGTCCGTCCTGTTCTTCTTCACGCTCATCCCGCTCCTCACGCACGCCAAGCATCTGAAGGCGCCCACCCTGATCGGCTTTGTGGTCTACCTTGCCGGCCAGCTCCTTCTGGTCGGCATTCCGACCCCCGACGGCGCGGCCGTCGCACCCACCTATGCCCTCCTCGCCATCTGCCTCATGCTCGACGCGTTCGGAGGCGGGCTCCTGTTCATGCTGACTGAGTCTCTGGTGGCCCTTCATGTCGACAGGAACGAGCGTTCCCGCGTGATGGCCATCCAGCGCACATGCGTGATGTTGGTCACCGCCCCCTTCGGCTGGATCAGCGGGTGGTTGTCGGGTAT
>JBBRGX010000036.1:0-21127 GCA_038223605.1 Actinomycetales bacterium | reverse complement strand
CCGAGCAGGATGTGCTCGGTGCCGATGTAGTTGTGGTTGAGCATCCGCGCCTCTTCCTGGGCGAGGACGACCACGCGGCGGGCTCGGTCAGTGAATCTCTCGAACATCTGCGCTCCTTGCGGGCGGCGTGCGCCGTACGGAAGATCCGGGCGGCCTGGACGTCGTGCAGCAAGGCTAACCACGGGAGTGCCCCGGCACTGCCCGTGTTCGCCAGGGGCGTGATCCTTGCACCCGCCCGCCACCAGCCCGGACCGGCCCGGCCCGGCCCGGACGATGATCAGCGGCGATCCGCCGCCACCGTGCCACGGGTGTGCCTACGCTCGAGCGGTGCCCCGCCGCCCCGACCCTGCCACCGCCACCGCCACCGGGACCACGACGCGGCGCCGCCGCAGCCGACGGCCACGCCTGCTCACCTGGGGCGCCGCAGCCGTCGTCGTGCTCCTCGCGCCCGTGGTCTGGGTCCAGGCCGTCGGCCAGACGCTGATCGTCGCCGACCCCGCGACGGTGCCGGCGACCGACGTCGCCCTGGTGCTCGGCGCCGGCCTACGGCCCGACGGGTCGCCCTCCACCTACCTGCGCCGCCGACTCGACGCCGCGGCCGGTCTCTCCGCGTCCGGCACCGTGCGGTCGATCCTCGTCTCGGGCGACGGGCTGCTCGCGAGCCACGACGAGCCCGGGTCGATGCGCGACTACCTGCTGGACCGCGGCGTGCCGGTCGACGCGATCGTGCTGGACCGCGAGGGCGTGGACACCACCGCCTCCTGCGTGCGGGCGCACGAGGTCTTCGGGGTGGACCGAGCCGTCGTCATCACCCAGGACTACCACCTACGTCGTGCGCTCTTCTCCTGCCGGCAGGCCGGGATCGACGTCGCGGGGATCGGGGTGGCGGCCTCGAGCGTGCAGCCCGAGCAGTTCCTGCTCTGGCACGCCCGCGAGCTGCCGGCCTCGATCAAGGCTGCGTGGGACGCCGTCCTCGGGTAGCGGCCCTCACCAGGGGTGGAGCTCGGGCGCCTCGCCCGGGTACTCCTCGAACACCGCGCGCTCCTTCGGGGTGAACGCCCGCGCCGAGTGGCTCGCGCTGTCGAGCTGGACCATCCGCGAGCGCGCCCGCAGGTAGACCGTCCCCGGCTCGTCGACCACCTCGTAGGCGATGTCGACCGAGGATCGCCCGATGCGCGGCACCCAGACCTCCACGGCGATCGGCGCGGGCCGGAAGGTGAGCGGGGCGAGGTAGTCGATCTCGTGCTTGACCACGACGAGCAGGCTCGCGGTGAGCGCACCTGTCGCGTCCACGCCCATCCCGGAGAAGATCGTGAAGCGGGCGTCGTCGAGGTAGCCGAGGAACGCGGCGTTGTTCACGTGCCCGAAGAGGTCGACGTCGGACCAGCGGACCTGCATGGTGACCGAACCGCGCCCGAGCGGAGGGAGGCGAGCGAACATCCCCGGAGCCTACGACGACCCGACGCGCGCCAGCGGCGAGCACCGTCGCACCGGTCGGCGAGCCGGTACGGAAGACTGGGGCCAGTGAGCGACTCCCCCACCCCCCGGATCCCGTCCGCCGCCGAGCTGCTCGAGCTGGGCGCGACCATCCGCCTCGTCGCCGTCGACATGGACGGGACGCTGCTCGACGCCGACCACGCCGTCCCCGGGTCGATCTGGCCGCTGATCGCCGAGATGGGGCGGCGCGGGATCCTGTGGTGCCCGGCGAGCGGGCGGCAGTACGCGACCCTGGCGCGCGACTTCGAGCGCGCCGAGGCCGAGGTCGTCGTCATCGCCGAGAACGGAGCCTTCGTCGTGCGCGACGGCGTGGAGATCAGCTCCGACGTCGTGTCGACGACCGTGGTGGCGGACGCCGTCCTCGTCGCGCGCCGGCTGCACGCCGACGGGCTGCCGGTGGGAGCGGTCGTCTGCGGCAAGCAGACGGCCTACGTCGAGAGCACCGACCTGCACTTCCGCGCGGAGGTCGACCAGTACTACGCCGAGGTGACCACCGTCGACGACCTCCTCGCGGTCGAGGACGAGGTGCTCAAGATCGCCGTCTACGACGCCGGACAGGCGGCCGAGACCACGTACCCGGAGATGGTGCACCTGCGCGAGACCCAGCAGGTCGTCATCTCCGGAGCGCACTGGGTCGACGTGATGAACATCGGGACCGACAAGGGCGCGGCGCTCCAGGCCGTCCAGCGCGCGCTCGGCATCAGCCGCGCGCAGACGGTGGCCTTCGGCGACTACCTCAACGACATGCAGCTGATCGCTGCGGCGGGCACCTCCTTCGCGATGGCGAACGCGCACCCGCAGGTGCTGGCCACCGCACGCTTCGGCGCCCCGGCCAACACGGAGGACGGGGTCGCCCGGATGCTCGCGGGGCTGCTCGGGATGGAGCTCGCCGCGCGGTGAGCGCACGGCACCGGGCCACGGCGTGGGTCCGGCGTCCGCTGGGGACGCCCGGCAGCCTGTCCGGCCGGCCGCACGCCACCGCACGCAGACGCCTCGGTTTGTCGGCGGCCGTCGAGAGGTGCACAGTGAGGCTCGTATCGATACGACGACGCAGGAGGCCCTCATGGAGCAGCGCAGCATCGGTGGACGTCAGGTCAGCGCGATCGGGCTCGGTGGCATGCCGCTGTCCATCGAGGGACGCCCGGACGAGGCCCGAGCGATCGCCACGATCCACGCGGCCCTCGACGCCGGGGTCACCCTCATCGACACCGCCGACGCCTACCACCTGACCGCTGCCGACGTCGGCCACAACGAGCTCCTCATCGCCAAGGCCCTGCGCCTGGCCGGTGTCGGGCCCGATGACGTCCTCGTCGCGACCAAGGGCGGGCACCGTCGCCCGGGCGACGGGTCCTGGTACGTCCAGGGCGACCCCGCGTACCTGAGGACGGCGTGCGAGGCCTCGCTGCAGCGCCTCGACGTCGAGGCGATCGGGCTCTACCAGTTCCACCGCCCCGACCCCGCGATCCCCTACGAGGACTCCGTCGGCGCGATCCGGGACCTGCTCGACGAGGGAAAGATCCAGCTGGCCGGCATCTCGAACGCGAACCCCGAGCAGATCCGTCTGGCTCAGGAGATCCTCGGCGGCCGCCTGGCGAGCGTGCAGAACCAGTTCTCGCCGCGCTTCCGCTCCAGCGAGCCCGAGCTCGAGCTCTGCTCAGAGCTCGGCATCGCCTTCCTGCCGTGGAGCCCGCTCGGCGGGATCGCGAACGCGGCTGCACTCGGCAGCAGGCACTCGGCCTTCGCCGAGGTCGCGGCGGCGCACGGCGTCAGCCCGCAGCAGGTCTGCCTCGCCTGGGAGCTCGCGAAGGCGCCCGTCGTGCTGCCGATCCCCGGCGCGAGCAGGCCGGCGAGCATCACCGACTCGGCAGCCGCTGCCGAGCTGGTGCTGAGTGCCGAGGAGCTCGCTCGCCTGGACGCCTGAGCAGGAGACCCCGGTGACCTCAGGCCTCGAGCAGGATGGTCACCGGACCGTCGTTGACCAGCTCGACCGCCATGTCCGCGCCGAACCGGCCGGTCGCGACGGTGATCCCGCGCGCGCGTAGCGAGTCGGCGACGGCGTCGACGAGGGGTTCGGCGACCGGGCCGGGGGCGGCGGCGTTCCACGTCGGGCGGCGTCCCTTGCGGGTGTCGGCGTAGAGCGTGAACTGGCTGACCACCAGCACCGCTGCACCCGCGTCGAGAACGGAGGCCTCCCCACGCAGGATGCGCAGCTCGGCGACCTTCCGAGCGATGAGCTCGACCTGTGCCGGACCGTCGTCATGGGTCACGCCGACGAGCACGAGGAGACCCGCGCCGATCTCGCCGACCACCTGACCGTCGACCCGGACCGATGCGGAGGCGACCCGCTGGACGACGGCCTTCATCTGGCGGCGGGCTCGTCGACACGAAGGACGGAGACGACCTCGCCGACCGGTCGGCCGTGGCCGAGGACGACGGTGCGCCCCAGCGCGCGCAGCGCCTCGTGCCGCTCGGCCGGGGCGATCTGCAGCAGCACGTCGGCGACGACGGCGCGGAGCGGTCGGTCGCTGCCGTCGGCCACCTTGACGGCGAGGCCGGAGCCGTCGGGGAGCGCCGCGGCGAACACGCCCTCGGCACCGTCCTTGGCGAGCATCCCTGGCACGGCTGCGAGCACGGCAGTCACGTCGCGGTGCCGGCCACCGACGAGCGCGGGGTGCGCAGTGATGGCGCCCATGACCAGCGCCTCCGGGGTACCGGGAGCCGCGGTCGCGATGCGGGCGAAGGCCCGCGCCAGGCCTCGCAGCGTGGTCGAGAACAGGGGCGCGCCGCAGCCGTCCATGCCGACGCGCTCGACCCGGACACCGGTGAGGTCGTCGACGGTCGCGCGGACCAGTCGCTGCAGCGGGTGCTCGGGGTCGAGGTAGGTGCGCGGGTCCCAGCCGGCCTGCACGCAGGTCAGCAGCATGGCCGCATGCTTGCCAGAGCAGTTCTGGGTCAGGCTCGACGGACCATGACCCGCGGCCCGCCACGCCGCCGCTGCGCCAGTGCCGAGCGGGAGGTCGGGGTGTTCTGCAGGTCGAGCTCGCTCATCCCGGCCTCGGCGAGGACCCGCCTGACGACCGTCAGGTGGGCCTCGGTGCCCTCATGGCTCGCCGTGGCCAGCGCGAGGCCCGTCTCGTCGATGCGCAGACCGGCGCGCAGCAGGGCGACCGCCTGGAGCGGCTTGACGGCCGAGCGTGGCCAGATCGGCGCATCGACGTCGCCGAGCACGAGGACGTCGTCCGACGGCCCGCGCACCAGGAGGTGACCGTTGTGCACGGACTCCACGAGCCCTGACCGCACGACGGAGGCGAGCGGCACGCCGCCCCGCGGGTTCACCACCCGCCGCCGCTCCGCGGGCCGCGCGGCCCGCGCCGGCTCGGACCCAGGGCCGGCTTCACGTCGTAGAGGTAGACGAGCGCCGCGACGGCGCTGCCGAGGGCGAGGAAGGAGAGCAGTCCGAGACCCAACGGATAGGGGATCGCGACGAAGGCGACCGCCGTCGCGCCGCCGAGCAGCGCCGTCCAGAAGGTCTTGCTGCGCTTGCCGGCGTTCGTGAAGGCCGCGGCGGGCCTGCGCGCAGCGTCGACGAGCGAGACGACGCTCAGCACGAAGACAGCGAGGTACAGGGCGAGGTAGATGTAGACCTGAAGGGAGCGGATCACGAGGGGAGCCTACGAGACTCCGGCCCGCCGAGCAGCCCACCGGCCGGGGGCGTCGGGGTCAGCGGCGAGGTGGTCGCTGCCCGGCGACCTGGGACCTCCGTCACGCCACGATGACCCGACCGCGCCCCGAGAGCTTCGCCTCGTAGAGCGCGGCGTCGGCTGCCGCGTAGAGCTGGGCGAGGCCCTGGGACCGCGAAGCCGTCACATGAGCGACCCCGACGCTGAGGCTGATCGGGATCTCGCCGCCCTGGTGGCGCATCGGCGTCCTGCTCAGGGCGGCGACGACCGCCTCCGCCGCGCGCGCCGCGTCCTGGGCGGTGCAGCAGGGGACCAGCAGGGCGAGCTCGTCACCACCCAGCCGGGCGACCGTGACGTGCGCACCGACGCTGCCCCGCAGCACCGCGGCGACGTGCACCAGGGCCGCATCGCCGATCGGGTGCCCGTAGGTGTCGTTGAGCGCCTTGAAGTGGTCGACGTCGATGATCGCCAGCCCGGTCCCGAGCGAGAAGTCGCCTGGCAGGCACGGCGAGGCGAGGACCTCGACGGCGACCTCCTCCAGCCGCCCCCTGCTGAAGAGCCCGGTGAGCTGATCGACCGCTGCGGCCGCGCGCAGCTGGCTGGTCAGCTCCTCCTGGTGCCGCGAGAGCGCCGCGAGGACCAGGGTGACCATCGCGAAGCACGGGAGGACCGCGACGATCTGGGCGACGGAGGTCAACGAGGACCCCGCGCCATGCACCACGACGACGATCTCTGCCAACGAGGAGAGCACCGTGATCACCCACGCCGTGACCGTCCGGAGGTGGGCGCCGGCGTACACGATCGGATAGACCAGGCCGATCTGCGCCGCGGCCGAGGCGTCGCTGGTGCCGAGCCCGATCCAGAGCACGATCGCGATCCCGAGCAGCGGTGCGCCGACCCACAAGGAGCGGGGGGCTCGCTCCGGCACCGCCCAGGCGACAAGAGCGACGCCGAGCAGGACCGCCCCGATCCCCGTGGCCGCCAGCTGGGTCACCGCCGTGCTCTCTGCGAGGCCGCCGACCGCTCCGACGACCTCGTACCCGACCGTCACGGCTGCCGCGATGACAGCGGTGATCGCGAGCGTGCGACCGGCCGCGACGCGGTCGCGAGGCTCGATCAGGTCACGCAAGGACGGGGTGGACACACCCGACACATCGGCACGAGAGCGACCCTCCTGCGTACTCCGGCGGAGTGACGCACCGGGTGAAATGGCTTCCCACCTGCGCGAAGACGAGCGCATCCCGCGGCGGGGAGTCGCCGGCGGGTCGCTCAGATCTCGGGCAGCCACGCTCGCGCCTCCTCTGGCGCGGTCCCGGCGGCCTCCTCGAGGTCGACCACGAGTGAACGGCCGAGCATGACGAGGCTCTGCACGTGCCAGTCCTGCGGCGCGATCCGGTAGGGGTCGACGCGCTCGGCGACGCCCGCGAGCCGTCGGCGCACCTCGTCGGGAGACCTGCCCCCCGCGAGGACGATGCCGAGGTCGTCGACGGCGAGGCGAAGCTCATGGACCAGCGCCGCCAGGGCCCGGAGCGACGTCTCGCTGCCCTGGCCCTGGTCCACGACCATGCGGGCGCGACGGACCAGGACCCGCGTGTTCCGCATCGCACGGTCCGCAAGGACTGCCGAGCCCTCGAGCTCGACGAGCTCTGGCAGGTGGCGGCGGAAGGCCGGCGAGACGCGGGCGGCGTCGCGGGCGGCAAGGGTCGCCGAGCGCCACTGGTCGAGCACCGGCTGCGACGCCCGCCCTCGCACGAGGGCCTCGTCGATGTCGTCGAGCCTCGCCCGCTCGAGGCCGGCCGCGAGCGGCTCGAGCACCGCGGAGATCTCCCGCATCGCCTCTCCGGCGAGCGAGCGCACCCGCCGTCTCGGGTCCTGCGGCGAGAGCACCGAGACGATGAGGGCGACCACACCGCCGACCAGCGCGTCGAGCCACCGGTTGAACGGCCCCCCGGTCGCCGAGGCGGGGAGCACGACGATGACGACCGCCTGCACCCCGGCCTGGACCGCGAGGAGGTCACCGCGATCCAGCAGCCGGGCGAGCAGCACGGCGACGAAGAGCACGAGCGCCACCTGGACAGCACCCGCGCCGATGACGTGCACCAGGAGGTCGCCGGCTCCGACCCCGACGGCGACCCCGATCGCCAGCTCGGCAACCCTGCGCGGCTGCCGGTCGGCTGTGAAGCCGAGGGCGATCCACGCGGAGGCGGGCGCGAAGAACGGGAACGCGTGCCCGAGCCCGTACCGGGCGATCGCATAGGCCACACCCGCCGCGAGGCTGGCGAAGAGCACCGGGAGCGCCGCGCGGCGCACCCTCGCCCAGCCCTGGCGTCCCCGGGCCCGAAGGACGAGATCGACCCTCACGTCCGCGTCGGCGGGCGCAGACCTCGAGCCACCGCAGGCGGCGTCCGCACGACGGGTGCATGGTCAGGGTGCACCACGATCTCCTGCGCCGCAGCCACCGCACCATCCGTCGCGGCCACCAGGAGCTCGTCCTGAGCGGGCACCCCTCGCTTGATGACGGCGAGGGCGATCGGACCGAGCTCATGGTGCCGAGCGACGCTGGTGACCGCCCCGACGACGCGCTCGCCAGCGGTGACCTCCGCGCCGGGCTCCGGCAGGACGTGACCCGAGCCGTCGAGGTGCAGCATGACGAGCCGGCGCGGGGGCCGACCGAGGTTGTGCACCCTGGCGACCGTCTCCTGCCCGCGGTAGCAGCCCTTGGTGAGGTGGACGGCCGTCCGGAGCAGGTCGAGCTCGTGCGGGATCGTGCGGTGGTCGACCTCCGAGGCGCCGGGGCGCCAGGCGGCGATCCGCAGCGCCTCGCTCGCCCACGTCCCGGCGAGGCGGGCGCCGGCGGCCTGCCGCGCTGCCACCTCCTCGGCGACCGCCGCCCGCGGCACCAGGACGAGGCGCCAGGGGCGTACGGGGTGCTCCGCGTCCGGCGGCCCGTAGTCGGTGCCGCCGACGGCGGTCCGCGGCCAGGGGTCGCGCCAGGTCAGCGGCCCGCCGGGAGCTCCCTCGGCGTCGATCGGCTCCCCGAGCACCGCCCACTGCTCGGTGACGTCGGCGACCTCGACCCGCAGCATGAAGCGCATCCGGTCCAGCCATGCCGCGAGCCCGGCTGCCGTCTGCGTGAGCAGCCAGGTGGTGCTGCCGTCGTCGACGACGCCGGCGAGGTGCTCGACGCGCCCGTTCGGGTCGAGCACGAGCGTCTCGGTCGAGGTGAACGGCGCGAGCTCGCTCAGGTGCTGAGAGGTCAAGGAGTGCAGCCAGGTGAGGCGGTCCGGTCCGGAGACGGAGACCACCCCGAGGTGCGACTGGTCGACGACGGCGTGACCCGCCTCCAGGGCGCGCTGCTCGGCGACCGGGTCGCCGTAGTGCCACGCGACGCCCGCATCGGGCCCGAAGCCGTTGACGGCGCCGGGCAGCAGGAGCAGGGGACTGGTCATCCGACCCTGCTCATCTGCAGGGAGGAGTAGGACTGCAAGGGCTCGCCGAAGGCCGCGATGTCCCAGGTCCAGAGGAGCTCGCCGGCCACGAGCCCGAAGAGCCGCGTCGCGGCGTTCAGCTCGGGCGCATCGGGCGAGCGGGCGACGAGGTCGCTCGCGAGGTCGATCCGGCCGCTGCCGACCACGCCGGCGTAGAGCGTCAGGTGCCCAGCGGGGTCCACCAGCAGGAGCTCGACGGGGTGCCGGTCAGCCGGCAGGTCGTCCGGACGCTCGGTCGGGACGCGCCAGAAGCCGCTCTCCGTCGACCAGATCACCTCGTCGTCGGCGGTGCGGATCGTCGTGGTCCAGGACAGGTACGGCCCGCCGTCGTGCGCGACGACCGACTCGGCGTGGATCGCGAGCCGTGGGACCCCCGGGTAGGACACCTCACCCTCGCCGCGCCAGGTACCGACGAGCCAGGCGAGCGGGTACACCTCGGGAGCCAGTCCTTCCGGCAGCACGAGGGACATCGATCAGCGCTGTCCCTTGTAGAGCTTGAGGACGACGAAGACCGCGAACCAGCCGATCGTCAGCGTCGCCGCGACCAGCAGACCGATGTAGAAGAGCTCGAGTCCAGCCATGGGCAGATCCTACGTTCCCCGGCGTCCGGGCGCGGCACGGCGCGATCTAGGCTGGAGCGATGTCCAGCCCCCGCACCCTGGTGATCAAGACGACGTCCGGCGCCGACCGCCCCGAGTCCGCCACCCAGGCGCTGACGGTGGCGGCCGCCGGCGTCGCCGCCGGCGCGGAGGTGAGCCTCTGGCTCACCGGCGAGGCGTCATGGCTCGCCCTGCCCGGCGGCGCGGCGGCGGTCGACCTCCGCCATGCGGCGCCGGCTGCTGAGCTCCTCGCCGTCGTCCTGGAGGCGGGCACGGTGACCCTGTGCACGCAGTGCGCTGCGCGCCGCGGGATCGACCCGTCCGCCGTCCTTCCCAGGGTGCGGATCGCCGGTGCGGCGAGCTTCGTCGAGGAGATCCTCGCGCCGGGTGCGCAGGCGCTCGTGTACTGACGCGGGACCCGCGGCGAGCAGGTGCACGCTCAGCCGAGCAGGACGCGCCCGATGACGTAGACGACGATCCCGCTCACCGAGACCGGGAGCACGACGGCGGCGATCGAGGCCCAGCGTCCCACGAGCGTCGGCACCCTCTCGAGGAGCGCGTGCAGCACCGCGACCAGCACGCCGACGGCGAGCCCGATCAGCGAACCGGTGAGCGCGTCAATCCGCGGCATGACCACCCCGGCGCCCGCGCCGCCGGCGATGGCCGCGCCGGAGGTGACCAGCACCGCCAGCCAGCCGCCGAACGGGACGGCAGCCGCAGCGGAACCCAGGAAGAGGGCGACGGCTCCCGCGACCACGAGCCCGGACCCACCGGGCGTGCGGACGGCGGCGATCCACCCGGCCGAGGCGGCGGCGACGAGCACCCCGGTGATCGTCCCCGCGACCGAGTCGAGCAGCCGGTGGCGCCCGTCCTGCCGCGCCATCTCGTTGACGAAGGTGAGCAGCACCGCGAGCGCGAGGACGACCGGGAGCTCCCGAAGGTAGGGCTCTCCCCTCGTGGCAGCGGTGACGCCCGCCCCGCCTGCCCCGCCGAGCGCGACGACGACGAAGGCCCCGAGCGGGACCGGGAGCTCCAGCAGGCGCGGCCAGCCGTAGGCGAGCGCGAGGGCCAGCAGCAGGACGACCGCGACGAGCGCCTTCGGGTCGAGCACAGCAGCCCCGGCGACGACCGCGCCGAGCACAGCCGTCAGCACGGCCCTGGTCGAGACGTCCATCAGCTCTCGACCACGTCGTCGCAGGTCAGGTGTCGCAGCACCGAGACAGTCTCGCAGATCCAAGGTCCGCATCGTGCGCGCCTGCCGGGCGGTACGGTGGGGCGTCCTCGTCACGATGGAGGCGCGCCCCGTGGCAGACCTGCTGCTTCTCACCCCGTCGCTTGGGGGCTCCACCCAGGTGCTCCCTGCCCTCGGGCTGCTCGCGCACAAGGTCCGCGTGCTCCCGATCGAGCCGTCCGCCCTGCTCGACGCCCCCGACGCCGACGTCCTCATGCTCGATGCCAGGCGTGACCTCGCGGCGGCCCGCTCGACCTGCCGCCTGCTGCGCGCGACCGGCCTGACCGTCCCGCTCGTGCTCGTGCTCACGGAGGGGGGCCTCACGGTGGTGACCGCCGAGTGGGGTGCGGCCGACATCCTCCTCTCGGACGCCTCGCCCGCCGAGGTCGAGGCGCGGCTACGGATCGTCATCGAGCGGTCGAACGTGAACCGGGCTGCCGACGAGCCGGACGAGATCTCCTCCGGTGACCTCACCATCGACGCGAGCGGCTACACGGCACGTGTCCGAGGGCGGCCGCTGGACCTGACGTACAAGGAGTTCGAGCTCCTCAAGTACCTCGCGCAGCATCCGGGGCGGGTGTTCACCCGCGCCCAGCTGCTTCAGGAGGTCTGGGGCTACGACTACTTCGGCGGGACGCGGACCGTCGACGTGCACGTACGACGGCTGCGCGCGAAGCTCGGCTCCGAGCACGACCAGCTCATCGGGACGGTGCGCAACGTCGGCTACCGCTTCGACCCCCAGCGCGACCGTCGCGAGGGGTCCTCGACCGAGGTCTCGGCGAGCGTCGACTGACGCGACCGGTCGTTGGCGTCGCGGCACGATCCGGTCGGCGCCCGGTCCGTCGGCGCTCGCCTCACCTATCCTGGGACGACCCGGTGCCGGTCTCGGCTCGGGCTCGTCACGAGGAGGCCCATGGCAGGCGATCGCCGGGTACGACGGCTCATCGACGCGGGCCCACGCCTGTTCGCCCGGCTCTCGGACCGCCAGGAGCGCAGCCTCGCCGACATCCTGCGGACCGAGACCACCGGCGGTGCCCTGCTCCTGGTCGGGACGCTGGTCGCCCTCGTCTGGTCCAACTCCCCCGCGCGGGAGGCCTATGCGGGCCTTCGCGATCTCGTCGTCGGACCCGCGGCCCTGCACCTGGACCTGAGCCTCGGTCACTGGGCGAGCGACGGGCTGCTGACGATCTTCTTCTTCGTCGTCGGCCTCGAGCTCAAGCGGGAGATCGTGGACGGCGAGCTCCGTCGCCCGGCCACGGCTGCGCTGCCGATCGTCGCCGCCATCGGCGGGATGGCCGTCCCGGCGCTCGTCTACACCGTGGTCAACGCCGGACGAGGCGACCTCTCGGGATGGGCGGTGCCGACCGCGACCGACATCGCGTTCGCGGTGGCCGTCCTGGCGATCGTCGGCCGCAGCCTGCCCAGCTCGCTGCGCGCCTTCCTGCTCACGCTCGCCGTCGTGGACGACCTCCTCGCGATCCTCGTCATCGCGGTGTTCTACAGCGACTCGATCGCCATCGGCTGGCTCGCCGGCTCGGTCCTGGTGGTCGCCGTCTTCGGCCTGCTGACCCGCCGCGGCGTCACCAGCCCGGTGCTCCTGGTCCCGCTCGGCGTCCTCGCCTGGGGCGCGATGCACGAGTCGGGGGTCCACGCGACGATCGCCGGGGTGCTGCTCGGCCTCGTCGTGCCGGCCCGCGCGCCGACGGCAGGTGGCCGCAGCCTCGCCGAACGCTTCGAGCACCGCTGGCGGCCGATGTCGGCGGGCGTCGCGGTCCCCCTCTTCGCCATCATGGCTGCCGGGGTCACCCTTGACCCGCAGTCCATGGCCGATGCCGTCCGCGACCCGGCGGCGCAGGGCGTCGCGCTCGGTCTCGTGCTGGGCAAGCCGCTCGGCATCCTCGCCGCGACCTGGCTCGTGTCCCGACTGACCAGGACCCCGCTCGCCGACGGCCTCGGCTGGTCGGACATCGCTGCGGTCGGCGCCGTCGCCGGTATCGGGTTCACCGTCTCGCTGCTCATCGGCGAGCTGGCCTTCCCCGAGGGCTCGGCGGTCACCGAGCACGTCCGCGCAGCCGTCCTCGCGGCATCGATCACCGCTGCGGTCATCGGTGCCGCGATGCTCGCCAGGCGGGACCGGCACCACCGCACCGCGAACGACGACTCGGGGGCGGCCACGCGGGGTAGGTTCACCCCGTGACCGAATCGTCCGCCGTGCTCGTCGACGGACCGTGGCAGCACCGTTTCGTCTCCGCCAACGGCGCGCGCTTCCACGTGGCTGAGGCCGGGAGCGACCCCCTCGCCCCGCTCGTCGTGCTGCTGCACGGCTTCCCCGAGCACTGGTGGGCCTGGCGCCACCAGCTCCCGCGGCTCGCCGCCGCCGGCTACCGGGCCGTCGCGATGGACCTGCGCGGCTGCGGGGCCTCGGACAAGCCGCCCCAGGGCTATGACATCCCGACCCTTGCCCGCGACGTCGCGGGCGTGATCCGCTCCCTCGGGGCGCAGAACGCCGTCGTCGTCGGCCACGGGCTGGGCGGGACGATCGCGTGGTCGATGCCCTCGCTCCAGCCTGCCGTCACTCGCGCGATCGCCGTGTTCTCCGCCGCCCACCCGATCCGCCTCTACTCCTCGACGATGACCCGGCCGCTGCTGGCACGTTCGAGCGGGCGCCGCCTCGCGTTCTTCCAGCTCCCGCTCCTTCCCGAGCACCGGCTCACCAAGGGGGACCTCACCGGCCGGCTGCTCGCCGAGTGGTCGGCACCGGGTTGGCCCGACGCGGCGGTCGCCGCGACCTACCGGGAGGCGATGCGGATCCCCGCTGCGGCGCACTCGTCGCTGGAGATGTTCCGCTGGCTCGCCCGCTCGATGCCCCGGGTGGACGGCCAGCGCTACCTGGCAGCCGTGCGCGGACCGGTGCAGGTGCCGGTCCTCCAGGTGCACGGCCGGCTCGACCGCTTCGTCCCGGCCGCCGCCGTCGGCACCGGCCGGCACGGGAGCCCGTTCCGGTTCGAGATGCTGCCCGACGTCGGCCACTTCGTCCCGGAGGAGGCACCGGAGCGGTCGACGGCCCTCCTCGTCGACTGGCTCGCGGACCTCGAGAGCCGGCCGCGAGGTCAGAGCATCCCGTCGCTCTGAGCGTCGGGCGTGCCACCCACCTGGTGCGCCGACTCCTTGACCAGCCGCGCGGCCAGCACCGGGTCCTGCTCGCCGATCCCTGACGCAGGGCACCACTGCTGGATCGGGCAGGCTCCGCACGCCGGCCGACGGGCGTGGCAGGTCCGCCGGCCGTGGGCGATGACGCGGTGCGAGAACATCGTCCACTCGCGCGGCGGGAGCAGCGCGCACAGGTCGCGCTCGACGGCGACCGGGTCCTGCTCCTGCGTCAGGCCCAGGCGCCCGCTGACCCGCAGCACATGGGTGTCGACCGGGAGCCCGGGGACACCGAAGGCGTTGCCGAGGACGACGTTCGCCGTCTTGCGCCCCACCCCGGGCAGGGCGACGAGGTCCGCCATCCTCGCCGGGACCTGACCACCGTGACGTTCGACCAGGGCACGGCCGAGACCCATGACCGCGCGGGCCTTGGCCCGGAAGAAGCCCGTCGGGCGCAGGATCTCCTCGAGCTCCGTCGGATCGGCAGCAGCATAGGCGGCAGCCGCCGGGTACCGAGCGAAGAGGGCCGGCGTCGTGAGGTTGACCCGGACGTCCGTCGTCTGGGCCGAGAGGACGGTCGCCACGAGCAGCTCGAGCGGCGACCGGAAGTCGAGCTCGCAGTGGGCGTCCGGATATCGCTGGGCGAGGGCGCGGTCGATGCGCCGGGCGCGGCGGGTCCGGGCGAGTGACGTCTCGCTCATGTCCGCGAGAGTAGGCGCGTCCACCCCCTTCGGGTGACTTCGGAGGACCGTTGGGGTGATCGAGCCGCGTACCGCTCAAGCCTCGGGACGCCGCCACCGATGGGTGGGTCAGAAGGCAGTGCCGACCGCGTCACCGCAGAGAGAAGGTCACCGTGCAGCGTCACGACCCCTGGGCCGACGGCGACCTCCAGGAGGCACGACGGGCGCTGCGCCACGAGAAGATCGAGGTCGGCAGGTGGCGGCGCCTGCTGCGTGCCCGCCTCGACCTCGTGGTCGGCGCCTATGCACCGCCCGAGCCGCTCGGCACCTCGGGGTGGGAGCACCTGCCGACACCTCGGGTCGAGCTGCCCCTCGCCGGGGAGATGAGCTCGGCGATCTGGGCGTCGGCCGAGTCAGCTGACCGGGTCGACCTCATGCACCGGCTGCGAGAGCTCGACCGCCGCCTCGGCGGGTACACGACCGAGATCGACTGCGCCCTCGAGAACACGACGGACGCGCTCTTGGCTCGGATGGGATCGCCCGTCGCCGGGGCGCTCACCGGCGGTCTTGAGGCGCTCACCAGCGGAGCCACGGGACACGGGGACGCTCGCTGACCCCGCCGATAGGGCAGGATGTCCCCGGGGGCAAGGGAGACACAGGTCACATCAGGAGGTCAGTGCAGGTGGATGACGACGTGGTGCTCAGGGCACCCCTCTTCGCAGCCATCGGCCCCGCCGCCGCTCGTGCCCTCTACGAGACGATGATCCGGCTCGACCTGCCTCGCGGCAAGGCCGTCTTCCACGAAGGCGATCCCGGTGACCGGCTCTACCTCATCGGTTCCGGCGCCGTGAAGCTCGGCCGGCGCTCGCCCGACGGGCGCGAGAACCTGCTCTCCGTGCTCGGTCCGGGCGAGATGTTCGGTGAGCTCTCCCTCTTCGACCCCGGCCCGCGCACGGCGACGGCCTCAGCCGTCTCGGACACCGTCCTCCTCCAGCTCAGCCACGACGAGCTGATCACGTGGCTGGAGCGCTACCCCGCCGTGGCCAAGCACCTGCTCGAGGCACTGGCGCGGCGACTGCGCCGCACGAACGAGACGCTCAGCGACCTCGTCTTCGCCGACGTCCCCGGACGGATGGCCAAGGCGCTCCTCGACCTGTCCACGCGCTTCGGCGAGCCGACGGACGACGGGATCAGGGTGGCCCACGGGCTCACCCAGGAGGAGCTCGCCCAGCTGGTCGGCGCCTCGCGGGAGACCGTGAACAAGGCCCTCGCCGACTTCACCGCACGCGGCTGGGTCCGCCGCGAGGGCCGGACGGTCGTCCTTCTGGACGTCGAGCGACTCGAGCGCCGCTCCCGCTGAGCTGCTGCTCGCCTCGGTCAGTCGACCGGGCGTCTCAGGAGAGCTCGACGACCAGCTCGATCTCGACGGGCGAGTCCATCGGGAGCACCGCGACGCCGACAGCGCTGCGCGCATGCACCCCGGCTGCCCCGAAGATCTGCCCGATGAGCTCGCTCGCACCGTTGACGACCGCCGGCTGACCGGTGAACGTCGGGTCGCTCGCGACGAAGCCCACGAGCTTGACGACCCGGACGATCCGGTCGAGCCCCCCGGCCTGCTCGGCGACGGCGGCGAGGGCGTTGAGCGCAGCGATCCGCGCCAGCCCTGCTGCTTCCTCCGGTGCAACGAGACTCGGCCCGGTCCCGACCTTCCCCGTGGCCGGCAGCGCTCCGTCGACGAAGGGGAGCTGGCCCGAGGTCCAGACGTAGTCGCCCGTCCGCACGGCCGGCACGTACGCGGCGACCGGCGCCGCGACGGGCGGCAGGATGATCCCCAGCTCGGCGAGGCGGTGGGTCGGGCTCGCGCCGGTCATGCCTCCCCCCGCGGACGCTTGAGGTAGGCCACGAGGCCGGAGCCGTCAGGGCCCGGGACGACCTGGACGAGCTCCCACCCGTCGGCCCCCCACTGGTCGAGGATCGCCTTCGTCGCGTGGATGAGGAGCGGGATGGTCGCGTACTCCCATGTGGTGGCCATGGGTAGACGTTAGCGGCCGCGCGACGCCGGTGGCTCGGCGTGCTCGGCCCTCATCGCCGACTGCTCGGTGCGCAGTCCGACGACGGAGCCGAGAGCAGGGTCCTGCGCGAGGACGTCCCGCCAGGCGGCGACGTCGGGGAACCGGCGAAGCAGGGCGCGCCGCTCACGCTCGGTGAGGCCGCCCCACACACCGAAGGCGATCCTGTGGTCGAGCGCGTCGACGAGGCAGTCGACGCGCACGGGGCAGTTCAGGCACACCTCACGGGCGCTGCGCTGCGCTGCTCCCTCGACGAAGAGCTCGTCGGGAGACAGTCGCCCGCAGGCGCCGTACGCGGTCCAGTGCTGGTCCGCTGTCAAGGCACACCCCCTCAAGCACGTGCTTCCCCCTACCGTACGACCGAGGAGCCCACCCCGACCTGGGCCGTTCGGGCATGATCGAGCGGCGAGACCTGCACGGGTGCTTCACACGAGCAGGGCACCGTGCGCCGACCGCTCACGTACGCTTCCAGCATGGCGACGTCTGCATCGACACCCCGACGGGGCCGCAAGGTCAACGCGGCACAGGCTCTCGGGCTCCTGATGGCCTTCGCGCTCGTCGCCGGGGTCGGCGGGCTGCTCGGAGCCGGACTCATGCTCCCGGCGGTCGCGACGACCAGCGCGATGGCGAACAAGACGACGCAGATCTTCGACGAGCTCCCCGCCGAGCTGACCCAGGTGCCGCTCTCGGAGAAGTCGACGATCCTCGCGGCCGACGGACGCGTCCTCGCGACCTTCTACACCCAGAACCGCATCGTCGTCCCGCTGTCCGAGGTCTCGGTCGAGATGATCAATGCCGTCATCGACACCGAGGACCGGCGCTTCTTCGAGCACGGCGGCGTCGACCTCACCGGGATGACGCGCGCGCTGCTCACCAACGCCGTCTCGAACGCGAACGAGGGCGCGTCGACCCTCACCCAGCAGTACGTGAAGAACGCACAGATCCAGGCGGCCCTGCAGATCGCCGACCCGGTCAAGCAGGCGCAGGCGATCGCGGACGCGCGGGCCAGCACCGGGCTCGAGGGCTACGCGCGCAAGCTCCAGGAGGCGAAGCTCGCGATCTCGCTGGAGAAGGTGATGACCAAGGACGAGATCCTTCAGGCCTACCTCAACATCTCCCAGTTCGGGGTGTCGGTCTACGGCGTCGAGACGGCAGCCCAGTACTACTTCTCGGTGCCGGCCAAGGACCTGACCTACCTGCAGGCTGCGACCATCGCCGGCATCACCAAGGGGCCGACCGAGTACGACCCGGAGCGCAACCCCGCCAAGTCGCAGGGCCGCCGCGACACGGTGCTCGGCCTCATGCTGAAGCAGGGCGACATCACCCAGGCGGAGCACGACCAGGGTGTCGCGACCCCGATCGCTGACACCCTCAAGATCGGTCAGACGCGACTCGGCTGCGCGACGGCCGGCGACGTGGTGGCCGGGTCCGGGTTCTTCTGCGACTACGTGACCAAGGTCATGGCCCAGAACCCCGCGTTCGGTGCGACGGCTGCAGACCGTCGCCGCCTGCTGTACCAGGGCGGCCTGACGATCCACACCACGCTCGACCCGCGCATGCAGGAGCTGGCCGACGCCGCCGTCAAGGGCTCCATCCCCGTCGACGACGTCTCGGGGGTCGCGAACGCGATGTCCACCGTCGAGCCCGGAACCGGCAAGGTCCTCGCGATGGCGCAGAACCGCATCTACAACACCGCGCCGAACCCGGGCCCCGGCCAGACGGCGATCAACTACAACACCGACTACGCCTACGGCGGCTCGCGGGGATTCCAGCCCGGCTCGACCTTCAAGGCCTTCACGCTGCTCGAGTGGCTCAAGGAGGGGCACGCACTGCAGGAGGTCGTCGACGGCCGGGTCAAGAGCTACAAGATGAAGCAGTTCAGTGCCTCCTGCACCGGTCTTGGCGGACCCGACTGGCGTCCCAACAACGCCGAGGGAAACGGCAACTTCATGACCGTCGCCGACGCCACGAAGAACTCGGTGAACAACGCCTTCGTCGAGATGGCGACCCAGCTCGACCTGTGCGCGCTGTTCCAGGGGGCTGCGGAGCTCGGGGTGCACACCGGCCTGGGCAAGGCACCGCAGGTCGTCCCCAGCAACGTCCTCGGCACCGACAACGTCGCCCCGCTGACGATGGCCGCCGCCTTCGCGGCCTTCTCCGCCGAGGGCACCTTCTGCGAGCCGATCGCGATCACGGCCGTCGAGGACGCGACCGGGACGGCTCTGCCGGTCCCCTCGGCGAACTGCCGTCAGGTGATCACCCCGCAGCTCGCCCATGCGATGAGCTTCGGCATGAGCCAGGTGTGGAACGGCACGGCGAACAAGGTGCCGAAGCTGCCCGACGGCCGTTCAGCCTCGGGCAAGACCGGGACGACCTCGGAGAACGAGTACACCTGGTTCGTCGGCTACACCGCGCAGCTCTCGACCGCCGTCTGGGTCGGCCACGCCGAGGGGTTCATCCCGATGCAGCGCGTCACGATCGGCGGCACGTACTTCAAGAACGTCTACGGCGCGAGCCTCGCTGCACCGGCATGGCGCGCCTTCATGGCACCGGCGAGCGAGGGCATGCCCGTCGTCGCCTTCCCGGCAGCGGACAGCGCCCAGGTCGTCGGCGTGAAGATCGCGGTCCCCGATGTCGTGGGGATGAGCGCGAGCACGGCGACCGCCGCCCTGACCAAGGCGGGGTTCAACGTGAAGACGGGCTCCCCGGCGTACTCCGCCGCCCCGGTCGGGTCGGTCGCGTCGACCGATCCCGCTGGTGGGTCCCGCGTGGTCAGGGGTTCGGTCGTCACGATCGTGATGTCGCTCGGGGTCGATCCGGCGACGATCGTGCAGCCTGGCCCGCAAGGACCGCCGCCGGGCCAAAAGGGCAACAACGGCGGCGGCGGGTAACCGGGTGGACTCCCTGAGCCGCACGCTCGGCCTCGGCGCCGTGACCGTCGCGACAGGCCTCGCCTACGCCCTCGCCGAGGCCAGGGCCTTCACCTTGCGCCGCGTCACGGTGCCCGTCCTGGCGCCCGGCGAGCGGGCGCTGCGGATCCTGCACCTCTCCGACCTGCACCTGGCACCCAGCCAGGAGCGCAAGATCGCCTGGATCCGCGACCTCGCATCGCTCGAGCCGGACCTCGTCATCGACACCGGTGACAACATGGCCCACCTGGACGCGCTGCCGGCGCTCCTGCACGCCCTCGAGCCGTTGATGGCCCTTCCCGGCGCCTTCGTCATGGGCTCGAACGACTACGTCGCCCCGGAGCCGAAGAACCCGGCCCGCTACCTCCTGCCCGACGCGCGGACGCCGGGCCGGACGCCCCTCGGGCTGCTCCCCGCCGCCGAGCTCGGGGCGGCACTGCGCGAGGCCGGCTGGCGTGACCTGAGCAACCGCCGCGACGGCGTCGTGGCCGACGGTCGCCGGATCTCCCTGGTGGGCGTCGACGACCCGCACCTCGACCTGGACCGGTTCCCGCCGCCGGTGGCCGGTTCCGACGCCGATCTCCACGTCGGTGTCGCCCACGCGCCCTACCGTCGGGTGCTGGACGAGATGCACGCCGACGGCGTCCAGCTGCTGCTCGCCGGTCACACGCACGGCGGGCAGCTGTGCGTCCCAGGCCTCGGAGCCCTGGTGACCAACTGCGACCTGGACCGCAAGCGCGCCAAGGGCCTGCACGGCTGGCCGGGGCCGCGCCCCGACGCCCCGGGGGGCGAGCGATCGACCTGGTTGCACGTCTCCGCAGGCCTGGGGACCTCCCCCTACGCCCCGGTCCGGTTCGCCTGCCGTCCCGAGGTCACCCTGCTCACGCTCGTCGCGCGCCTGACCTGAGCCGGTTTCTCCGCAGGGTCCCGGCTGGGCTATCCTTGACAGGCTCCACGGGGTGTGGCGCAGCTTGGTAGCGCGCTTCGTTCGGGACGAAGAGGGCGCAGGTTCAAATCCTGTCACCCCGACACAGTGAGTGAGGCCCCTGGTCTGCGGAGACGCGACCGGGGGCCTTTCGCTTTGCCGCTCTCGCCGGTGCCCGGCCCGCCGCGAATCACCCCGAAATCACCCCCGGCGCCAGCGCGCGGGCGGCGGAGTCGTTGAGCAGCGCCAGCGCGGACCGGTCGGCAGAGTCTCCGAGGTGATGCAGGTAGCGCGCGGTGATCTCGACGGAGCTGTGGCCGAGCCACGCCTGGACGGTCGTCAGCGGGACACCCTGCAGGATCCACTCGCAGGCGGCGGTGTGCCGCAGGTCGTGCAGGGTTCGGCCCCGGCCCGCCTCGCTCCACCCGGTCTGCCGGACGAACGTCGAGCGGTGGAGCTGCCCGCCACCGGGACCGGTGAGCAGCAGGTCGCCCGGGCCCTTGCCCGCAGCGAAGCGTCGGAGCACGGGCGCCAGCGCGTCCGGAACGGGAACCCGCCGGCCCCTGCCCGACTTCGGGGTCTTGGCCGCAGCCGTCCCCTCCGGCTGGTTCCGGACCACGCGCAGCATGGGCATCGGCACCTCGATGAAGTCGCTGACGAGCATCGCCCTGGCCTCACCCCAGCGGATACCGGTGCGCCCGAGGACGTTGACGAGATCGGCGTAGACCTGGCCGGTCTCGGCGACCTTGGCCAGGACGGCCTCGAACTCGTGAGCCGGCAGGGGTCGCAGGTCCTCGCGGACGCGACGGTCCTTGGGCGGTGCGGCGGACTTGACCGGGTTGACGGCGACGTAGCCCTCGGACACGCACCAGGCGAAGAACGAGGACAGCGACTCGCGGTGC
>JBBRGX010000035.1:0-21174 GCA_038223605.1 Actinomycetales bacterium | reverse complement strand
CGGGGTTCAGCAGTCGTAGTAGAGCTCGAACTCGTGCGGGTGCGGACGCAGCCGGATCGGGTCGATCTCGTGCGTCCGCTTGTACTCGATCCACGTCTCGATGAGGTCGGGCGTGAAGACGTTGCCCACCGTCAGGTAGTCGTGGTCGAGCTCGAGGGCGTCAAGGACCTCGCCGAGCGATCCGGGGACCTGCTGGATCGCTGCGTGCTCCTCGGGCGGCAGCTCGTACAGGTCCTTGTCGACGGGCTCCGGCGGCTCGATCTTGTTCTTGATCCCGTCCAGGCCGGCCATCAGCATCGCAGCGAAGGCCAGGTACGGGTTGGACGAGGGGTCGGGGACGCGGAACTCGATGCGCTTGGCCTTGGGGTTCGAGCCGGTCACCGGGATGCGCACGCAGGCGGACCGGTTGCGGGCCGAGTAGACCAGGTTGACCGGGGCCTCGTAGCCCGGGACGAGCCGGTGGTAGCTGTTGACCGTCGGGTTGGTGAAGGCGAGCAGCGAGGGGGCGTGCTTGAGCAGGCCACCGATGTACCACCGAGCCATGTCGGACAGGCCGCCGTAGCCCTTCTCGTCGTAGAAGAGCGGCACGCCGTCCTTCCACAGCGACTGGTGCACGTGCATGCCCGAGCCGTTGTCGCCGAAGAGCGGCTTCGGCATGAAGGTCGCCGTGCGGCCGGCGGCGTGCACCACGTTCTTCACGACGTACTTGAACAGCATGACCTTGTCGGCCGAGATGGCGAGCTCGTCGAAGCGGTAGTTGATCTCCGCCTGACCGGCCGTGCCGACCTCGTGGTGCGAGCGCTCCACCTGGAGGCCGAGCTTGTCGAGCTCGAGGCAGATCTGGTCGCGAAGGTCGGCGAAGTGGTCGACCGGGGGAACGGGGAAGTAGCCGCCCTTGTAGGGGGTCTTGTGCCCGAGGTTGCCACCGTCCTCCTTGCGGCCCGTGTTCCACGCAGCCTCGACGGAGTCGATGTGGTAGAAGCTCTCGGACTGGCTCGTGAAGAACCGGATGTCGTCGAAGATGTAGAACTCGGCCTCGGGGGCGAAGAACGCCGTGTCCGCGATGCCGGTGGACTTGAGGTAGGCCTCGGCCTTGGCGGCCACCTGGCGGGGGTCGCGGCTGTAGGGCTCGTCCGTGTACGGGTCGACGATCGACATCGTCACGTTGAGGGTCTTCTCGGTGCGGAACGGGTCGATGTAGGCCGTCTTGATGTCGGCGAGCAGCTTCATGTCCGACTCGTGGATGGCCTGGAAGCCGCGGATCGAGGACCCGTCGAACATCTGGCCGTCGGTGAAGAAGGTCGCGTCCACCGTGGAAGCGGGGACGTTGAAGTGCTGCATCACGCCCGGCAGGTCGCAGAAGCGGACGTCGACGAACTTGACATCCTCCTCCTTGATGAAGGCGATCAGCTCGTCAGCGGAATTGAACATCCGGTGTTCTCCCTTGGCATGGCGGTGGGGACGGCGTCGACGGCGACGCTAGGCGCCCGGGGTTTCCCGATGGTGTACCGAGTGTTTCGGCAGCGTTTCGGCCAGATCCGCAGGCACGGCGGGCTGCCGGTTCGCTGCGTACGCTGGGCCGATGTCACCACGGCGGGAGGACTTCGGGGCCTGGCTGGAGGGTACTCCCGCCGGCAGGTCCCCGGGTCAGGGTTCCGAGGTCCGGATCCCCGCCTCGGGTGCCGGCTCGGCGGCATCGCTCCTGCGGCGCGGCCTCGCCCTGGCGATCGACTGGGTGCTGAGCATGGCGGTCGCCTCGGTCTTCTGGCCGGACCCGGGCTCCGTCGGCCCGCGCCTGCTCGCTGCCCAGCCCTTGGCGACCCTTCTGGTCTTCGTCCTGTCGACCGTGGTGCTGGTCGGGCTGCTGGGGCACACGATCGGCCACCGACTGCTGGGCCTGCGGGTGGCGAGGCTCGTGGGGGGCGGCTCGGCGGACGCCGCTGTGCGCGTCCCGGCTCCCGGTCCGCCGGGTCCGGCCAGCGCCGCGCTGCGCACCGTCCTGCTCGCGCTCGTCATCCCCGCAGTGGTCTGGGACCGCTCGGGGCGGGGGATGCACGACGTGGCAGCGCGCACGATGGTCGTGCGGCGCTGAGACCCACCCCGGCGAGCGAGGGCCGACCGCCGGCTCAGCGGCCGCGCATGCCCTTGCGGTCCGGCCGTGCACGCATCGGGTCGATCCCCTTGGGCACTGCGAGGCGCGGGCCGCCCATGGCGCGCAGCCGCTTGCTGATCTCCGCGACCTCCTGCTTGGTCAGCGTCGAGCGGAGCCGCTGGACGGCGCGGGGCAGCTTGCGCAGCCCGACCTTCCCCGGGCCGTCGCCGACCTGGAGCATCGTCACGGGGACGTTCGGCAGGATGCGGGTCAGCTTCTTGCGTTCCGCCTCCAGCAGGCGTTCGACGCGTCCCGACGTGCCCTCACCGACCAGCACGATGCCCGCGCGGCCCAGACCGCGGAACACGAGGTCCTGGGTGCGCGGGTCGATCGCTGCCGGCTCTTCGGGGAAGTCCCAGCCCCGGCGGATCGTGCGCAGCGCCGAGAGCGACGCCCCGGGCTGACCCTCGATCTGCTTGTACGCGGCCGACTCGGCCCGCCTGGCCAGCAGGAACATGGCGGCCAGCAGCGCGAACGGCAGGCCGAGCACCATGAGGTACACGACCTGATGGGTGAGGAGCCCGATGACGAGCGCGACTGCCAGGACGCCGACGAAGGAGGCGAGCAGCCACCAGGTCACCGCCGGGTCGACCCGCCGTGTCATCTGGTACGCCTGCCACACCTGGTTGTACCACCGGGTCTTGCGGACCTTGGTGGGCTTGCCCGCGGCGGGTGCGGGGGAGGGAGTCTTTTCGCGGGCCATGGGGCAGGAGTCTAGTGGTCGCCGATCGTCGGCTCACCGGACCGCCGGGGCGGACCGCTCGCCGTCGGGCGGGTCTCGCGCCTCAGGCGGAGGCGCGCCAGACGATCGGGGTCTCGAGCAGGATCCCACCGAGCTCGACGGGCTCGTCGCGGAGCTGGGCCAGCACGACCTCTGCTGCGCGTCGCCCGAGCCCGACGGCCGGCTGATGGACCGTGGACAGGGCAGGCCGGACGCGGCGGGACCATGAGCTGTCGTCGAAGCCCACGACCCCGACGTCGGAGGGGACCGCGCGGCCGGCCGCCTTGAGGGCCTCCATCGCCCCGGCCGCGACGGCGTCGGAGGCGGCGAAGACCCCGTCGATCTGCGGGTCGCGGCGCAGGAGCTCGTCCATGCCGCTGATCCCGGCGCCGTACTCGTAGAGCGGCACCTCGGCCACCAGCCCGCTGTCGAAGCGCTCGCCGAGCGCCTGGCGGAATCCCTCGAGCCGGTCGGTGCCCGAGTCGCGGTCAAGGGCGGCGGCGATCATCCCGATCCGGCGGCGCCCGGTGGCGACGAGCCGTTCGGTGATCGCCCGGGCGGAGGAGACGTTGTCGATCCCGACGAAGGGCACGTCCCGCAGATCAGGGGGGTGACCGACGAAGGTCGTCGGCAGGCCGAGGCGCATGATGACCTCGGTGAGCGGGTCGTGCGAGCGGGCGGAGACGATGATCGCGCCGTCGACGAAGCCGCCGGCCAGGTAGCGGCCGACGCGCTCGGTGTCCCGCTCCGAGTCGATCACCAGGCAGACCATCTGGTAGTCGGCCATCGACAGGGCCTCGTTGGCGCCGAGCATGACGTTGCCGATGTTCGGGTCCTCGAGGAACAGCGAGTGCGGCTCGTGCGCGAGGAAGGCGACGGCCTGGGTGCGCCGCCGCACCAGGTTGCGTGCTGCGGTGTTCGGCACGTAGCCGACGCTGCTGATCGCCGTCTCGATCGCTGCGCGTGACTCGGGGGAGACGTAGCCGCCGTTGAGGACCCTGCTCACCGTCCCCCGCGAGACCCCTGCTGCCGCCGCGACGTCGTGCACCGTCGCGCGGGAGTGCCGGTCTCGAGGTGCCACGCCGCAACAGTAGCGGCGCGTCGGGCTTGACGGGTGATGGATCTGCTGCCAGTGTGTGCACGTTCACAGATTGCTCAACGCCGAGAACGTCCCTGAATGTGTGCACGTGCACAGGTCGGGTTCTCCGCGTGCTCGCTCAAGGAGACCCGATGGATCGCCAGCACTTCTCGCTCTACGGGAACGGGATCACCGCGTCCCAGGACCGCAAGGCGCTCAAGTGGCAGCAGATGTTCGTGGAGAAGTTCCACTTCGACCCGGACGAGAAGTACGAGCTGAGCGTCCACCCCAACACCCAGCTGGGGGAGGCCCTCGGGCTGAGCGAGCTGCGTCGTGACACCACCGGTGCGGCGATCGACCGGGAGAACGGTGTCGTGATCTCCACGATCCGGATGGGCTTCGGCCACTACCGCATCGCCATGGCTGGCGCCTCGGCCGCCCGCTCGATGGGGTACACGCCGTACTGGCTCGACCTGCTCGCGATCCCCGGGATCACGCAGGACGCCATCAACTGGTGGAACACCAACTACTCGAAGTACTCGCGCATCTCGCAGCGCAACCGCTTCTTCGACAAGTACATCTGGGAGTCGGTCACCAGCGGTGACCGGACGCTCCCCGGCCTCAACTGGTGGCTGAACAGCACGGCGATCGGCTGGCCGTGGCGCTTCCTCAAGGCCAATGCCCGGGACTACCGCAAGAGCGAGCTCTTCGCGAACCTGCACCACGCGCTGCCCTCGGACATGCCGATCCTCACGGCGCACATGTGGAACTGCATGGGTGCCGTCGCCGGCGGGATGACGAACGTCGTCGACATGATGTTCGACAACTGGCCCATGGCCTTCCAGCTGACCGAGGGCGCGACGCATGCCGTCCAGTCGCCGTCGGGGTACTACGGCTTCCGGATCATGAACCAGTTCGACGAGAAGGACCGGATCCTCAACCCGACGCCTGCCGACGCGATCGAGTACGTCGGCCACCACGTCGACCACGAGCTCGTGGAGAACGTCGAGGTCGACTGCGCGGCCCGGATGCGCCGCGTGTCCACCGGTGAGCCGCGTCGCTTCCTGCTGACGATGGGTGGGGCCGGAGCGCAGCGCGAGCTGTTCAAGGCAATCATCGACCACTGCCGGCCGATGATCGACCGCGGTGAGCTCACCCTGTTCGTCAACCTCGGGGACCACGCCGACAACTGGGAGTGGCTCAAGGGTGAGCTCGGCGCCGATGTGGCCTCGGTGCAGACCCACTTCTCCTGGGAGGACGCGCGGACCTTCACCGACATCATTCGCGACGGCAAGGCCTCCGGGCTCCACGTCTTCCTCTTCGACAACACCTTCCACGGCGTGTACGCGACGAACTACCTCATGCGGGTCTCGGACGTGCTCATCACGAAGCCGTCGGAGCTCGCGTTCTACCCGGTCCCGAAGATCTTCAACGCCCGCGTCGGCGCCCACGAGGCCTGGGGCGCGATCCGGTCCGCGGAGATCGGCGACGGAACCATCGAGACGCGGACGATCCCGCGCACCCTGCAGGCGATCGACCTCCTGACCCAGGGCACCGACCTGATGGAGCTCTTCTGCGACTCGATCGTGAAGAACAAGCGGATCGGGCTCTATGACGGCGCGTACAAGAGCGTCGCGCTCGCCACCGGCTGCACCTGGGAACGTCGGCTCGACGGCACGGTCGTCACGAGCCGAGCATGAGAGGGGGCGTAGGCAGGGGCCTCCTGTGCACCGGCCCATGCCCGAGCCTCATTGAGCACGACCGTGTCAACGACGACCCGACGACCAAGGAAGGACCTCGACCATGACGACAACCGAGCTCACCGCAGCGGTGGGCAGGGTGCGTCCGTCGACCAGACGGCGCAGGCGCACCCCGCACAAGCGCGCGATCGCAGTCTTCGTGCTCCCGTTCGGTCTGCTCTTCCTGGCGTTCTACGCGCTCCCCGTCGGCTATGCCGTCTGGGAGTCGATGCTCAAGATCGAGCGGCAGGGGACCTTCGGCCAGGCGCGCAGCGTCTTCGGCGGGCTGAGCCAGTACCAGCAGGTCTTCGCGAACGGGCCGTTCTGGAGCTCGGTCGGTCGGGTCCTGACCTTCGGCGTCGTGCAGGTGCCGGTCATGCTCGGCCTCGCGCTCGTCTTCGCTCTGCTGCTGGACTCACCGCTGCTACGGGGGAAGAAGTTCTTCCGCCTCGCATTCTTCGTGCCGTACGCCGTGCCAGGGGTCGTCGCAGCGATCATGTGGGGCTTCCTGTACTCGCCGGCCCTCTCGCCGTTCAGTGCCGTGACCGAGAAGGTGTCCTTCCTCTCGGCCGACCTCGTCCTGTGGGCCATGGCCAACGTCGTGACCTGGGTCTACGTCGGCTACAACATGCTGATCATCTACTCCTCGCTGCTGGCCATCCCGACCGAGGTCTACGAGGCGGCCCGTATCGACGGGGCCGGCCAGCTGCGGATCGCGTGGTCGATCAAGATCCCGCTGGTCATGCCGGCGATCGTCCTGACGACGGTCTTCTCGATCATCGGAACCCTGCAGCTGCTCGCCGAGCCGCAGGTGTTCAGGTCCTTCAGCTCCGCCGTGACGAGCACCTACACCCCGAACCTGACCGTGTACTCGACCTCGTCGGTCCCGAACTACAACCTCGCGGCGGCGTTCTCGGTCGTGCTGGCGCTGGCGACCTTCGTCCTGTCCTTCCTGTTCCTGAAGTTCACGCAGCGGAAGGGTGTCCAGTGAGCACCGCGCGCAGCACCGCCGTCGCGCCGGGAGGCGCAGAGCTCAACACCCGCACCGGCGTTCGGGAGAACCCGTTCTCGCGGGCCGGCGCCATGCTCGTCATGGGGATCTTCACCGTCTACTTCCTCATGCCGATCTGGTGGCTCTTCATCTCCGCCACCAAGAGCCGCTCGCAGTTCACGAGCACCAACCCGCTCTGGTTCGCCGACTTCGACCTCTCGGCCAACGTCGGCGACCTTGTCGCCTACGACCACGGCATCTTCTTCCGGTGGATGGCGAACTCGGCGGGGTACACCCTCGGCGGCGCGTTCTTCGGGACGGTCCTGGCGGCGATGTGCGGCTACGCCCTCGCGAAGTACCGGTTCAGGGGCCGCGAGGCGATCTTCAACGTCGTCCTGGGCGGCGTGCTGGTGCCGGCGACGGCGCTCGCGCTCCCGCTGTTCCTCATCTTCAGTCAGGTGAACCTGACCAACACCTTCTGGTCGGTGTTCCTGCCCAGCCTCGTCAGCCCGTTCGGGGTGTACCTCACCCGGATCTACGCCGCGGCCAGCGTCCCGGACGAGCTCCTGGAGGCGGCACGCCTGGACGGCTCGGGGGAGGTCAGGACCTTCTTCACGGTGTCCGTTCGCCTGATGTTCCCGGCGCTGGTGACCGTCTTCCTGTTCCAGTTCGTCGCGATCTGGAACAACTTCTTCCTGCCTCTCATCATGCTCCGGGACGAGTCCGTCTTCCCGGTCACCCTGGGCCTCTACACGTGGAACACCCAGGTCAACCAGATCCCCGAGCTGCGTGGATACGTCCTCGTCGGGGCTCTTCTCTCGATCATCCCGCTCATCCTCATCTTCTTGCTGCTCCAGCGCTTCTGGCGTAACGGACTGGGCGCAGGTTCGGTGAAGTGAACGAGATGGCCAACCCGCGCGGCAGCTGTTGTCGCGTCGTCACACCCACACGAAGGACGATGATGAAGATCAAGAACCGAGCGGTCAGCGTTGCCTTGCTCTCCGCGATCGCGCTCGCGGGCTGTTCGAGCACCGGAACGACGGACACGGCGTCCGGCGGGTCTGCTGCCGCGACCGGCTGCGAGCCCTCGACCGGGAAGGTCGACCTCACGTTCACCACGTGGATCCCGGGCATCGAGGATGTCGTCGCGATCTGGAACAAGGCGAACCCGGACATCCAGGTGACCGTGCAGACCGGCCCCAACGGCAACGGCGGCACGTATCAGAACTTCTTCAACCAGCTCAAGGCAGGCAACGCACCCGACCTCGGCCAGATCGAGTACGACGCGCTGCCGAACTTCCGCGTCCAGGACGGGCTCACCGACCTCGGTGCCTGCGCAGACGTGATGGCGGCCAAGAGCGACTTCGTCGACTGGACCTGGAACCAGGTCAGCTTCGGCGAGGACGGGCACGCCTACGGTGTCCCGCAGGACGCCGGTCCCATGGCGATGTTCTACCGCAAGGACCTCTTCGAGAAGAACGGCATCCCGGTCCCGACCACCTGGGCCGAGTACCAGGACGCTGCCGTCAAGATCCAGGCGCTCGGCGGGTACATCACCAACTTCTCGCAGAGCGACATCAACCAGTTCGCCGGCTTCGTGTGGCAGGCGGGCGGCTCGTGGTTCAAGAACAACGGCAGCGACTGGTCCGTCAGCCTGACCAGCCCCGAGTCGACCAAGGTCGCCGACTACTGGCAGGGCCTGATCGACAAGAAGCTGGTCTCGGCCAACCCGGCCTGGACCGACGAGTGGAACAACGCCTACAACACGGGTTCGGACTGGACCTGGATCTCTGCGGTCTGGGGTGCGAACTCCATCGCGAGCGGTGCCCCCGACACCTCCGGCAACTGGGCCGTCGCCCCGATGCCGCAGTGGAGCGCAGGCGACAAGGCCGCCGGCAACTGGGGCGGCTCGTCGACGGCCGTCTTCAAGGGCTCGAAGCACGTCTACGAGGCCGCGAAGTTCGCACTCTGGCTGAACACCTCGGACGAGTCCCTGACGGCGCTCAACAAGGCCGCGAACCTGTACCCCGCCACCAAGGCCGGTGCCGACCTGCCCGCACTGAAGGAGGGCGTCGAGTTCTACGGCGGCCAGTCCATCTACGACGTCTTCGCCGAGGCATCCGGCCAGGTCAAGCCTGACTTCACCTGGGGCCCGACGATGACGCAGGTCTACGCTGACGCCTCGGACGGCTTCAAGGCAGCGGTCTCGGGCACGGGCACCCTCGGCGACGCGCTGAAGGCGACCCAGGCCTCGACGATCTCGACCCTGAAGGCGCAGTCGATCCCGGTCAAGGAGTGAGTGCTTGATCCACCACCTGCGTGCCGCGGGCTCCAGCTTCGTGCTGGACGCCCGCGGTACGCGGCTGCCAGCGATCGTGCACTGGGGCGCCGACCTCGGTGCGCTCGACGATCACGAGCTGACCGCCCTCGCGGACAGCGCGGTCCCGGCCGTCGGCCCGAGCTCGATCGACGAGCCCTTGCGGCTCACGATCCTGCCGGCACCGACCGACGGCTGGAGCGGCGCCCCAGCACTGCGCGGCTTCTGGGCGGCCACCGGCGCCGGCCTCAGCCCCCTCGTGCTCCGCACGGCCACGGGTGGGGCGCACGGCATCCACCTGACCTGCACCGACGCTGCCTCGACGCTCGTCGTCGAGACCGAGATCGAGCTCAGCGCCGAGGGGGTCCTGCGCCTGCGTCACACGCTGCGCAACACCTCCGGCGATGTCCTCGAGCTGGCGGGCCTCGAGATCGCGCTCCCGGTCCCCGACCGCGCGCGCGAGGTGCTCGACTTCGCCGGGCTGTGGACCCACGAGCGCCGTCCGCAGCGGTTGGTGCCCGGCTTCGGGACGTGGACCCGGGAGACGCGGCACGGCCGGCCCGGCCACGACGACCCGTTCCTCACGGTCGTCGGCACCCCGGGGTTCGGGTTCCGCTCCGGCGAGGTCTGGGCCACCCACCTCGCGTGGAGCGGGGACAAGGCCGTCCGCGTCGATCGGCAGACCCTCGGCCCGGCGCTGCTCAGCAGCGGCGAGCTCCTGGCGCCGGGCGAGGTCCGGCTCGCGCCGGGGGAGTCGTACGCGAGCCCCTGGGCTGTCGCAGCCTGGTCGGCCGAGGGGCTCGACGGACTCTCGGCCCGGCTGCACCCCTTCGTGCGCTCGCGCTCGACGATCCGGGGCCCGAGGCCCGTCGTCCTCAACACCTGGGAAGCGGTCTACTTCGACCATGACCTCGCCGTGCTGGCTCGACTCGTCGAGGCCGCCGGCCGGGCCGGTGTCGAGCGATTCGTCCTCGACGACGGGTGGTTCACCGGCCGACGGGACGACCGCCGCGCACTGGGGGACTGGACCGTCGACGCGAGCGTCTGGCCGGACGGCCTGCACCCGCTGATCGCTCTCGTGCACGAGCAGGCGATGGACTTCGGTCTGTGGGTCGAGCCGGAGATGGTCAACCCGGACTCCGACCTCGCGCGCGCTCATCCCGACTGGGTGCTCGGGACTGCCCCGGCGCCGACCTGGCGTCATCAGCGCACCCTCGACCTCGCCAATCCCGAGGCCTACGCCTTCGTGCTCGGCCGCCTTCTCGCCCTGCTGCGCGAGTACCCGATCGCCTACCTGAAGTGGGACCACAACCGCGACCTCCTCGAGCCCGTCGCCCACCGGCAGGTCACGGCGGTGTACCGGCTGATGGACGAGGTGCGGGCGGCGGCCCCCGGGCTCGAGATCGAGTCCTGCGCCTCGGGTGGCGCGCGCATCGACCTGGGGATCCTCGAGCGGGTCGAGCGCTTCTGGACCTCCGACACGAACGACCCGCTCGAGCGGCAGCAGATCCAGCGCTGGACGGGGGTGCTCATCCCGCCGGAGTACCTCGGCAGCCACCTCGGGGCCGCGCGTGCTCACACCACCGGCCGGACGGCCGATCTCGCCTTCCGCGCAGCGACGGCCCTGTTCGTCGGTGCCGGGATCGAGTGGGACCTGCTGGCTGCCGACGAGGCCGAGCTCGCGCAGATCGGTTCCTGGACGGCCGCCTACCGCGAGCGCCGCGCCGAGCTGCACGGCGGAACCGTCGTGCGCGGGGACCTCAGCGACCCTGCCTTGCTGCTGCACGGGGTCGTGGCCCCCGACCGGTCCCGCGCCCTGTTCGCCTACGTCGCCCTGGCCGCCCCCGAGCATGCGCTGCCGGCACCCGTGCGGTTCGTCGGCCTCTCGCCCGGGCGCACCTATCGGGTGCGGCCGTGGACTCTCGTCGCGCCGCCCGCATGCCTGCAGGACACGCAACCGGCGTGGCTGACGGCAGGGGAGGCCAGTCTCCCGGGGCGTGTGCTCACCCAGGTGGGTCTGCCGATGCCGCTGCTGCTGCCCCAGCAGGCGCTGCTGCTCGAGGTCGTCGCGATCGACGGTCCCGACCCGGCCTGAGGTCGTGGTCCGCGCCGGTCGCCGTGCGGCCGGCTCAGCGGGCGAGCAGGCTCGCCGCCTCCTGGCGGGCGGTGCGCTCCTCGGCCAGGTGCGCGAGCTCGGCGGGGATCTCCCAGCCGCGCCGCCGCATGGCCCGACCCCACAGGCTGCCCGCTCGGTAGGAGGACCGGACCAGCGGTCCGGCCATCACGCCGAGGAAGCCGAGCCGCTCGGCCTCCTGGGAGAGCGCGACGAACTCCTCCGGTCGCACCCAGCGGCTGACGGGGTGGTGACGCACCGACGGCCGCAGGTACTGGGTGATCGTCACCAGGTCGCAACCCGCCTCGTGCAGGTCGGCGAGGGCATCGGCTGCCTCCTCGACCGTCTCGCCCATCCCGAGGATGAGGTTGGACTTCGTCACCAGCCCGGCGTCCCGGGCCGAGGTGATCACCGAGAGCGAGCGGTCGTAGCGGAAGCCGGGGCGGATCTGCTTGAAGATGCGGGGGACCGTCTCCAGGTTGTGCGCCAGGACCTGCGGCCGTGAGGAGAACACCTCGGCGAGCTGCTCGGGCACGGCGGTGAAGTCGGGGATGAGCAGCTCGACCCCGGTACCCGGGTTGAGCGCGTGGATCTGGCGCACCGTCTCGGCGTACAACCAGGCCCCCCCGTCGGCCAGGTCGTCGCGGGCGACGCCGGTGATCGTCGAGTAGCGCAGGCCCATCTCGCGCACGGACTCCGCGACGCGCCGCGGCTCGTCACGATCGAGGTCGGCCGGCCGTCCGGTGTCGATCTGGCAGAAGTCGCAGCGCCGGGTGCACTGGTCACCGCCGATGAGGAACGTCGCCTCACGGTCCTCCCAGCACTCGAAGATGTTCGGGCAGCCGGCCTCCTCGCAGACCGTGTGCAGGGCGCCGCCCTTCACGATGCCCTTGAGCTCGGTGTACGCCGGGCCCATCGTGGCCTTGGTCCTGATCCACTCGGGCTTCTTCTCGATGGGGGTCTCGGCGTTGCGGGCCTCGACCCGCAGCATGCGCCGGCCCTCGGGGGCGATCGTCATCCGGTCAGGGTACGTGAGGCGGCACGGACCGGCCTCAGCGCGGCCTCCAGGTGGACGGTGAGCAACGGGTCGACCTCGTCGACGGTCACGTCCCTGCCGAGCTCCGCGCTGAGCGAGGTCACGTCGGCGTCCTCGATGCCGCAGGGGATGATCCGGCCGAAGGAGGCGAGGTCCGGCTCGGCGTTGAGGGCGAGCCCGTGCATCGTCACGCCGCGGGCCACCCGGACGCCGATCGCGCAGACCTTGCGCTCGCGCCGGGTGGCATCGGCCGGGCACCAGACGCCCGAGCGGCCGTCGACCCGCAGGGCGGCGACGCCGAGATCCGCGCAGAGCCCGAGCACGGCCTCCTCGAGGGCGCGCACGTAGGCGACGACATCGACGGGTGCAGCCAGCCGGACGATCGGGTAGGCGACGAGCTGTCCCGGTCCGTGCCAGGTGATCCGGCCGCCACGATCGACGTCGACGACGGGGGTTCCGTCGCTCGGCCGCTCGGCCGTCGAGGTGCGTCGGCCGGCGGTGTAGACGGGCGGGTGCTCCACGAGGACGACCACGTCGTCCCGTTCGCCGTCGGCGACCTGCGCGTGCAGGCCGCGCTGCAGGGCCCAGGCATCGAGGTAGTCCACGAGCCGGGGGGACGGTCTCAGGAAGATGAGGCTGCCGCTGTCCACCGGCGGAACGCTACCCGGTGGCTTCGTCGAGGTCCGCGCCGGCGGCGTCGTGCGAGCCCTCGGCCGCCCACATCGCCAGCAGGAGGCGACGCAGCTGGTCGATCTCGACCTCGCCGAGGCCGCGAAGGACCATCTCCTCCGCCGCATCGGCGTCCGCGACCGCACGCAGGGCTGTGAACCCGGACGCGGTGAGCGCGACGTCAAGGCGGCGACGGTCGGCGGCGCGCCTCGGTCGCTGGAGGTAGCCCGTCCGCTCGAGGCGTGCAACGGTCTTGCTCATCGTCTGCTCGGTCACCTCGCACGCCGCGGCGAGCTCCCGTTGCGAGCGGGGGCCGGCCGCGAGGTGGGCGAGAACCGGCAGGGAGGCGTGGTTGAGGTCCCAGTGCGCCAGGTGCGCGTTCCACTCCCGCTCGACGCGCCGGTTGACCGCCGACAGGAGTCGACCGATCGGCCACTGCTCGGGGCGCTGACCACCGGGGACGTCAGGAGGCGAGGTCGGCGCGTCGTGCCTGGTCGTCATCGGCCCTCCCTGCTTCCCGAGTTGTGAGGGTCTGCTGGTTCCTCCATGATACTCAGCATGCTGAGTAATCGTGATGCTGCGCGAGCGGGGGTGCTGCGGGGGCTCGCCGTGCTGGGGGTCATCGTCGCGTGGCTGGCGATCGGCGGGGTCGGCGGGATGTCGATCGGCCGGCTCTCCGAGGTGCAGGAGAACGACACCGCATCCTTCCTCCCGCGCAGCGCGGAGTCCACCCGGGCCGCGGAGCTGTCGGCCGGCTTCCGCCAGACGACCACTCTGCCGGCGCTCGTGGTGGTCGAAGGAGAGGGGACGCTGAGCGCAGCGGACCTGGGCAGGGTCCAGTCCTTCGCCGCCTCGCTCTCCACTCTCGACGTCGACGGCACGCCGCTCGGCGACCTGGTCACGACGCCAGTGGTCGCCTTCCCCTCGAAGGACGGGCAGGCAGCCCTCGTCTCCCTCTCGCTCGACTCCCCGAAGGCCCTCGCGCAGGTCGGCGACGAACGGGTGGTCAACCTCGTCGTCGCCGAGGTGCGGGCCGCCGCCGCGGAGCAGCTCGGTGGCCTGAAGGTCTACGTCACCGGCCCTGCGGGGTCGATCGCCGACATCGTCACGGCGTTCGGCGGTATCGACGGGGTCCTGCTCCTGGTGGCCCTCGCTGCCGTCTTCGTCATTCTCGTGCTCGTCTACCGCTCGCCCTCCCTGCCGTTCACGGTGCTCTTCACGGCCCTGTTCGCACTCTCCGGGGCAGCACTCGTCGTCTTCCAGCTCGCGAAGGCCGGCGTTCTCGTCCTCAACGGGCAGAGCCAGGGCATCCTCTTCATCCTCGTCGTCGGTGCGGCGACGGACTACTCCCTGCTCCTCGTCTCGCGCTATCGCGAGGAGCTCCGTCGGGTGCACGCCCCGCACCTGGCGATGCGCCGGGCCTGGCGGGCCGCGCTCGAGCCGATCGTGGCGAGCGCCGGAACGGTCATCGCCGGCCTGCTCTGCCTGCTGCTGTCCGATCTCTCCTCGAACCGCAGCCTCGGCCCGGTCGCGGCGATCGGTGTCGCCGCTGCTGTCGTGGCTGCGCTGACCCTGCTCCCGGCACTCCTGCTCGTCGGGGGCCGTCGTGCGCGGTTCATCTTCTGGCCCCGGATGCCGCGACCCGTGCACGACGAGGACACCGGCGTCCACGTCGAGGAGAGCCTCGACGAGCTCGAGGCGCGATCGGGGATCTGGGGCAGGGTGTCCGGGCTCCTCGGGCGCCACCCCCGCCGAGTCTGGGCCGTCACAGCCATCGCCCTCCTCGCCGCGGCTGCCTGGCTGCCGACGTTGAGGGCCACCGGGACGGGCGAGTCCGACGTCTTCCTCTCCCAGGTCGACTCCGTCACCGGCGGGGAGATCCTCGCCGCGCACTTCGACGCCGGCGGGACCCAGCCGATCACGGTCCTGGCGCCGGAGGCCGATCTCCAGACGGTCGTCAGCACGCTCACCCAGGTCGACGGAGTCGTCTCCGCTGCCGCGGTCACCGCCGGTCAGGGCGGTCCGTCCACCGGGCTGCCCGCTGCGCCGCTCGTCGTCGACGGCAGGGTGCTCGTCGAGGCCGTGACGCAGGTGGCTGCCGAGAGCCAGGCGGCCACCGAGGTGGTCACAGCCGTGCGCACGGCGGTGCACCCCGTCGTCCCGCAGGCCCTGGTCGGCGGAGCGGCGGCGCAACGGCTCGACACGCAGCAGACCAGTGAGCGCGACCTGCGGGTGATCGTGCCGGCGGTGCTGCTCGTGATCCTGGTCCTGCTCATGCTCCTGCTGCGGGCCGTGGTGGCCCCCGTCCTCATCGTGCTGGCGAACCTGCTCTCGTTCGCCGCGACGCTCGGGATCGCTGCGTTGGTCTTCAACCACGTCTTCGGCTTCCCCGGCGCGGACGCGACCGTCCCGTTGTACGCCTTCGTCTTCCTCGTCGCCCTGGGGATCGACTACTCGATCTTCCTGATGACCCGGGTCCGGGAGGAGTCGCTGCTCCACGGCACGCGGGAAGGCGTCCGACGGGGGGTGGCGGTCACCGGTGGTGTGATCACCAGTGCCGGCGTCGTGCTGGCCGCGACCTTCGGTGCCCTCGCGGTGCTCCCGCTGCTCTTCCTCGTCCAGATCGCCTTCCTCGTGGCCCTCGGTGTCCTCATCGACACCCTCGTGGTCCGCACCCTGCTGGTGCCCGGGCTGATCCACGACCTGGGTGCCAGGGCCTGGTGGCCGTGGCGGTCCCGCCTGCGGGACTGAGCTGCAGACGCCGGGCCGTGCACGCCGAGCCTGTGGATGGCGTCGAGTCGGCCCGATCGCCTGCTGGACTGCGGGGATGGAGCTCGCCCTTCCCGAGCCCGTGCGGGCAGCGCTGCGGGAGCACGACATCGCACCGTCCGGCCCGCTCGGCGTCGGCGCCGTCGGTCTGCGGTGGAGCGCGCTCGGCCCGGACGGTCGTCGCTACGCCGTCGTCCATGCCAGCGGCGCGCTGGCACCGGCTGTGCGCGCGCGGGCGCAGGCCCTCGCGATGCTGCGGCACCCGTCCTTGGCGCACTGCGCCGAGATCATCGAGGCCCAGGGGGGAGTCGTCGTCCTGGTCGAGGCGGCACCGGGGACCGATCTCGCCGTCCTGCTCGAGGCACGGGGACGCTTCACCGCCGGGGAGGTCGTCGGCCTGCTGGCGCCGGTCGGGGAGGCACTGGCCGTGCTGCATGCGGCGGGGCTCGCGCACGGTGACGTCGCCCCCGCGAACATCGTCGTCACGGAGGGAAGGCCGGTACTGGTCGACCTGCTGGGGGCTGTCGACAGCGCAGAGGGTGGCACGTCGGGGTTCGTCCCCGCCGGCCGCGAGCACGGGCCCAGCCCGGCGGCCGATGTCGCCTCGCTCGGCCTGGTGGCGATCGCCCTCCTCGGGGGAACGGACGCTGCGGTGGTCCAGGGAGCTGCAGCGGACGCCTGGTCGTCCGCTGCAGCCGGGAGCGAGGCCGAGCGGAGCGCGGTTCTCGGGGTGGCCTCTCGAGCGACATCGACGGTCGAGTGCCGTCCCGACGCACGAGAGCTCGCCGCCGAGCTCCGTCGGGCCTGCGCGCCGGCCCCCCTCCAGCCGGCAGACCCCGCCGTGCTCGCGCGACTCGGGCTGCGCCGCCTCTCCGGCGTGCACGACGGCGCGCTCCGCGCCTCGGTCACGGTGCGTGGCACGCCGCCGGCGCGAGGAGAGGGACGCCATCGGGCGACGACGCCCCGCGCACGGCGAGCCGGGGCCAGGGGCTGGGTGGCCAGGGGAGCGGCCCTCGGGCTCGCGGCCGCGGTGATCGCCCTCACGCTGGTCCTCGGACCCGAGACGGCCGCGCACGCCGCGGTCCGGCTGACGAGGGAACGGGCGCAGGCCCTGGTCGCGGGGGACGCCGCAGCACTGGCGGCCGTCACGGTCCCCGGCTCGGTGGCCGCACGGGCGGACCATGCGGCGCTGGCAGAGCGCGCCTCGGTGCCTGAGGTCGGCGGTGACAGCGGCTCGTGGGACCTCGACGTCGCAGCGGAGGGCACGAGGACCTGTGGTGCTGCCTACCGCTGCGTGACGGTGCGGACGGTCACGGTCCACGACGGCGTTCGTTCCGCGCCTCGGCGGGTCGTCCTGGTGCTGGAGCGGGAGCCGTGGCGCGTGCTCGAGGTCAGACTCGCTGGGTGAGCCAGGACGTGGCGTCCTCGAGGCTGCGCTGCTCCCAGACGAAGCCGGAGTCCGCCAGGACGGTCGGCAGCGCCCGCTGGCTCGACAGGAGGAGTTCGTCGGCCATGTCCCTGAGCACCAGGCGCAGCAGGGGAGCGGGCACGGCGAGGCGCGCCGGCCGGTGGATCGCGCTCGCGACCGCCGTGACCACCTCGCGCTGGGTCGCCGGGGAGGGACCCGTGAGGTTCACCGGACCGACCACTGGCGTCATCAGGAGGTGCTCGAGCGCCCGCACGTGATCGTGCAGGGTGGTCCAGCTCCACAGGTTGTCGCCCCTGCCGAGCGGGCCACCGAGACCGAGCCGCAGGATCGGCAGGAGCCTTCCGAGGGCGCCGCCGTCGGGTGCCAGCAGCATGCCGGTGCGCAGGTGGACCGTCCTGATGCCGTGACCGTCGGCAGGGGCGGTCGAGGCCTCCCATGCCCGGACGACGTCGGCGAGGAAGCCCTCGCCTGGTGCCGAGGCCTCGGTCAGCGGATCGCTCCCGCGGTCGCCGTAGAAGCCGACGGCCGAGGCCTGGAGCAGGACGGTCGGACCGTCGTCCATCTCGGCGATCGTCCGCGCGAGGAGCCCCGTCGGGACCGTGCGCGACCGCAGGATGGTGCGCCGGTAGTCGGGGGTCCAGAGGTGGTCGCCGATCCCGGCGCCGCCCAGGTTGACGACGGCGTCGACGCCGCGGAGGTCTGCCGGGTCGAGGACGTCGTGGTACGGGTCCCAGCTGATCTCCCGGCTGGACGCCGCAGGGTGCCTGACGAGTCGCCGGACGCGGTGCCCGGCGGTGGTGAGGCGTGCGACGAGGGCCGAGCCGATGAGCCCGTGCGATCCCGCGACGACGACCTGCACCTAGAGACCGACCTCAGCCTCGAAGTCGCCGTCCTCGATGCGCTTCTTGATCGACATGAGGTAGCGCGAGGCGTCGGCGCCGTCCACGAGACGGTGGTCGTAGCTCAGCGCCAGGTAGCACATCGACCGGACGGCGATGTACTCCCCGCCCATCGGGTCGACCGCGACGACCGGGCGCTTGACGATCGCGCCGGTGCCGAGGATCGCCGACGTGCCGGCAGGGACGATCGGGGTGTCGAAGAGCGCCCCGCCCGATCCCGTGTTCGTGACGGTGAAGGTGCCGCCGCTGAGCTCGTCGGGAGTGACCTTGTTCTCCCTGGTCCGAGCCGCGAGATCGGCGATCTTCCGGGCGATCCCCCCCAGGTTCAGGTCCCCGGCACCGCGGATGACCGGGACCACCAGGCCACGGTCGGTGTCCACGGCGATACCGACGTTCTCCTCGCCGTGGTAGGTGATCTGGTTGCCGTCGAGGATGCCGTTGATCTTCGGGTGGGCCTTGAGAGCCTCCGTCGCGGCGAGGACGAAGAACGGCAGGTACGTGAGGTTCACGCCTTCCCGTGCAGCGAAGTCGGCCTTCGCCCTGGCTCGCAGCCGGGCGACCTTCGTGACGTCCACCTCGACGACCGAGGTGAGCTGGGCCATCGAGTGCAGCGACTCGACCATCCTCGAGGCGATGACCTGACGCAGTCGGCTCGCCTTCTCGGTCGTCCCGCGCAACGGCGAGACGGCAGCCGGCGCCGCCGGGCGCAGGGCAGCGGAGGCCGGTGGTGCGGCGGGTGCCGGGGCAGCCGTTGCGGCAGCCGCGGTGGCCGCCGCGGCAGCTGCCGCGTCGGCACGAGCACGCTCGGCGGCCTCGGCCGCGTCGATGACGTCCTCCTTGCGGATGCGGCCGCCGACGCCGGTGCCCGTGACGGCCGCGAGGTCGACGCCCTTGTCCGCCGCGAGCTTGCGCACGAGCGGGGTGAGGTAGCCGCCGCCGGCCGCAGGGGCGGGTGCCGCAGGAGCGGGTGCCGCAGGAGCGGGTGCCGAAGGGGCGGGCGCCGCAGGAGCGGGTGCCGCAGGAGCCACGACGGGCTCAGGGGTCGGCGCAGGCGCGACGGGTTCGGGCGCAGTCGCAGCAGGAGCCACGGCTGCCGGGGGCGCAGCGAGCGGTGCAGCAGCAGCCGCCGTCGCACCCGCCTTGCCGATCCGAGCGAGCGGTGTGCCGACCGCGACCGTCTCGTCCTCGCCGACGAGGACCTCGATCAGGGTGCCGGCGAACGGGGACGGGATCTCGGTGTCGACCTTGTCCGTCGAGACCTCGAGCAGCGGCTCGTCCATGGCGACGGTGTCGCCGACGTTCTTCAGCCACCGGGTCACGGTGCCCTCGGTCACGCTCTCGCCGAGCGCCGGCATCGTCACGTCCTCGCTCGGGCCGCCGTCGGCGGGAGCCGCTGCGGCGACGGGCTCGGCCTGCGGTGCCGGCTCGGGCGATGCCAGGGCAGCAGGAGCGGGCTCGGGCTCCGGCGATGCCTGTGCCACCGGGTCGGGCTCGGCGGCGGCGGCCGGTGCCGGCTCGGCTGCCGGCTCGGGAGCTGTCGCCGTGCCGTCGGCGCCGATCGTGGCGAGGGCCGTGCCGACCGCGACGGTCTCGTCCTCGCCGACGAGGATCGCCACGAGGGTCCCGGCGAACGGGGAGGGGATCTCGGTGTCGACCTTGTCGGTCGAGACCTCGAGGAGTGGCTCGTCCATGGCGACGGTGTCGCCGATGTTCTTCAGCCACCGGGTCACGGTGCCCTCGGTCACGCTCTCGCCGAGCGCCGGCATCAGCACGGAGTCAGACATGACTACGCGTCTCCTTGATCAGTTGTGGGCGTGGAGGGGCTTGCCGGCGAGAGCGAGGAAGGCCTCGCCGAGCGCCTCGTTCTGCGTGGGGTGGGCGTGCACCAGGGTGGCCACGTCCTCCGGGTAGGCCTCCCAGTTGACGATGAGCTGGCCCTCCCCGATGAGCTCGCCGACGCGAGCGCCGATCATGTGCACCCCGACGACGGGGCCGTCCTTCTTGCGCACGAGCTTGACGAAGCCGGCGGTTCCCAGGATCTGGCTCTTGCCGTTGCCCCCCAGGTTGTACTCGACGACGTCGACGCCGTCCTGGCCGTACAGCTCGCGAGCCTTCGCCTCGGTGACGCCGACGGAGGCGACCTCGGGCTCGGAGTAGGTCACCCGCGGGATCCCCGACTCGACGATCGCGGCGGGGTTGAGCCCGGCGATCTCCTCCGCGACGAAGATGCCCTGCTGGAACCCGCGGTGGGCCAGCTGGAGCCCTGGCACGATGTCGCCGACCGCATGGATGTTCGCGACGCCCGTGTGCAGCCGCTCGTCGGTCAGGACGAAGCCGCGGTCCATCGGCACGCCCTGCTCCTCGAAGCCGAGGTCGGCGGTGCGCGGGCCACGGCCCACCGCGACCAGCATGAGGTCGGCGTCGTAGGTGGTGCCGTTCTCCAGCGCGACGTGGACGCCGTTCTCGTCCTGCGTGACGCCCTGGAAGCGGACACCCGTCGAGAAGTCGATCTTGCGCTTGCGGAAGGCGCGCTCGAAGGCCTTGCACACGGCCTCGTCCTCGTTCGGCACCAGGTGGGGGAGCGCCTCGACGATCGTCACCTTGGTGCCGAACGACGTCCAGACGCTGGCGAACTCGCAGCCGATGACGCCGCCGCCGAGCACGACGACCGACGAGGGCACGTAGTCCAGGTTCAGCGCCTGGTCGGAGGTCATGACGCGACCACCGATCTCCAGGCCGGGAAGCGAGCGCGCGAAGGAGCCGGTGGCGAGCACGACGTGCCGACCGGTGTACCGCTCGCCGTCGACCTCGACGGTGTCCTGGCCGACGAGCCGTCCGTGGCCCTCGACGAAGGTGATCGCATGAGCCTTCACCAGGCCCTGCAGGCCCTTGTAGAGCCGGGAGATGACGCCGTCCTTGTAGGCGTTCACGGCCGTCATGTCGATGCCCTCGAGAGTGGCGCGCACGCCGTACTTCTCGCTCTCGCGGGCGGAGTCGGCGACCTCGGCCGCGTGCAGCAGCGCCTTGGTCGGGATGCACCCGTTGTGCAAGCAGGTCCCGCCGACCTTGCCGGACTCGATCAGGGCCACGGTCAGTCCGAGCTCCGTGGCGCGCAGGGCTGCGGCGTATCCGCCGCTCCCTCCGCCAAGGACCACGATGTCGAAGACGGTGTCAGGCACGGTCGGACTCCCCTCGGGCACGGCAGTGGGTCGGGCGCTCCGGCCATCTTGTCATCACCCGTCGACCGACGTGAATCGAAGG
>JBBRGX010000034.1:0-21581 GCA_038223605.1 Actinomycetales bacterium | reverse complement strand
GGGTCCATCGGCAGCAGCGCGAGGGCGCGGCCCGTGTCGGTCAGCCGGGTCACGGTCTGCTCGCCCTGCGTCCTCGCCTCGAGCGCGCCCAGCTCGGTCAGCAGCTGGACCCCGTCACGCACCGCGCGGGTGTCCGGCGGGTCGACGAAGGGGAAGGCCGAGACGTCCTCCGGGGAGGCGGCCACGCCGACCGCGATCATCTGCAGGATGACCGAGGCGAGCGAGGTGCGCAGGATCTCCGGCTCGGTGAACTCGGGCCGGGAGTCGAAGTCGTCCTCGGAGTAGAGGCGGATCGCGATGCCGTCGGCGACGCGACCGCACCGGCCGGAGCGCTGGTTCGCGCTGGCCCGGCTGATCGGCTCGATCGGCAGCCGCTGGACCTTCGTCGTCTTGGACCAGCGCGAGATGCGCGCCGTGCCCGGGTCGATGACGTAGCGGACGCCGGGGACCGTCAGCGAGGTCTCCGCGACGTTCGTCGCGAGGACGACCCGCCGGGTCTCGTGCCGCTCGAACACGCGATGCTGCTCGGCGGCCGAGAGGCGCGAGTACAGCGGGAGGAGCTCGACGCTGCGCGGCGAGCGGGGACCGGCTCCGAGCGCCGATGGCCCGAGGTGCACCCGCAGGGCCTCCTCCGCGTCGCGGATCTCCCGCTCACCGGAGAAGAACGCGAGGATGTCGCCCGGGCCCTCGGCGCAGAGCTCGTCGACCGCCTCGCAGAGCGCAGTCATCAGGTCGCGGTCCTCGGAGCCGCGCGCCGCCGGTCGACCCCCCGCGCTTGCCCCGGTGGCCCGGCCGTGGAGACCCCCGCGTGCCGATGCCGTCGTCCGGCCCCGCGAGACGTCGCGCGCTGCCGCTGCCCGACCCGTCGGCCCGCCGGCCCGGGTGCTCCGGGGAGAGCCGGTGGCCGGCGCCGAGGGTCCCTCGTCGATGTCGTCGTCCATCTCCGGATCGGGCGACAAGGGGCGGTAGCGGACCTCGACGGGGTACGTGCGGCCGGTGACCTCCACGACGGGCGCTGGGACCCCTTCGGGGTGATCCGGTGTCGGCGGTCCGCAGAAGTGCCGGGCGAACCGCGCCGAGTCGATCGTCGCCGAGGTGATGATCAGCTTGAGGTCGGGGCGCCGCGGCAGCAGGCGAGTGAGGTAGCCGAGCAGGAAGTCGATGTTGAGCGAGCGCTCGTGCGCCTCGTCGATGATCAGCGTGTCGTAGCCGCGAAGCAGGGGGTCGCGCTGGATCTGCGCGAGCAGGATGCCGTCGGTCATCACCTTGACCAGGGTCTGCGCCGAGGACTCGTCGGTGAACCGCACCTGGTAGCCGACGAGCGTCCCGAGGGCCCCTGGCCCGCCGGTCAGCTCCTCGCTGATGCGTTCGGCCACGCTCCGGGCCGCGATCCGCCGCGGCTGCGTGTGGCCGATCTGCCCGGCCCGGCCGCGGCCCAGCTCGAGCACGATCTTCGGCAGCTGGGTCGTCTTGCCCGAGCCCGTCTCCCCCGAGACGACGACGACCTGGTGGTCACGGATCGCCGCGGAGATCTCGGCCCGCCGCGCCGAGACGGGCAGCTGCTCGGGGTAGGTGATCGGCGGGACGACGACCTCGGAGCGCACGGCCGCCCGTCGTTCCCGGCCCGCCTCGCCGTCCTCGCGCTGCCGGCGCTGGTCCGGGCGGTCGCTGCGCGACGCCCCCCGCTCGGAGCCCTGGTCCGCGCCGACCGTCCCGGACCCGCGGCGTCGTCCGCGCCCTGGCCGCCGGACGCCGGCCCGGGCGGCCACCGGCGTCGGGTCCTGCGGCTCCTGGGTCACGACCGACCATTCTCCCTGATCGTGCACCCGCGGCGCGCCCCGGCGACCGGCTGCCTGAGCCTCGCCGCGTGAGGCGCGGCCCGCCTTGCGCGGCCCGCGCTCCCGGGCCAGGGTGGAGATGGACAGGGACCGCGAAAGCAGGCGGACTCGACCACGTGCCGCGGCCTCCGTCCGTGGAGGTGGACGTCATGCTCAAGACCATCCTCGTCGGCGTCGAGGACCTGCCCTACAGCGACGACGCACTCGTCTGGGCCGCCCGGGCCGCAGCCCAGCGCCGGGCCGTCCTGCACCTGGTCCATGCGACCGGGTACCCCACGCTCGCCATCGACCTGCTGCACGACGAGGCGATCGCGCAGAGCGGCACGACGCTGATGCAGCGGGCGACCGACCGGGTCGCCGAGGTGGCCCCCGGTGTCGAGGTCACCACGACGATCGACCCCCGCCTGCCCGGTGAGGCGCTGTGCGACCTCGCGGCAGGCGCGCAGATGCTCGTGATCGGCACCCATCGGATGGGCGCCATCGAGCGGGTCTTCGCCGGCTCGCTCAGCTACCAGATCGCGGCCGGCGCGCCCTGCCCCGTCGTCGTGGTCCCGCACCTTCCCGCGCTCGACGCCACCGGGGTGGTGGTCGGTGCGGACGGCTCGGCCGACTCGCTCGACGCCGTCGAGCTCGCGGCGGCCGAGGCCGACTGGACGGGCCAGGCGCTGCACATCCTGCACGCCTGGCAGGAGCCGGGGATCTACGCGAGCACCGACATCTACCCGATCGGGATCGCCGACAGCGTGCGCGAGTCCGAGCGCCTGGTGCTCGCCGAGTCCGCCGCCGGCCTCGCCGCGAAGTACCCCGACCTCGTCGTGCACGAACAGCTCGTGCACGAGCAGCCCGCGACAGCCCTGCTCGACCTCGGCGCGAACGCGCGCCTGCTGGTGGTCGGCAGTCGTGGTCGGCACGGGATCGCGCGGGTGCTGCTCGGCTCGGTGAGCCACACGGTCGTCCTGCACGCGCCCTGCCCGGTGATGGTCACCCGCCACCGCGCGCACGACGGCGAGCGGGAGCACGGCTGACGGTCGGCGCCCGGTCCCGGCGCTCGCTCCGCCCCGCTCCGCCCGCTCGTCCCCGCGCCCAGGTGAGGTGACGATGTCCCGATGACCCCCGTCGACGGAGAGCAGCGCGCGCTCGCGGCCCTCGAGTCCAGCGGCCTGCGCTTCCGCGTGCAGCGGCACGGACCGGTGCGCAGCCTGGCGGAGGCGGCGGCCGCGCGTCGGCTGAACCCCGACCAGGTCATCAAGACGCTCGTCGTGCGTCGCGGGGACGGGGACTTCCTCTTCGTGCTCGTCCCCGGCGGTCGCACGATCTCCTGGCCCAAGCTGCGGACGCTGCTCGGCGTCTCGCGCCTGTCGATGCCGGACGCGGCCGTCGCCCTGGAGGTCACCGGCTACGAGCGCGGGACGATCACGCCGTTCGGCTCGCTGCGGGCCTGGCCGGTCGTGGCGGACGCGCGCGTCGCCGGGCGAGCGGTCTCGATCGGGGCCGGGGCGCCCGGGGTCGCGGCGACCGTCGACGGCAGCCGGATGGTGCTCGCGCTGGGCGCGACCGTCGCGGACGTCACCGAGGAGGAGCCCGAGGCCTGAGGCGACCCTGCAGGGGAGGATCGCCTCAGGGAGGACGGCAGGTCAGCCGAGGGTCTCCGGGCGGGGAGCCGGCCCCTGGCCGAGCACGTGCTCGCCGAGGAAGCCCAGCACGACCTGGTACCAGATCTTCGCGTGCTGCGGGCTGAGCACCCAGTGGTTCTCGTCGGGGAAGTACAGGAAGCGGTGCGGGGTACGTCCCTCGTCGTCGGCGGGCAGCTGGGAGTGGGCCAGCAGCTCGTACCACAGGCGAAGACCCTCACCGACGGGGACCCGGTAGTCCTTGTCCCCGTGCACCACGAGCATCGGCGTGGCGATGTTCTCGACGAACCGGTGGGGGGAGTTCTCGACGGCCATCTCGGCTGTCATCTCACGCCGCCAGTAGAAGGCCGCATCCGTCGTCGGGCCGAACTGGTCGAGCGCCCACAGGCTCGCATGCGTCACGATCGCATGGAATCGGTCGGTGTGGCCGGCGATCCAGTTGGCCATGTAGCCGCCGAAGGAGCCGCCCATCGCCGCTGTCCTGGTCTCGTCGATCTCCGGTCGCGTGGCCGCCGCGTCGGTGACGGTCATCAGGTCGGTATAGGGCTCGGAGCCCCACCGTCCCCAGCCGCGCTGGATGAACTCCTGGCCGTACCCGGTGGACAGCGCCGGGTCGGGGAGCAGCACCGCATAGCCCCTGGCGACCATCAGCCACGGGTTCCAGCGCCAGGACCAGGCGTTCCACGAGCCGAGCGGACCACCGTGGACCCACAGCAGCAGCGGCGCGGGTCGGGAGGCGTCGGCGCCGTCCGGGAGGGCGAGCCATCCGCGCAGCGGGCGTCCGTCGGCGGCCTCGGTGCGGACCTCGGTGAGGCGGCCGGGAAGGGTGGGCGGCGGGGTCGGTGCCCGAAGGACGGTCACGGTGCCGCGGGCGCTCGGCCCGCCGACGGCGAGCTGGATGCGCACCGGGTGCGAGGGTGCGAGGTAGGAGGTCCGCAGCGCGTAGATCTCGCTCGCGTCGGGGGCCACCTGGATGTCGGTGTAGGCGTAGTCGTCCTCCGTGAGCCGGGTGACGCGGTCCTGGAGGAGGTCGATGAGGAAGACCGGGCCCCGTCCGTCCTCGTCGGCGGTCACGACCAGTCCGGTGCAGTCCGGCAGCCACTGCATCCCGCTGATCCAGCGGTCCCAGGCCTTGACGATCTGGACGCGCTCGCCGAGGGTGTCCAGACCGAGCAGGTGCAGGGTCACGGTCGGTGCCCGGTCCGGGGTGGCCAGGGTCTCGCGCAGGTAGGCGACGGCGCGGCCGTCTGGAGAGACGACCGGGGACCCGAGATCGGCGTCCGGGTCGTCGACCAGGACGGTGCGACGCTGGCTGTCGAGGTCGAGGCGCACGAGGATGCTGCGCAGCCCGCCCTTGGCCTGCGGGAGGTTCCACGTGGTGACGACGAAGGTGCCGTCCGGGCTGAGGTCGTAGCTCGCCTCGCGCAACGCACCGCCCGGCCGGGGGGCCAGGTCCACGACGGCGAGGTGCTCGGAGGCGTTCTGGGCCGCCTCGATCCGCCGGGCGACGTCGTCCCCAGCCGAGAAGTGCCAGCCGAGCAGGTGCGGCGCGGCCGGGCCGAGGTCGTGGTCCCAGTAGCGGACCGGGTGGCCCTCGTGCAGGATCGCGCTGACCTTCGCTTCCTTGCGGACCGTGCGCAGGCGCTGGTCGTCCTCGGCATCCGTCGCCGAGGGCAGCAGGTCAGAGGCGAAGACGACGGCAGCCGACGAGCGGGCCGTCTTCACGCCGGCGACGCCGCCGGGGTGGACGGCGACCACGCGCGCCTCGCCGCCGCCGGCGGGCAGGACCCAGAGCGCGGGGGCGTCGGCTGCCTTCTCGGCGTCCTTGGACTCCGCGTCAGGGCGCGAGGACGTGAACAGGAGGTCGCCGTCGGGGGTGAACGCCGCGCCGGACTCGCCCTGGGCGCTGCGGGTGAGCCGACGGGCCGGGCGGGCGCGCGTCGGGAAGACCTCCCACAGCGCGGTGTGCGACTTCGTGCCGTCGTGGTTGAGCGTGGCGACCTGGGTGACCAGCCGGGTCCCGTCGGGTGACAGGACCAGGCCCGACATGCGCGGGAGCGCGACGTACTCGTCGAGGTTCGCGAACGGGGTGGTGAAGGCGGCCGGGCTCTGGCCGTTGCCTTCGCTGGGCGACATGGAGCTCTCCTCGGGGGGGTGGTGGCGTGCTGCCACGATCTTGCCACCCGCCCTCGGGCACTTCGGGCGGCGGGAGGGCGACCCGCCGACGGGGCCGTGCCCGGGCGGCGTCGGCCGGTCGGCGCGAGCCGCTAGCGTCGCAGCATGCGGATCGTGCACACGAGCGACTGGCACCTCGGTCGCACCCTGCACGGCGTCGACCTCCTCGGGCACCAGGCCGCCTACCTCGACCACCTCGTCGAGGTGGTCAGGTCCGAGGGCGCCGAGGCCGTGCTCGTCTCGGGCGACGTGTACGACAGGGCGATCCCGCCGGTCGAGGCCGTCGCCCTCCTTGCCGATGCCCTCGCGCGGCTCTGCGAGACGGCGACCGTCGTCCTGACCCCCGGGAACCACGACTCGGCGATCCGGCTCGGGTTCGGCGCCGCCCTGATGCGGCCGGGCCTGCACCTGCGGACCCGCGTCGTCGACATCGGCGTCCCGGTCGAGCTGGCGGACGAGCACGGCCCCGTCGTGGTGCACGCGCTGCCCTACCTGGACCCGGACTCGGTGCGGTTCGCCCTCGCTCCGCAGGGTCACGAGCCCCTCGCGCGCTCCCACGAGGCCGTCGTCGCTGCGGCGATGGCGCGCATCCGGGCCGATCTCGACGAGCGGCCGCCCGGCCCGCGCACCCGCTCGGTCGTGATGGCGCACGCCTTCGTCCTCGGCGGTCAGGGCTCGGAGTCCGAGCGGGACATCCGCGTCGGGGGCGTCGACTCGGTGCCGGCGGGGGTGTTCGACGGCGTCGACTACGTGGCGCTCGGGCACCTGCACGGTGCCCAGCGGCTCGCGCCGGGGCCGGGCGCTGACGGCAGGGCGCCGGTGCTCCAGTACTCCGGCTCGCCGCTCGCCTACAGCTTCTCGGAGCGGAACCACCGCAAGGGCACTGTGCTGCTGACCCTCGGTCCCGACGGGGTCCAGGGTTCCCCCGAGCTGGTCCCGGCGCCCGTGCCGCGACGCCTGACCCAGCTCGAGGGGACCCTCCAGGAGGTGCTGGCGACGGTCGGTCATCGCGAGGACTGGGTGAAGGTGCTGGTCACCGACGCGGCGCGGCCAGCGGAGCTCGTCCCTCGGCTGCGGGCGGTCTTCCCGCACGCGCTCGTCGTCGAGCACCGTCCCGCGCATCGTGAGTCCATGGAGCCGGCAGCGGTGACGGCGGCGCGCGACCCCCTGGACGTCGCTGCCGAGTTCGTCGAGCACGTCACCGGGTCCGGCCCGACCGAGCCGGAGCGCGCCGTGCTCAGGCGCGCCTACGAGGCCGTCCGGGCCGAGGGGCGCAGCGCCTGATGTACCTGCACCGGATGACGATCCAGGCGCTCGGCCCGTTCGCCGGGCAGCACACCATCGCCTTCACCGATCTGGCCGCCTCCGGCCTCTTCCTCCTCGAGGGCCCCACCGGCTCGGGCAAGTCGACGCTGATCGACGCGATCGTCTTCGCGCTGTACGGGAAGGTCGCCTCCCCCGACGCGAGCGAGGACCGGCTGCGCTCGGCGCATGCGGCGCCGGAGGTCGAGACCTTCGTCGACCTGGTGCTCGAGACGGGCTCCGGGATCTACCGCGTGCGGCGCAGCCCCGCGTACCAACGGCCCAAGCAGCGCGGGACGGGCACGACGCTTCAGCAGTCCCAGGTCCGGCTCTGGCGGCTGACCAGCCCGGACGCGCTGGACGGTGATGTGCTGTCGATCCGGGCCGACGAGGCCGGTGCCGAGCTGCGGCGGGCCGTCGGCCTCGACCGCGAGCAGTTCGTCCAGACGATCGTCCTCCCGCAGGGCGAGTTCGCGAGCTTCCTGCGCGCCGACCCGGAGAGCCGGCGCGGACTGCTCCAGCAGGTCTTCGGGACCGAGGTCTACGAGCGGCTCCAGCAGCGCCTCGAGCGGATGCGGGCGGAGGTCGGGCGCGCCGTCGAGGAGAGCCGCCAGTCGGTGGACCGGGCCGTCGCCCGCTTCGTCGGTGCCGCCTCGCCGCAGGAGGAGCACCCCGTGCGGACCGCGGGCCCGCAGGCCGCCATCGGCGAGGCACGGGCCGTGTGCCTCGCCCTCGAGGCCTCGGCCGAGCTGGCCATCGCGGCGGCGGCCGCGTCTCGCGGCACCGCTGACGCTGCGCGGGCGGAGCATGAGCTCCGGGTGCGTCTGACGCAGACGGCCCAGCGCCGTGACCGCGCCCGTGCCGAGCTCGCCACCCTCGAGGCGGCGTCGGCCCAGCGCGGTGCCGACCGGCAGCGGGTGGCCGAGGCCCGGCGGGTGCTCCCGGTCCTGCCGCTCCTCGCTGCCGTCGAGCCGGCGAACCGGGCCAGGGCAGCCGCGGTCACCGCCCTCGACCAGGCCCGTGCCGCCGCCGGCCGGGCCCTCCGGGCGATCGTCGACGAGGCGGCCGAGCCCGGTCCGGCCCTCTCCGCCGAGCGCGACCGGTGCACCGGCGAGGTGGCCACGCTGGCGGTCACGCTCCGGCTGGAGCCGGGCCTGCCAGCGCGGGCGGCGCAGCTGGAGGCGTGGGTCGGGCGAGCGGAGTCCGCTGCGCTCGCGGTCGCCGCGGCCAGGAAGGCCCTCGACGCCAGGCCCGAGCAGCGCGTCGAGCACGAGGAGACGCGCACCGGGGCGGCCACGGCCGCGGCGGACCTCGAACCCGCGTCGACGCGGCTGGCGGCCCTCGCCGAGCGCAGGGCGGCAGCGCTCGAGGCCGCGCGGCTCCTGGTGGAGGTCGCCGACGGGGAACGGGCACTGGTGGCCGCCGCGACGGCGGCGCAGGTGGCTGTCGAGGAGGCCGCCCGGCTGCAGCGCGCCCGGATCGCCGGGATGGCCGGCGAGCTCGCTGAGCAGCTGGCCGAGGCCGAGCCCTGCCCCGTGTGCGGAGCGAGGGACCACCCCGCCCCCGCCGTCCGGATCGAACCCGTCGAGGACGCCGACCTCGCGGCGGCCGACGCGCGCCGTGCCTCGACGACGGCAGCCGTCGCCACGCGGGCCGCCGCCCAGGAACGGCTGCGCGAGCGGCTCGAGCAGCGGTCGACGGCCGCCGGCGCCACCGTGCCGGAGCTCGAGGCGATGCTCTCCCAGGCGCAGGCGGCCCGTGACCGGGCGCAGGCCGCGTCCGCTGCGCTCCTCCGTGCCGAGTCGGCCCTCACGAGCTTCGACGCCGCGACCCGTGCTGCCGAACAGGCATGGGCCGAGCAGCTGCGCGCGGCCGACGTCGACGCCGAGCGGCGCAGCGCCGCGGCGGCCGAGCTCGAGCGCGACCGCAGCCAGGTGCTGGCCGCGCGCGGGACGGCCGCCTCCGTCGCCGCTCGCGTCCTCGACCTCGACCGCACCGGCGCCGAGGCCCTCGCCTGGGTCACTGCCCTCGATGCCGGTCGCCGCGCGAGGGACGCAGCGGAGGCTGCCGGGCGCGCCCTGGAGGCGGCGATGGCAGTCGAAGGGTTGACGGACCTCGACCAGGTGCGTGCCGCACGGCTCGCCCCGGCCGCGCTCGCCGCGCTCGAGAACGCCGTCCAGCAGCACGAGCTCGCGATCGCCCGCGCCACGGGAGTGCTCGAGGAGCCGGAGGTGCGTGACCTGGCCGCCACCCCGCCCGACGTCCCGGAAGCGTTCGAGGCGATGACCAGGGCGGCGACCCTCGCCGATGCCCTCGCCGCGGAGTCCGCGCGCGCGACCCATCGGCGCGACGGGGCCGCCGCCGCCTTCGAGGCCCTCGTCGGGGCCGTGCAGCGGCACGAGCAGGAGACGGCTGCTGCCGGGCCCGTCGTCCGGATGGCCAACCTCGCCGGGGCGAGCACCGCCGACAACTCCCGTCAGCTGACCCTGGCGACGTACGTGCTGGGCAGACGCTTCGACGACCTCGTCCTCGCGGCGAACGCGCGGCTGGTCACGATGTCCGACGGCCGCTACGAGCTGCTCCACTCCGACCGCCGGGAGGACGTGAGCACCCGCAAGCGCGGTCTGGCGCTCGCCGTCCTCGACCACAGCACCGAGACGACGCGCGACCCCCGCACGCTCTCGGGCGGGGAGACGTTCTACGTCTCGCTCTGCCTTGCCCTCGGCCTCGCTGACGTCGTCACCGCCGAGGCCGGCGGGATCGACCTCGGCACGCTCTTCGTGGACGAGGGTTTCGGCTCGCTCGACGCCCAGACGCTCGACGTCGTGCTCGCCGAGCTGTCCCGGCTGCGCGACGGAGGCCGCGTGGTCGGGGTGGTCTCGCACGTGGAGACCCTCAAGTCCGCGATCGCCGAACGCATCGAGGTCCGCCGCCTGGCGGACGGGACGAGCACGCTCACGGTGCGTGCCTAGGCGCTCACCACGCCCAGCCGCGGACGAGGAGCTCGAACTCCTCGCGCGCGCGTTCGCTCTCGCTCCGGGTCAGGCCGGGGACGGCGTCATCGGCGAGCGTCTCGATGCCCGCGAGCCGGCAGGCCGTGGCGAGCAGGCTGTCGTAGGCCGCCTGGGTCGCGATGACGCGTCGACCGCGGGCCCAGACCCGGGGCTCGGAGTGCAGGGCCCTGAGCTGCTCGGAGACACGCGTCAGCCCGAGCTGGACCTCGAGGGCTGCGAAGGGGTCGGGCGGCACGTCCTCACGGCCACGCAAGCGGGACCACCACGACGGCGCGCCCCAGGTGGACCGGGGTGCCGGCGTCGTCATCGCCACGCCCACCGCGGCCAACGCCACCCGCCAGGTGATCGGCACGGTCGTCCCTCGTCGTCGAGATCTCCAGCGTAGGACGCCGTGCCCCTGACCGCCATCGCCGGGGGACCCGTCTCGCTGAGGATCGCCCCGGCTGGGCAGAACGACGATCACTTCGTAGGGTCGGCTCCGTGAGCAGACGCGGGGCGGTGACGGCGGCGGTGGTCATCGCAGCGCTCATCGGGACGGCTGCGCTCCTCGACGCCGTGGTGCGCAGCCGCGTCGAGGCGTCGATCGCCGCCGAGCTCGGCACCGAGCTCGGCGCGCGGAGCGCCGAGGTGACGATCGCCGGCTTCCCCTTCCTCGGCCAGGTCGTCGCCGGCTCCCTGGACCGCATCGACGTGAGGGCGCCGAGCGCCACCATGGAGGGCATCCGGCTCGATGACGTGCAGGCCGTGCTGCACGGGGTGAGCACCGCGACGCCCCGCACCGTCGAGGGCCTCGAGCTGCGAGGGTCCCTTGACCCGGCGTCGCTCGGGGCGCTGCTGCCCCCGGGCGTGACCGCGACGGGTGACGGTGACCGGCTCCGGCTCGCCACCGACCTCGCCGGGGTGAGCCTTCAGGCCACCGTCGCGCCGCGGGCTGCCGGGCGGGCGGTCGCCCTCGATCTCGAGGACCTGACTGCAGGTGGGGTGCGCATCGGCCCCAGCGCCCTGCCGTTCGGGCTGGGCGATCTCCTGGCCGGTCTCTCGATCCCGCTCGACGCCCTCCCGGCCGGGGTGGAGCTCTCCTCCGTCACGGTCTCGGGGGGCCGGGTCCTGGTCGTCGCCGAGGGCAGCGGGCTCGTCCTCGCGCCCGCGACCGGCGGCTCGGCTGTGGGCCGCGTCACCGTCCCCGCAGCGGGCTAGGGTCGGGGGATGGCTACTCCCCACATCGGCGCCGAGCCGGGTGCCTTCGCGCCGGACGTCCTCATGCCAGGTGACCCCCGGCGGGCCCGCCGGATCGCCGAGACCGTGCTCGAGGGCGCCGAGCTCGTCACCGAGGTGCGCGGGATGCTCGGCTTCACCGGCTCCTTCGAGGGCCGCCCGGTCTCGGTGCTCGCCTCCGGGATGGGCCTGCCGTCGATCAGCATCTACGCGACCGAGCTCTACCGGCACTTCGGGGTGAGGCGGATCATCCGCATCGGCACGGCAGGCGGCATGTCGCCCTTGCTGAACGTCGGCGACGTCGTCATCGCCCAGGCCGCCCACACCGACTCGGCGATGACCTCGCTCCGGGTCCCGGGGATCCACTACAGCCACAGCCCGAGCTTTGCGCTCCTCGCGGCGGCAGCAGCTGCCGCCGGGGTGGGGACCACGCCCAAGGTCGAGACGCCGAGCGGCCGGCGCCGTCGGCGCGCCAAGGTCGGGACGGTGCGGGTCGGTCCGGTGCTCTCCTCCGACGCCTTCTACGCCGATCGCGCGGACACGAACGCGCGCCTGGTCGCGATGGGCACGCTCGCCGTCGAGATGGAGGCGGCCGGCCTGTATGCCGTCGCCGACGCCGAGGGCGGCGAGGCCCTGGCGATCTGCACGATCTCCGACCTCCTCTTCCGCGACGAGGCGCTGTCGTCCGAGGAGCGCGAGCTGATCTTCGACCGCGCCGTCCAGCTCGGCCTCGCGGCCTTCGCCTCTTCCTGAGCGGCGCCGGCGCCCGGGCGCCGGGCTGAGGCACGACAGGCCGACCGGGACGCGCCCGGTCGGCCTGCTCACCGCGTGCTGGAGCCCGCACGCGGTCGGGGCTCGCCGGGTCACTCCTTGCTGAGGAACTCCTGCGCCTTGTCGACGGCGTTGTCGATCTGCGCGTCGACGGCGTCCGGCGTGTGCTCCTTGATGGTGTCCGCCGCCTTTCCGAGAAGTCCCTCGGCCTGGTCGGCGTGCTCGCCGAGCACGTCCTTGGCCTTCTCGACGAAGTCGCCGATCCCCATGTCATCACCCTCCGTCCGTGACCTGCACCGTCTGCGCAGATCGCCGGACCATTCGACCCTCTCCGACTCCGCCTGTGCAAGCAGGAACGGGGTGAGATGTCCCGGCTTCGGGTGATCTGCTCGGCCGCCGGTCCCGGCGTCCAGCCGTCCGTCCAGCCGTCCGTCAGGTGGACTTCACCCGCCGATCGGATCATCTCCTGGCATGCCGCGCCGATGAGCAGACGACGCACCACTCGGCACCAGGAGTCCCCATGCGCACGGTCACGATGCTCGCCCCGGAGCGGGTCGCAGGTTCGTCGGCGGTGCTGCGCGGCAGCCACCCCTTGCGCGGCTACCCGGTGACGTGGCGGATCACCCCCTTGCGCCGCGAGGGCAACGCGCCCGCATCGTTCCTGGTCGAGCACGCCGACGGTGACCTCAGGTCCGACGAGGCGTGGGAGACCGCCGAGCGCGACGAGAGCGTGATGAACGCCTACCAGGTCCGCGAGCTCATCGCGCGGGTGCACGGGAGCCGCACGACGCACTGAACGCTGGGCCTACGCTCGAGCGTGCCCTCCGTCGTCGAGTCCCGCATCCGTGGCTGGGTGGTCCGCGACCACCGCCTCACCGTCCCCGTCGACCGGGACCGCCCCGAGCGGTTCGGCTCGATCGAGGTCTTCGCCCGGGAGGTGGTCGACGCGGAGCGCGTGCGGGAGGACCTCCCGGTGCTCCTGTTCCTGCAGGGCGGGCCCGGCGGGATGTCGCCTCGACCCACCACCTCGGGGTGGTGGACGACGGCGCTGCGCACCCATCGCCTCGTCCTGCTCGACCAGCGAGGCACGGGTCGCTCCTCGCGCGTCGACGGGGCACGGGTCGCCGCGCTGGGCGCGGCCGCAGCCGAGTACCTCGCCTGCTTCCGCGCCGACGCGATCGTCGCCGATGCCGAGGCGGTGCGTCGCGAGGTGTTCGGCGGCACCCGGTGGGCGACGCTCGGGCAGTCCTACGGCGGTTTCGTCACCCTCACCTACCTCTCGCGCCACCCCGAGGCGCTGACCTCCTGCTACGTGACGGGCGGTCTGCCCGGGCTGACGGCCGACGCCGAGGAGGTCTACCGGCGCACCGTGCCGCGACAGCTCGCCCGGAACGCCGACCTCGCTGCTCGCTTCCCCCGCGACGTCCAGCTCCTCGGCGCGATGGCCGATCGTCTGGCCGACGAGGACGTCCGCCTGCCCGACGGAGACCGGCTGAGCCCGGAGCGGTGGCAGAGCCTCGGGATGGGCCTGGGGATGAGCACCGGGGTCGAGAGCCTGCACTGGCTGCTCGACGGGATGCCCGACGGCCCGGAGCTCGTTCCCGACGCCGTGCTGGGCGAGATCGGCTCGAGGACCGGTTTCGCCGACAACCCGCTCTACGCGGTGCTCCAGGAGGTCATCTACCACCAGGGCGAGCGTGCGGGCGGCTGGGCCGCGGCGGGGGAGCACGCGAGGCACGACGCGCTCGCGCCGATCGCTCGACCGCTGGTGCTCACCGGGGAGGCCATCTTCCCCTGGATGTTCTCCCAGGTCAGAGCCTTGCGGCCGTTCCAGGCGGTGGCCGAGGAGCTGGCGGCGCGCCAGGAGTGGCCCCTGCTCTACGACGTCGAGCGGCTCGCGGCGAACGAGGTCCCGGTGGCTGCCGTGCAGTACGTCGACGACCCCTACGTCGACCTCGACCTCGCCGTCGGCACGGCCGATGCCCTCGGGAACAGCCAGGTGTGGGTGACCAACGAGTACCTGCACGACGGGCTGCGGGTGGCGGGCGAGGTCATCCTCCCCCGGCTGATCGACCTCGCGGCGGGCCGCTGGACCGTCACGCGCGGCTAGGGCCGGCCGGTGCTCGTGCGGCACCTGCCGAGCTCGCGGCGCAGCGCATCGGCCTCGGCGGCGGTGACCCACAGGCCGTACCTCGCCTTCACGCTGATCTGCCGGATCGCGTACGGGCACCGGTAGTCGTGGTCGGGGGGCTGCCAGGTCGCTGCGTCACCAGCACCCTTGGCCTGGTTGACGTCGCCGTCGACGGCGAGCAGGTTCAGCAGGTCGTTGGCGAACTCCTCGCGCCGCGCCGCCGGCCACTGCTGCGCGCCCTTCTGCCAGGCGTCGGCGAGTGCGACCACGTGGTCGATCTGCACCAGGGCGCTGTCCGGTCCTCGCACGAAGGCGTCGCTCACCCCCGAGTAGGGGTCGACGAGCGTTCCGCTGAGCACCCTGCAGCCCTCGATCCTGAGCTCGGTCAGGTCACGGGCGAGCACGTCATCGCGGGTTGTGCAGCCGTTCCCGTCGGTGTCCGCCCAGCCGTCGCCGAACTGCGTGCGCGCATAGCCTGTCGTCGGTGCCCGGCCCTTGACCGCAAGCCCTGCGAGGGAGGCCCCCGCTTCGATGACCTCGGCCGCGGGTACGACGTACCGGGGCGTGGGGTCCGTCCAGCGCGGCCAGAGCAGGGCGGCGACGGCGACCAGTGCGAGGGTGAGCGGGGCGCCCCACCACCACAGGTGGTGTCTCACGGAGGGTCGACGGGGCACTGCTGAACTCTGCCAGCAGGGGCGCGCCGCTGTGCCACTGGTCCGTCCGGGTGGTGGAAGACCTCACCCGGTGGCGTGGTCAAGGAATGCCCGATTCGTGCCGACATGCCACCCATGAGCGCGATGACCTCAGACCGCGGCGCGGTCGGTGACACGGACGGCGACCGCCCCCTCACGCGGCGCGAGCTGCGGGAGCTCTCGGCGGTGGAGTCCACGACACGTCCGTCCGGCGCGGAGCGCGCGCCGTTCGCGATCGCGCCGTGGAACCCTGGGCCGTTGGCGTCGGTACCCGTCCCACCGCCGATCTCGTCCTCAGCGCAGCCTCCCGTCCGGTGGGTCATCCCCGTCCTCGTCGACGACGACGACCCGATGGACGAGGGTTACGGCATCCCGACTCAGCGACCGTCGACGGCGGTCGAGCGGACTGCTCCCTCGGCGGCGCCCCGCGGCTCGCGCGGTCCTGCGCCCGTCGGGCTCGTTCCCGCGGCAGCCCGCGAGGTCCACCTGCCCGGTGGCGGGGCCACGGCTCCGAGGATCCCCGCGCCGCGCCCGCCCGCCCCACCTGCCGACTTCCGGCCGGCCGCCCCACCTGCCGACTTCCGGCCGTCTGCCCCGCCCGTCGGCTCCCGGCCGAATGCACCCATCGCCGCACCTGCCGGGGCCACGCGCAGCTTCCTCCCGGCGGCCCCTGGCGCCCCGCTCCTGACGGCCCCGGTGGTCGTGGGAAGGGCCGGCCACGACGCGTCGTCCGGGTGGGCGAGCAGCCCCGCCTTCGCTCTTCCCGGCGCCTACCCCGAGCGCAACGGATCCGGCCGGACGGCGCTCGTCACCCTGGTCGGACTCGTGCTGGTCGCCGCGATCGCCGCTGCTTCGGTGCAGTACTTCGGGATCGTCGACGTGCTGGGGATCGTCGGGCTCTAGGAGCCCGAGCGGAGCGCCTCGCGCAGCGCGAGCTTTCCCCCGGTGTGCAGCACGCCACGTCGGTAGACGCGTGCAGCGAGCCAGACGAGCCCCGGGATCACGGCGATCGTCACCGCGAGGCCGAGCGCGAGCTCCCAGCCCTGCACGGCGCCGAGGGCGCTGCGCACCGGGAGCATGAACGGGGCGAAGATCGGCACGATCGAGAGCACCCTGACGAGCGTGCTCTGCGGGTCGTTCGGGACGAGGAACATCGTCGTGTAGAACGGCACGAGCAGGAGCATGACCAGCGGCGTCGTCACCGATCCGATGTCCTCCTGGCGTGAGACGAGCGCAGCGAAGCCACCGAAGAGCAGCGCGAAGATCGCGTAGCCGAGCAGGAACCAGACGACCAGCCAGATCAGCGACGCTCCGAGGGAGACCTTCAGCACGTTCCCCGCACCGAGGACCGCTGCGGCCCCGGCCGACGCCGAGCCGAGCACCAGGACCTGGAACAGGCCGTAGACCCCGACCCCGAGGATCTTCCCGGCCAGCAGCTGCGACGGCCGGATCGTGGAGAGCAGGATCTCCACGACGCGCGAGGTCTTCTCCTCCACGACGCCCATCGAGATCATCGACCCGGTCCCGATCAGCGCTCCGAAGAGCAGCGCGACCATGACCATCGCCACTCCGTACTGCGCACCGTCGAGCGCTGCCGTCGGAGGGTGCGCTGCGGTCACGGTGGGGACGGCCGCGGCGAGCGCCGCGGCGACCGACGCCGGGTCGCCGCCCAGGGCGCTGACCTCGGTGTCCAGCGTGTAGGTCCGCACCGCGCTGGTCACCATGTCGAGCACCGTCGGGTCCGCTGCGCTCTGCACGAGCATCGTCGGCGAGGCCGGCGACCCGTCGAGGAAGGCGTCGGGGGTCGCGTCCGTGGGTGTCGCGAAGGAGGCCGTGGCCTGCTCGGCGGTCATCGCCGGTGTCTCCAGGGTGACCCCCTGGGTCGTGGCCAGGGCGGCCAGAACCGGTCCGAGCGGGGCGGTCTCGCTGGAGAGCGCGATGTGCGTGGTCGCCGGCGCGGAGTCGCGGTGCTGGAAGAACCAGCCGACCCCGGTGCCGATCGCGATGAGACCGACGATCACGGCCATCGAGACGATGTTCGCGCGGGTGAGCATCCTGGCCTTGATCTCGCGGCGGGCGACCGCCCAGACGATGCTCATGCTGCCGCCCTCCGGCCGAAGAGCCCTCGTCGTGCGGGGTGCTTCGCCTCCTCGGGCGGGGCCTCGGCTGCCGAGACGACGTCGCGGAACAGGTCGGCGAGGGTGGGGCGCACGCGGGTGAACTCGTGCACCGGCCCCGCGGTGAGCGCCATCTGGAGCACGGCCTGGTCGTCGAGCTCCGCCAGGCCGTCGTCCCCGTCGCGCGTCCCGACGACGACCGTCCTGCCGTCCTCGCCGTTCCTGGCCGCGATCCCGCGGCCGGTCAGTGCGAGGACGACGGCGGCCGGGTCCGGGACGCTCAGCGTCCACTGCGGGCGGTCGGTGGTGCGCAGCTCGTCGATCGTTCCCAGGGCCTGCATCCGGCCGGAGCGCAGGATGCCCACGCGGTCGCAGAGCCGCTCGACGAGGTCGAGCTGGTGGGAGGAGAAGATCACCGGCACCCCGGCGGCCGCACGCTCGCGCAGGACCCCGCTCATCACGTCGACGGCCAGCGGGTCGAGACCGGAGAAGGGCTCGTCGAGCACGAGGAGGACGGGATCGTGCACGAGGGCAGCGGCGAGCTGGACGCGCTGCTGGTTGCCGAGCGAGAGCTTGTCGACGGAGTCCTCGCGGCGGGGACCGACGCCGAGCAGATCGGTCCAGTGGTCGACCGCTGCCGCTGCGCCGGCCGGGCTCATCCCGTGCAGGCCGGCGAGGTAGCGCAGCTGCTCGGCCACCTTCATCTTGGGGTACAGGCCGCGCTCCTCCGGCATGTAGCCGACGGTCCGGCGCGTGTGCAGGTCCAGCTCGGCGCCGTTCCAGCGCACCATCCCTGCATCGGCCGCGAGCACGCCGAGCATGATGCGCATCGCCGTCGTCTTGCCCGCGCCGTTGGAGCCGACGAACCCGAAGATCTCACCGGGGCGGACGTCGAAGGTGAGACCGTCGAGGGCCACGACCTTCCCGTAGCTCTTCGACAGCTGGTCGATCTCGAGCATGGTGGTGAGGCTCCCAAGGGGTCGGGGACGGAGGATTCCGGTCCACGTGACGGCGCTGTTTCACCCTAGCGGGCGGGGGCGGGACACTGAGCCCATGATCGTCCGCCCCTATCACCCGAACGACCGGGACGCCGTCTACGAGATCTGCATCCGCACGGCCGATGCCGGCGGCGACGCCCGAGGGATCTTCTCCGACGACGACCTCATGCCCGATGTCTACGCCGGGCCCTACGTGCACCTCGAGCCGGGGCTCGCCTTCGTCGTGGAGGACGAGGGCCGCGCGGTCGGCTATGTGCTCGGGGTGGCTGACACGGCTGCCTTCGCCGAGGCGTTCCGCGAGCGGTGGCTCCCGCTGGTCGCCTCGCGCCGTCCCGTCTCCTCGACGCCGGTCACCCGCGAGGAGCTGCTCGTCGACACCCTGCACCACCCCGAGCGGATGGTCAGGCCGGAGCTCGCTGCCTACCCGGCCCACCTGCACGTCGACCTGCTGCCCTCCGCGCAGGGACGGGGCTGGGGCAGACAGCTGATCCGCCGGCTGCTCGCCGAGCTGCGGTCACGGGGAGTCGGGGCGGTGCACCTGACGTATGCCGCAGAGAACGCGTCGGCGGCCGCCTTCTACCTGCGGCTCGGGTTCCGCGAGGTCCCGGGGGTCCCGCACAGCCTCTGGGCGCCGACGGACCTGGCCGTCTGAGGGCAGGGCTCAGTCCAGCAGCCAGGTCTCCGAGCGCAGATAGCGTGTCGCGATGTCGATGGTGCCCTCGGCGAGCTCCTCGGCCTCGTCCGGCGGGACGTCGGCCGCCCCCGGCGCGGTCCAGGCTCGGCCGAACAGGCGCAGCCGACGGGTCATCGTCAGGGCGCAGGCCAGTCGCGGGTCGCCCCAGGGGCGCACGCCCGTGTAGCCCTCGACCCACGCGCCGGCGAGCGTCGGCGCGTCGCGGCGGGGCTCCTGCCCGACGAGCGAGCCGGCGAAGTCCTGCTCGAACCACGTCCAGGCGCACTCGGAGAAGTCGGTGAGGTGGGCCTCGCCGCCGAGGCCGACCGTCGCGGCGAGCAGGTCGCCGTGCACCAGGCCGGTCGGCGAGTCGCCGGCCCAGGAGACCGTGGCGAGCGCGTCCTCCTGCGCGGTGCCGAGGAGCCGCAGCGCCGACCGGCGCAGCGGGGCACCCTGCCAGGCGGTCTCGAGCAGGTCGACGAGGTCGATCGTCGGACGCCGGAACCAGGAGGGGGGGCTCCAGGCGAGCTCGTGCTCGTGCAGGCGGGCCGCGAGCTCACCGAGGCGTCGGCTCGACGCGGCGTCGACGACGGCCGGGCCCGGGTGGCCGAGGAGGGCCGGGTCGAACCCGAGGCAGAGCGTCGGCCAGCGTCGGCCGATGGAGTCCTCGAGGGTCGCCACCGCGGCCCCCGAGGCGGTCGGCAGGACGGTCGGGACTCGCACCACCCCGTCCTGGCCGAGCGCACCGATCCAGGCGGCCTCTGACTCGAGCGCCGTCGCGCTCATCCGTCCGGGACGCAGCGCCCTGACGAGGGCGAGGGGTGAGCCGTCGACGGTGGCCAGGGCGACGAGGTCCCGTCGTCCGTGGCGCAGCGCGGTGAGCTCGAGCGCTTCGGGCGGCCAGGCCCAGGTGGTGGCGACCGCCGCGGCCAACCATGCGGGGAGGGTCTCTGTCGTCGTCTGCACCGCGCTCCCGTCGTCGCCCTGGCGGGGGGCCATGGCGAGCGTAGGCAGTGCTCAGTGGCTCGGGCGAGGGTTCCCGGGAGGAATTCACCGGCCCGAAACCTGGGACCGGTCCAGGCGCCGACGCGCGCGGTCGCCGTGCAGCGGTGTTCATCGGATCGACACACGACGACGTCCGGGCGTGCGGGGTCTTCCGCCGCGCGGCGCTCGGGCTAGGGGCCCTCGAGCTCCTCCAGGAGAGCTGTCACCAGCGGGTGCCACGGGCGGCTCTGCGGGCCGCTCATGACGAGGGTCCGTTCCAGGCGCGGCGTCAGCGGAAGCATGACCAGCCGGGGCCCGAGCATCCCGGCACCCAGGCTCGGCAGGATCGAGACGCCGAGACCCTTCTCGACCATGGTGATGAGGGTCGCGAGCTCGCGGACCCGCCGCCGGCTCTCGAAGGTCAGCCCCGCGAGATGGTGCAGCTCGCGGATCTGCTCCTCGTAGCCGCCACCGGAGACGATGAGCGGGTCCTCGAGCAGCTCGGCGAGGCTGATCGACCGTTCGCGGGCGAAGGGGTGGTCGCGGCGGACGACGGCGCGGTAGTCGTCGGTGGCGAGCAGCCGAGCGCCGGTGGGGATCGCCGGCGGGTCGACGAGCACCGCAGCGTCGACCATCCCGCCCTCCAGCCAGACGGACATCTCGCCGTCGTCGCCCTCGAAGACCTGGACGTCGACGTCGGGAAGCCGTGCGTCCCAGCGCCGCAGCAGCCTCGGCAGGACGGCGCGGTAGACGGTGGTGACCGTCGCGAGCCGGACGACACCGGTCAGCTGCGGTCCCCGGGCGGCGTCCTCAAGGGTGCCGACGGAGGCGAGGGTCGCGCGGGCGTGGGGCAGGACGCGCTCGCCGAGGGCCGTCGGCCGAACGGGTGGATCTCGGTGCACGACGCGTCCGCCGACGGCACGCTCGAGGGCCGAGATCGCATGCGAGACGGCCGACTGCGAGATCGCCAGCGAGGCTGCGGCCTCGGTGAACGAGCGGTGGTCGACGGCGGCGACCAGTGCGCGGAGCTGGGCGAGGGTGACGGTCATGAGTGATGCTCATCGTTGCATGACATCTACCTCTTTGCTTCATGCCCTGCCGTGCTTCCAGACTCGTCAGCGAGAGAAGGGTGGTGCCCGGTGGTCGAGTCCTCGCGCGGCGCGAACGGCCGTATCGCGCTCGTCTACCTCGCCCTCGCCCTCATCTGGGGAGCGAGCTTCCTCTTCCTCAAGGTCGTGCTCGCCGCGACGAGCCCCCTCGTGCTCGTCGTGGTGCGCCTCGTCCTCGCGAGCGTGACGCTCGCCCTCGTCATGTCGCTCTCCCGCCGCTCCTGGCCGCGGGACCGGGCGCTGTGGGGGCACCAGGCCGTCGTCGCGGCGCTGCTGTGCGCCGTGCCCTACCTCGCGGTCTCCTGGGCGGCGCAGTACGTGGGCTCCGGGCTCGCCGGGATCCTCACCGCCGCGACGCCGATGTCGACCGTCGCGTTCACGACTCTGCTGCTGCCCGCCGAGCGGTTGGGCCGGGCGGGACTGGTGGGCCTGCTCCTGGGGGCCGCGGGTGTGACGGTCATCGTCGGCGGCGACGGGCTGACGGGGTCGGTCCCGGGGCTGCTCGGCTGCCTCGCGGGCCCGGTCTGCTACGGCGCGGGGTACGCCTACCAGCGACGGTTCGTGAGCTCGCGCGGCCTCGACGGGGTGACGGAGGCGGCGATGCAGATGGTCCTCGCGCTCGCGATGGCTCTCCTCGTCGCGCCGCTGCTTGTCGGGACGCCCCTCGCCGTCGGCGGGCACGGTCCCGTGACGCTCGCCGTCCTGCTGAGCATCCTGGCGCTCGGCGTGCTGTCGACGGCGCTCGGCTACGTCGGCAACGCCGTGGTCCTGCAGGCCTGGGGCGCGCAGCGGACCGCGTCGATCACCTACCTCATGCCGGTCGTCTCGGTCGCGCTCGGCGTCGCGGTCCTCGGTGAGCGGCTCCAGCCGATCGCCGTGCTGGGTGGGCTCGTCGTGGTGGTCGGGGTGCTCGTCGGGCAGCGTCGCGCGG
>JBBRGX010000033.1:0-22049 GCA_038223605.1 Actinomycetales bacterium | reverse complement strand
CCGGCGCGCTCCTCCTTCACGCCGCTCATGCCCTGCTCGTCGCCCGCGTAGATCGTCGGGGTCCCGCCGAGGACCATCAGGAGCGCGAGGGTGTGCGGCAGGTGGCGGCGGTCGGTGAGCCTGCTCGCGATCCGCGTGACGTCGTGGTTGCCGACGAAGGTCAACGGCACGAAGGTCTCGAGCAGCTCCTGGTGGCGCGTCACCGTCCAGTCGAGCTCGAAGAAGTTCGCGTCGTTGAGCGAGCTCCAGATCGACTTCCACAGCTCGTACTGGGTGACGGAGTCGACCCCCGACTCGGCGACGAAGGCCGCGTAGTCGCCGTGCAGCACCTCGCCGAAGACGAAGGCCTCGGGGTGCGTAGCGCGGACGCCCGGCAGCACCATGGCCCAGAACGACGGGGACAGCGCGTAGGCGGCGTCGAGCCGCCAGCCGTCGATCCCGCGGTCGAGCCAGTGGTTCATCACCCCGGCCACGTAGTCGACGACCGCCGGCTCCTCGTGGTTGAGGGCGACCAGGGAGTGGTGACCCTCGAAGTCGCGGTAGCCCGGCTCGGTGCCCGGCCCGGCACCGTCGGGCCAGTCGAGGTGGAACCAGGAGGCGGTGGCCGCGGCGGGCCCGTCCCGCAGCACCAGCTGGAAGGCCCAGAACTCGCGCCCGACATGGTTGAAGACGCCGTCGACGGTGACCCTGAGCCCGCGCTGCTTCGCGGCATCGAGGAAGGCGCCGAAGTCCTCCTCGGTTCCGAGGCGTGCGTCGATCGTCAGGTGGTCCGTCGTGTCGTAACCGTGGGTCTGCGACGAGAACACCGGGCCGAGGGCGACCCCGGACAGTCCCAGCTCGACGACGTAGTCCAGCCAGGCGGTCAGGTGCGCGAGGCGGTGCGCGACGGGGGCGTCGGCCGGCAGCGCATCGGGTTCGGCGCCGACGAAGCCCAGCGGGTACACGTGCCACCACATCGCATGCTCGACCCAGCCGGGCATCTGACCTCCGCTCACGCGGCACCGACCCTCGCCGACGCCGCACCCACCGTAGCGGCGCCCGGCGCCGCGCTCACCAGGGCAGGTAGTAGGTGAGGAGGTCGCCGGTCATCGAGGGGAAGAGGGCATCGGCCAGGGCCTCGTCGGGCGCGTAGACGTCCGGGCGGACGCGGCTGAGGCCGCTGAGGCCGCGGCTGCCGAAGAGGAGCGCTGCGAGGTGGTCAGGAGCGACGCCGATCCCGCCGACGGAGCCGGGGGACTGCATCGGGCCCCCGACGTGGACCGGGCCGAGCCCTGCCTCCGTCACGGCCATCCGGTAGTGCGCCCCGAAGGTCGAGACCACGATCTGCGAGCCGAAGCGCTCGATCCCGGCCTCCAGGACCCGACGGTGCAGCAAGGGCCGCAGCGCATCGAGGACGGCCGCGGCGTCCGGCAGGCGCACGTAGTACTGCTCGGCGGAGCCGGCGGCCGGTGCGAGCCGCGGCTCCCACGCCCCTGCCGTGACGGTCCCGGACCGATGCACGACGGACACGCCCTCGCGCTCCGCGACCAGGAGCCCGAGCAGGAGCCCGGCGGTCGTGGCGTCCGCGGCGGTCGGCTCGGCGAGCAGCAGCTCCTCGCCGTCGTCGCGGACGCGGGCGGAGCCCACCACCGCACCGGCGCGCTCGAGGACCATCGTGCGCGTCGCCGTGTGCCCCAGGAGCCACCGCCACCGCGCCGCCGGGTGCGGCATCGCGAGGTCGACACCGGCCTGGGCGGCGTCCTGAAGGGCAGCGAGGGCGGCGAGGTCATCGGGCCGGGCCGCGCGCAGGGTCACGGCTGCCGAAGCGGACCCGGGGAGCGGGCTGGGCGCCGGGGCATCGCCCGAGGGCAGGAGCAGCCGGGCCGGCGGGATGTCGATCGCGTACTCGTAACCGAAGCGCCGGTAGAAGTACGGGATCCCGATCATCACCTGCAGCAGCTGCCCCCGCTGGGCGGACCGCTGGTGAGCCCAGGCCATCAGCTCCCGCACCAGACCGCGGCCCTCGTACGCCACGTCCGTCGCCACCAGCTCGACCTGGCCCGCCGGGAGGACCACCTCGCCGACCCGGAGCGTCTCGTCCAGCAGGGTCGCCGTGGAAACCACCCGGTCGCCGGCGACGACGACCGCGCACGACTCCCAGCCGAGGTCGGGATCGAGCACGACGAGCCGATGGTCGACGGCGTCGTCCGGATCGCCCCTGGCGGCGAGCAGCTCAGCGATCTGGTCGAGGTCGTGGGGTCGGGCGGTCCGCAGGGCGAGCCCGTCGGGCAGCGCGCGGGTCACGGGGTCCAGTGCCATCCCGCGAGATTCCCAGCACCGGGCCGCGGGTGTCCAATGGATTGCCTGACCGGTGCGCGGCCGCAGCGCACCGCCCCCGCCGCGACCCTCTTGTCATAGATACCCTACGGGGGTATGGTGTCACGATCAGGTCGAGGATCGGAGCACCGATGCCGGGCTACACCGGGAGCAAGGACGACTACCTCAAGCGGCTGGCGCGCATCGAGGGCCAGGTGCGCGGGATCAAGCGCATGGTCGAGGAGGACACCTACTGCATCGACGTCCTCACCCAGATCTCCGCGGTCACCAAGGCTCTGCAGGCCGTCAGCCTCGGTCTGGTGGAGGACCACCTCGGGCACTGCGTCGTCGACGCGGCGCGCGAGTCCCCGGAGGCCGGCGACGCCAAGGTGCGCGAGGCCGCCGAAGCGATCGCTCGGCTCGTCCGCAGCTGAGCACCACCCCACACCGCATCGCACCGCACGACCACCATCGAAAGGACACCCCTCATGAGCACCCAGACCGTCGGCGTCGCCGGAATGACCTGTCAGCACTGCGTGCACTCGGTCAAGGAGGAGGTCGGCGCGCTCGCGGGCGTCACCGACGTCCAGGTCGAGCTGAAGAACGGCGGGACCTCACAGGTGACGATCACCGCCGACCAGGCGATCGACGCCGACGCGATCGCGGCGGCCGTCGTCGAGGCCGGCTACGCCGTCGTCCCGCCGAACTCGCTGCTCTGACCGCACCCCGGCTCCGCAGCGCGGAACCGGACCCCTCCGGTCGACGACGGTCCGCGCCGCCGGCTCCTCGTGAAGAAGGCACCCATGACCGAGAACAGGGCTCCTGACCTGAGCGTCCTCGCGCAGCCCCCGGTGGCCGTGATCGACCTGGCCGTCGGCGGGATGACCTGCGCCTCCTGCGTGGCGCGGGTCGAGAAGAAGATCGGCAAGGTGGCCGGGGCGAGCGCCCTGGTCAACCTGGCGACCGAGACCGCCCGGGTGGAGCTGACCGACGACGTCGACGTGGCGACCATCGTCCGGGCCGTCGAGGCCGCCGGCTACACCGCGACGGTGATGCGGGACAGCCGCGCCACCCTCGCCCCCCTCGGGGAGCACGAGCGGGAGATGGCGCTGTCCGGGCACTCGATGCCCGAGGGCGACGCGATGGAGCACCACGAGGACACCTCCGACCCCGGCGAGGCGCGCGGGGCCGACCTGCGCCGCCGCCTCGTCCTGGCGGCCGTCCTCGCCGTTCCCGTCGTCGCGATCTCGATGATCCCGGCCCTACAGCTCGACGGCTGGCAGTGGGTCGTCGCCGCGCTCGCCGCCCCGGTCGTCACCTGGGCTGCCTGGCCTTTCCACCGCGCGGCGGTCCGCGCCGGCCGGCACGGCTCCTCGACGATGGACACCCTCGTCTCGCTCGGGGTCGTCGCGGCGACGGGCTGGTCGCTGTGGGCGCTGCTGCTCGGTGGCGCCGGTGAGGTCGGCATGCGGATGACGCCGACTCTGCTGCCCCGCGCAGGAGCCGCGCACGGCGTCCCGGAGCTGTACTTCGAGGTCGCGACGGTCGTCACGACGTTCCTGCTCACCGGCCGGTACGCCGAGCACCGGTCGCGGCGCCGGGCCGGCGACGCGTTGCGCAGCCTGCTCGACCTCGGCGCGACCGAGGCGACGGTGCTCGTGACCGAGGGCGGCCGGCGCGTCGAGCGGCAGATGCCGGCCTCCGGCCTGCGCGTCGGGGACCTCTTCGCCGTCCGTCCAGGGGAGAAGGTCGCGACCGACGGGGTCGTCGTCGAAGGGGAGTCGGCGCTGGACACCTCGCTGCTGACCGGCGAGCCCGTCCCCGTCGACGTCAGCGTCGGCGACTCCGTGACCGGGGCGACCGTCAACACCTCCGGCTTCCTGGTGGTGCGCGCCAGCCGGGTGGGCGAGGAGACGACGCTCGCCCAGATCGGCCGCCTCGTCACGCAGGCGCAGACGGGCAAGGCTCCCGTGCAGCGCCTCGCCGACCGGATCTCGGCCGTCTTCGTTCCGGTCGTCATCGGCCTCGCCCTGCTCACCGGCCTCGTCTGGCTGCTCATCGGCGCCGGGCCGCAGCCAGCCTTCACCGCAGCCGTGGCGGTGCTCATCATCGCCTGCCCCTGCGCGCTCGGCCTTGCCACCCCGACCGCCCTGCTCGTCGGCACCGGCCGCGGCGCGCAGCTCGGGGTGCTCATCAAGGGCCCGGAGATCCTCGAGCGCACCCGCGAGATCGACACGATCGTGCTCGACAAGACCGGGACCGTCACCGAGGGGCGGATGACGGTCGTCGACGTCCTGCCTGCGACGGGTGAGGACTCCGACGAGGCGCTGCGCTTCGCCGGGGCCGTCGAGGCACGAAGCGAGCACCCGATCGCCCGCGCCATCACCGCCGCTGCCCGGCAGACCGTCACGACCGGCGGCGCGCCCGAGCCGCAGACGCTCGGCGCCGACGGTGTCGCGATCGGCGAGGACCAGGTCACCGAGTTCCGCAACGACGCCGGCCGCGGCGTGGTCGGCGTGGTCCGCACCGCCCACCTCGGGGTCGACCTGAGCCGGCGCGTCCTCGTCGGCCGCCTCAGCTGGCTGCGCGAGCAGGACGTCGACACCAGCACGCTGGACGGCGTCGTCGCGACAGCCGAGCGGGACGGGGCCACCGTCGTGGTCGTCGCCTGGGCAGGCAGCGCACGCGCCGGCATCGTGCTGCGGGACCCGGTCAAGGCGACCTCGCTCGAGGCCGTGCGCGAGCTCGTCGCCCTCGGCCTGCGCCCCGTGCTGCTGACCGGGGACAACGCGAGCGTGGCCCGGGAGGTGGCGGCCCGCGTCGGCATCGAGGAGGTCCTCGCCGAGGTCCTGCCGCAGGACAAGGTCGCCGTGGTGCAGGACCTCCAGCGCAGGGGCCATGTCGTCGCGATGGTCGGCGACGGCGTGAACGACGCCGCAGCCTTGGCCCAGGCCGACCTCGGGCTCGCGATGGGCACCGGCACCGATGTCGCCATCCAGGCGGCCGACCTGACGCTGGTGCGCGGTGACCTGCGCAGCGCCGGCCAGGCGATCCGGCTCTCGCGCCGGACGCTGACAATCATCCGGCAGAACCTGTTCTGGGCCTTCGGCTACAACGTCGCGGCGATCCCGCTCGCCGCGCTCGGCATGCTCAACCCGATGATCGCGGGCGCGGCGATGGCCTTCAGCTCGGTGCTCGTGGTGACGAACTCGCTGCGGCTGCGCCGCTTCGAGTAGACCTCAGCGGAAGCGACGACCCTCGTCGCGCCGGTACGCGTACGCCGTGAGCGCGGCGAACAGCACCGTCCAGGCGATCAGCACGGGCAGCGCCGACGACGGGATGGCGCCGCCCGTCACGACCGGCACCACCAGGTCCCGTGCCGCCCGGCTGGGCAGCAGCGTGGAGATCGTGTCGAGCCATCCACGGAACGTGTCCGGCGGCACGAAGAGCCCGCCGGCGAAGGCCAGCGGGAAGACGATGACCTGGGCCATCGCGACGGCCGCCTTCGACGAGAGCAGGTAGCCGACCGTCAGCCCGATGAGCAGGAACGGCACGCCTGCGGCCATCACCAGCGCGATCCCGACAGCCACCCGCCAGGCCGGAGCTGACGCCTCGGTGAGCAGCACGGCGACGAGCAGCGGTGGCACCAGGCCGAGCAGGGAGAAGGCGGTCCCGTTGAGGACCCGCCCGGCCAGCCGCGGCCCCGGACCGGTGGGCAGCGTGCGCAGGTAGGGGTCGAAGGGCAGGGCGCGGTCCTCGGCGACGCCGATGCCGTAGGTGAACACCGACGTCGACATCACCGCGAAGACGGCGAGCTGAGCCGTCGCGGCCGCCGCGATCACGGGGTCGCCGGAGACCTCCTTCTGCGGGACGACGAAGAAGAGCAGCGCGAGCGCGGGGAAGAGCATCGTCCCGAGCACAGCCATCGGCACGCGGACGGTCTCCAGGAACTGGTAGCGGAAGTGGACCAGGGCGAGGGCGACGGGCGAGGGCCGGGAGCCACCCGCCGGACGGACGCCGGTGGAGGGGGCGACGATGGTCATCCGGAGACCTCCGAGGTGAGGGCGAGGAACGCCTCTTCGAGCGAGGCGCTGCGCACCTCGAGGTCGGTGAACGGGACCTCGCTGCGGACCAGCCCGCGCACGGCGGCATCGGCATCGGCGCAGAGCAGCACCAGCCGGCCGCTCACCGCGTCGCTCTCGTGGCCGACGACGCCGTCCAGAGCGAGCAGTGAGTCGACGGAGCCGGTGGGGACGGCCACCGTCATCCGGCGGAGCGCGACCCGGCCGAGCACCTCGCCGAGAGGTGCGTCGGCGAGCACCCGACCGCCGTCGACGACGACGACGCGCTCGGCGAGCGCCTCGATCTCCTCCAGGTAGTTGCTGGTGACCACGACCGTCGTCCCCGCCCCGTGGAAGGCCCGTAAGGCGTCCCACAGCACGTGCCGCGCATCGACGTCCAGGCCCGTCGTCGGCTCGTCGAGCAGGACGAGGTCGGGGCGGCCGACCATGGCGAGCGCCACGGCGAGCCGGCGCTTCTGCCCGCCCGACATCCCGCCGGTCTGGCGCCGCGCGAGCTCGCTCAGACCGAAGGTCGCGAGGAGCTCGGCGGTCGGGACCGGGTCGGGGTAGTGCGCACCAACGAAGTCGACCACCTCGTGGACGCGCAGGTTCGGCGGCAGACCGGTCTCCTGCGGCGTCGTCCCCAGGCGCACCCGCGCCGCCGGGTCGCGCGGGTCGAGGCCGAAAAGACGGACGGTTCCCGAGTCCGGGCGGCGCAGGCCCTCGACGAGGCTCAGCAAGGTCGTCTTCCCCGCGCCGTTCGGGCCGAGCAGCCCGACGAGCTCCCCGGGGTGCACGGTGAGGGAGACGTCGTCCAGGGCGAGGGTCGCACCGAACCGGCGGGTGACCCCGGCGACGACGACGGGCGGTTCGGGGGTCATGGTCCTCCGCAGAACATCGGGCAGCGGCTGGCGGAGCGCGCGGTGCTCACGAGCGGGCGCCGCAGACCCACAGTGCTCGCCCGGTCACCCCGGCACAAGTGCGCACCAGGTCGACGCCCAGGCGAACGCCCGCATCGGGCCGTAGCGTGGCCCCGTGACCGCGCCCGCAGCCGAGCCCCTAGCCGCAGCCGCGGCCCTCGAGACCGTCGCAGCGGAGCATCGGCGACGTCGACGCCTCGGCGCCGAGATCTGGATCGTCCTTGGCCTGTCCCTCGGTCGCTCGGCCGTCTACGCGGTCGTCCAGCTCGTCGACCGGCTGACCGTCGGCCCGCCGCTCGCTCAGCAGACAGCGACGCTCAACGCCTCGCAGTCGTCCCGGCCGTGGCTCGACCTCACCTATCAGCTCCTCTCGATCGGCTTCGCCCTCGTCCCGGTCGCCCTCGCGCTCTACCTGCTCGCCGCCCCCGACGGGCTGCGCGCCACCCTGCGCCGGATCGGCCTCGACGCCGCCCGTCCTGGCCGCGACCTCCTCGCAGGTCTCGGGCTCGCCGCAGCGATCGGGCTCCCGGGGCTCGGCCTGTACGCCGCGGGACGAGCGCTCGGCCTCTCGGTCCACATCGCGACCTCTGGGCTCGGTGGCATCTGGTGGACCGTCCCCGTCCTGGTCCTCTCGGCGGTGCAGAACGCCCTGATCGAGGAGGTCGTCGTCGTGGCGTTCCTCATGGAGCGGCTCCGAGCGCTGCGCTGGGGGACGCCGGCGATCCTCGTGACGAGCGCCCTGCTGCGCGGCACGTACCACCTGTACCAGGGCCCCGCGATGGCCGTGGGGAACGTCGCCATGGGCCTGCTGCTCGGCTGGTTCTACCTGAGGTGGCGTCGGGTGATGCCCCTCGTGGTCGCCCACTCCGTCCTCGACATCGTCTCGTTCGTTGGCTACGCCCTGGTGCCGGCCGGACTGCTCGTGGCCCTCGGGCTGAGCTGAATCCTGGCCAGCCCGCCACCCCGGCTGCACACTGAGGACCTGCGGGAGGGATGAGGATGCCATCGGCCCGACGACGAGCCACCCGGCTGACCCTGCCGGGCGTCGCCGTCGCGCCCGCCGCCCTGCTCGCCGGGCTCGCCCAGCTCGCGCTGACCTCATGGATGCGCGCGCACGGGCTCGTCACCGGGAGCCCTGTGCTCCTCGCGGTGCTGCTGGCCCTCATCGTCGCGTCGGGGACGCGGGCCGTGCAGGGCCTCGTCGGCCGCGGGCGGCTCGACTCCCGGCCCGTGGCGCGTCTGACGATCGCCTTCGGCCTGTTCGCCGCCCTGACGTGGACGGCCGGCTGGTCGTTCATCATGCCGGTCACGGCGATCCTGGTCGGGATCGTCCAGGTCCAGCGCTCCGGGCACACCGTCTGGCGTGGCGCGCTGGCGATCATCGCGGTCTTCACCGTCGCCGGGCAGGTCGGTGTCGCGCTCGGCTGGGTCGCGACCGTCGCCCAGCCGGCGGTGAGCCATGTCGCGGCGGCGGCGCTGCTGCTCCTCACCGCATCCGGCCTGGTCGTGGTCGGGTCGGCCGTCGCCGAGCGCGACGAGGTCCAGTCGGCGCTGGAGCGCACCGAGGCGCGCCTGCGCGTCCTCATGGAGAGCTCCCAGGACGTCCTCACCGTGAGCGACGCGGACGGCGTCCTCACCTACGTCAGCCCGGCGGCGAGCCACGGACTGAGGCACGCACCGGACGCCCTGGTGGGCACCGAGCTGCTCGCGCTCGCCGACTCCGAGCACCGGCCGATCGTCGCCGAGGCCCTGCGGACCGTCATGGCCGCCGGCACCGGCGCGCGGACGAGCATCGACGTGCTCGTCGAGCTCGCCACCAGGGAGCGACGCTGGTTCGAGTGGTCCGTCCTCAACCTGCTGGGCGACCCGCTCGTCGCGGGACTGGTGATCGTGCAGCGCGACGTCACCGAGCGCCTCCGGAGCCAGGCGGCGCTGGCCTACGCCGCCGAGCACGACGACCTCACCGGGCTGCCGAACCGGTCCGACCTGCTGCAACGGATCACCGCGGCCGCCGAGCAGGCGGCACCGCAGGCCGGGCTCGCCGTCCTCTTCCTCGACCTCGACCGCTTCAAGGACGTCAACGACCTCCACGGTCACTCCGCGGGCGACGAGCTCCTGAGGGCGGTCGCGCGCCGCCTGCGTGGCGCACTGCGTCCGCAGGACCACCTGGCCCGGATCTCGGGCGACGAGTTCTGCGTCCTGCTCACCGAGGTCCATGACGAGGACGAGGCCGGCGCCGTCGTCGAGCGGCTGGACGCCGTGGTCGGGCAGCCCGTCGCCCTGGCGGCCGGACCGCTCGTCCGGGTCGGCGTCAGCATCGGCTGGGCCCTGACCTTCGCCCCCCGCTCGGCCGAGGAGCTGTTCACCTCGGCGGACGCCGCGATGTACCTCGACAAGGGATCGCGTCGCCGCGAGCAGGGCCCGGCGACCGGCTAGCTCGCCGAGCGGCTCGGCAACGGGGGAGGATCGGCGCGCCAGGCACGGACCCGTCCCGCGGGCCGCCCACCGAGGCCGAGCCCGCCTAGACTCGCCGACATGACGAGCCCAGTGGTCCCCGCCACGGGCATCGGCGCGAGGCCGGTCTCGACCGAGCACCGCGTGCCCATCGTCGACACCCCGGCGACCCGGGTCCACCACCCGGGCGACCTCGTCGGCGTCGTGCTCGCCGCGGCCGGGGTGGCCGTCGTCTGCATCCTCGGTGCCTATGCGCAGGGCACGACGACCGGGGTCGCCGAGGACGTCAGGGGATTCGCCGGGCTCATCAAGCAGCTGGTCGTCGTCCCCGTCGCCGTGCTCGAGGGACTGATCGTCACCCTGATCCCGGTCGCGGTGATCACCGAGCTCATCCTGCGGCGACTGGGCCGCCATGCCGTCGAGGCCGTGGTCGCCGGTGGTCTCGCTGTCATCGCAGCGCTCGTCGCGAACCGACTCATCACCAGCTTCGGGATCCCCGCGCTGCAGGCCTCGTTCACGACCTACTCCGGTGGCAGCGCCGTCGTGAGCGTCCCCGAGCTCCTCGTCGCCACCGCAGCGCTGCTCACCGTCGCCGGGCCGCGCAGCCGCCGCCGCACGGTCAGGGCGTCGTGGAACCTGCTCTGGATCGGGATGGGCATCGCGGTCATCACGGGCATCCTCAGCCTGACGCTCGTCGCGCTCGCCGTGCTGCTCGGGCGCCTGATCGGCACCGCGACACGCTACGTCTCCGGCGTGCCGAGCGAGCGGGCGTACGGAGCGGCCCTCGTCGCCGGGATCCGGCGGGCCGGGTTCGAGCCGGTGCGCCTGGTCCGGGTCCGTGACTCCGCCTCCCGGCCGGACGACGAGCTCACGACGGACCTCGCCAGCGTCGCGATCACGCGGCAGGGCGACCACCGCGTCTACGCGATGGCCACGGCCGACGGCGAGCGGCGCGACGTCGTCGTCCTGGACGGGGACCGCCAGGTGCTGGGTCTGCTGGCGCGATGGTGGCGCTCGCTGCGCCTGCGCGGGATCGACGGGCGCTGGGCGGTGTCCCTGCGGCAGGTCGCCGAACGCGGCGCGCTGGTGACCTACGCCGCCCTCTCGGCCGGCGTCGCCACCCCGCGGCTGCTCGGCATGGCCGAGGCCGAGGACTCGATGCTCCTGGTCCATGAGCACCTGCCCGACACCGTCCCGCTGCGCGACGTCCCGGCGGAGGTGCTCACCGACGAGGTGCTCGACACCATCTGGCGACAGCTCGACCGCGCTCACCGCGCCGGCCTCGCCCACCGCGCGCTGACCTCCGACGTCGTCCTGCTCACCACGGGCGACAACCCGCAGGCGCTCCTCATCGGCTGGGAGTCCGGGGACATCGCCTCCGCGGAGCTCGCACGGCGGATGGACGTCAGCCAGATGCTCGCCGTGATCGCCCTGCAGGCCGGCGCGCACCGTGCCGTCGCCTCGGCCGCGCGGGTCCTCACCGACGCCGACCTCGCAACGATCGGCCCGCTGCTCCAGTCGATCGCCCTGCCCAGCGCGACCCGCGAGGCGGTGCGGGGCCATCGAGGCCTGCTCGGTGAGGTGCGCGAGGCCCTGCTCGAGCTGCTCCCCGAAGCCGACGTCGAGCCGGAGCGGCTCGTCCGCTTCGGTGCCCGGACGGTGATGACGGTCGGGATCAGCATCGTCGCGGGGGTCGTCGTGGTGACGACGCTGAACTTCCAGCAGGTCAGCGAGGCGATCCGGTCCGCGCAGCCGTGGTGGGCAGCAGCGGCCTTCGGTCTCGGCCTGGTCACCTACGTCTCGGCTGCGCTCGCGCTGATGGCGTTCTCGCCGGTGCGGCTGCCGATCTGGCGCACCACGCTCGTGCAGTCCGCCGCCTCCTTCGTCGCCCTCGTCGCCCCGGCCGGCGTTGGCCCCGCGGCGCTGAACATGCGGATGCTCACCAAGCGGGGCGTCGCCAGCGGCCTCGCGGTCGCCTCGGTCGGCCTCGTCCAGGTCTCGCAGTTCCTCACCACGATCTTCCTGCTCCTGGTGCTCTCCACGGTGAGCGGCTCCCAGGGCACCCTGCAGCTGCCCTCGGCGACGGGGCTGCTCGCCATCGCGATCATCGTCGCTGCCGTCGCGTCGACGCTGCTGGTCCCGGCGATCCGGCAGCGGATCTGGCGGCGTGCCGCGCCGATGTGGCGCCAGACCTGGCCCCAGCTGGTGCGCCTGCTCTCCCAGCCGAGGCGGTTCGCGCTCGCTGCCTTCGCCAGCACGGTGATGACCGTCGCGAACCTCGGAGCCTTCTGGGCCGCGCTCGCCGCCTTCGGCAGGGAGATGTCGCTGATCGACCTCGCGCTCATCTACCTCATCGGCAACGCCGCCGGCGCGATCGTTCCGACTCCTGGTGGCCTCGGCACCGTCGAGCTCGCGCTGGTCGCCGGGCTGACCACCACGGGCGGGATCCCCGGCGCGATCGCGACATCCGTCGTCGTGACGTTCCGCGGCCTGACCTACTGGGCCCACATCCCCGTGGGCTGGCTCTCGATGCGCTTCCTGCAGAAGAACGGCGAGCTCTGAGCCCTGGCCGGCCCGACCGGTCCCACCGCGCGGCGCCGTCCACCTCCGCCTAGCCTCGGCGGGGTGACGAGCATCCTGTGGCTGCGGCGCGACCTGCGCCTGCACGACCTGCCGCCGCTCGGGGCCGCGCACGAGGCGGCGGGGTCCGGCGGGATCGTCCCGCTCTTCGTCGCCGACCCGGCGCTGCTCGCCTCCGCCGGCCCCGCCCGCCTCGCCGCCCTGCACGAGGCGCTCACCGAGGTGCAGGAGGCCTACGACGGGGCGCTCGTGGTGCGCTGGGGACGCCCGGAGGACGTCGTCCCTGCCCTCGCGACCGAGCTCGGCGCCACGAGCGTCCACGTGAGCGCCGAGACGACACCGTACGGGCGCCGGCGCGACCGCCGCGTCGCAGGGGCGCTCGAGGTTCCCCTCGTCGAGACGGGGAGCCCGTACGCGGTCACCCCTGGCCGGGTGCTCACCGGCGCGGGCGAGCCGTACCAGGTGTTCACCCCGTTCAGCCGGGCCTGGCGCGACCACGGCTGGCGGGCACCGGCACGAACGCCGTCCGGTCCGCACTGGTGTCGGGCGGCGCAGAGCGAGGAGCTGCCCGGAGCGCCCGGGACCACGGCCGAGGGCGGCCCGTCGCAGCCGCGCCGCGGGGCGGGCGCGACCGGCGCCGGCGGCGAGGAGCCGGGGACCGTCGGTGAGGCGAGCGCCATGCGCCGGTGGTCGCAGGTGCTGGACCGCGGTCTGCAGGACTACGACGAGGAGCGTGACCGGCCCGACCTCGACGGCACCTCACGGCTCTCGGCGCAGCTGAAGTTCGGCACCATCCATCCGCGCACCCTCCTGCACGACCTCGCAGCTCACCCCTCGGGACGCAGCCCCGGCGCCACCAGGTTCGTGGCAGAGCTCTGCTGGCGGGAGTTCTACGCCGACGTCCTGTGGCACCGGCCGGAGTCGGCCTGGTCCGACCTCCGGCCCGCCCTGCACGCGCTGGAGCACGACGACCCTGCCGACCCTGCTGTCGCACCCCGGCTGGACGCGTGGCGCGAGGGCCGCACGGGCTACCCCTTCGTCGACGCGGGGATGCGGCAGCTGCTCGCGACGGGCTGGATGCACAACCGGGTCCGGATGGTCACCGCGAGCTTCCTGGTCAAGGACCTGCACCTGTGGTGGGTGCACGGCGCCCGGCACTTCCTCGGGCAGCTGCGCGACGGCGACCTCGCCTCGAACAACCACGGCTGGCAGTGGGTCGCCGGGACCGGGACCGACGCGGCACCGTACTTCCGGGTGTTCAACCCGGTGCTCCAGGGTGAGCGCTTCGACCCCGACGGGGAGTACGTGCGCCGCTGGGTCCCCGAGCTCCGGCACCTGGCCGGCGCCGGGGCGCACCAGCCATGGCGGCACCCCGACGGCGGCTCGGCCGGCTATCCCGAGCGGATCGTCGACCACGCCGTCGAACGGACGGAGACGTTGCGGCGCTACGGCCTGGCGCGCGCCTGAGCCGGTCCTGGGGCGGACCGGAGCCGGTCCCGGGTCGGGTCTGAGCCGGTTCTGGGGCGATCCGGAGCCGCTGGTGGCCGCGCGGGCCACCGGGCGCAACGATCACGACGCCCGACCGGGCCATGGCTCGGTCGGGCGTCGTCGTCGATCGTCGGTCGCGGCTCAGCGCACGGGTGCGGCGTGCCAGATGCGCTCGAGGTAGTCCCGCATCGAGCGGTCGGAGGAGAAGAACCCGCTGCGCGCGATGTTGAGGATCGCCTTGCGGCTCCACTCGTCCTTGTCGGCGTAGGCGAGGTCGACCTCGGCCTGCGCGTCGATGTACGCCTGGTAGTCGGCAAGGACCAGGAAGCGGTCCTGGTAGAGCAGGTTGGAGACGATCGGCTCGAACGCCTGCCGGTCACCCCCGGAGAAGGCACCGCTCGCGATGAGGTCGAGCGCACGGCGCAGCGAGGCGTTCTCCTCGTAGTACGCCGTCGGGTGGTACCCGGTGTCGACGATCGTGGCGACCTCCGGCTCGGTGAGACCGAAGAGGAAGAAGTTCTCCGCTCCGACCAGCTGACGGATCTCGACGTTCGCCCCGTCGAGGGTGCCGATCGTCAGCGCGCCGTTGAGGGCGAACTTCATGTTCCCGGTGCCCGAGGCCTCCTTGCCGGCGAGCGAGATCTGCTCGGAGAGGTCGGCGGCCGGGATCAGCGTCTCGGCAAGGGTCACGTTGTAGTTCGCCGGGAAGGCGATCCGCATCTTGCCCTCGAGCGCCGGGTCGTTGTTGACGACCTTCGCGACGGAGTTGATCAGCCAGATGATGTCCTTGGCCATCTTGTAGCCGGGAGCGGCCTTCGCGCCGAAGACGACCGTCCGGGGCGTGAGGTCGGCGACCTTGAGCTCACCCGAGAGCACCTGGTCGTACTGGGTGACGACATGCAGCACCTTGAGCATCTGGCGCTTGTACTCGTGCAGGCGCTTGACCATGACGTCGAGCATCGCGTCCTGGTCGATGGTGATCCCGTCGCGACGCTCCAGCAGCCCCGCGAGCCGGCGCTTGTTGCGGCCCTTGACCTCCTGGAACCGGCGCAGGAACTCCGCGTCGTGGGCGTAGGGCTCGAGGTCGGAGAGCCGGTCGAGGTCCGTGATCCAGCCGCTGCCGATCGCCTCGGTGATCAGCCGGGAGAGCGGCGGGTTCGCCAGGCGCATGAAGCGGCGCGGGGTGATGCCGTTGGTGACGTTGGTGAACTTCTCGGGCCACAGGCCGGCGAAGTCGTTGAGCACCTTGTCGCGCAGCAGCTGGGAGTGCAGCTCCGCGACGCCGTTGACCTTCGCGCCGGCCACCGTCGCCAGGAACGCCATCCGGACGGCCCGCTCGGGGTGCTCCCCGACGATCGACATCCGGCGGGCACGCAGCTCGTCACCCGGGTAGGCGGCGCGGACCTGGGCGAGGAAGTCGTCGTTGATCTGGTAGATGATCTCCAGGTGCCGCGGCAGCAGCCGGCCGAGCAGCTCGGTCGGCCAGACCTCGAGGGCCTCCGGCAGCAGGGTGTGGCAGGTGTAGGCGAAGCACTTGCGCGTGACGGCCCACGCCTCGTCCCAGCCGAAGCCCTTCTCGTCGATCAGGATCCGCATGAGCTCGGGGATGGCGATGACCGGGTGGGTGTCGTTGAGCTGGAACATCACCCGCTCGGGCAGGCGGTGCAGGTCGAAGCCCTCGGGCAGCACCTGGTCGATGAAGTTGCGCACCGAGCAGGCGACGAAGAAGTACTGCTGCTGCAGCCGCAGCTCCTTGCCCTGGGGCGTGGAGTCCTCGGGGTAGAGCACCTTGGAGATGTTCTCCGCGAAGGTCTGCGAGCGGACGGCGTCGGCGTACTCGCCCAGGTTGAACGTGGTCAGGTCGAAGGCGTTCGTCGCCTTGGCGCTCCACAGGCGCAGCGTGCTGACGCGCCCGTTGTGGTAGCCGGGGACCATGTAGTTGTAGGGCATGCCGAGGACGCTCCACGCGGGGGTCCAGGTGGTCGTCTGGACGCCGTTCTCGTCGGTCGCGACAGCGGTGCTGCCACCGAAGCTCACCGTGACGGCGGCCTCGGGGTGCGGGAACTCCCATGGCGAGCCGAGCTCGAGCCAGCTGTCCGGCTGCTCGACCTGCTTGCCGTCGACGAAGGTCTGGCGGAAGATCCCGTACTCGTACCGGATGCCGTAGCCGATCGACGGGACGGACATGGTCGCGAGGGAGTCGATGAAGCAGGCGGCCAGACGACCGAGGCCGCCGTTGCCGAGACCGGGCTCGACCTCGGCGTCGCGCAGCTCGGCCAGGTCGATGTCCAGACCGCGCAGCGCCTCACCGGCGATCTCCTCGAGGTTCGTGGCCAGCAGTGCGTTGTCCAGCTGGCGCCCCAGGAGGAACTCGGCCGACAGGTAGGCGATCGACTTCGCCTGCGCCGCACGCTGGTGGTTCTGCGTCTCCAGCCACCGCGAGATGAGGTACTGGCGCACGGTGCGGGCGAGCGCCAGGTACTGGTCGTTCACCGAGGAGGCCGCGAGCTCGACACCCTGGCCGAAGTTCAGCTCGCGCAGGAAGGCGCGCGTGAAGGCTTCGACGGTGAGGTCGGGGGTGGGGGTAGGAACCACGAGGTCAGTCACGAGCGGCAACGCTAGCCGCAGATGCAAGCGGTGTCACGGTCCGAGGTCCGGGCATCCCCGGCGTCGGCCGGGTGTACACCTGCAAGCGGAGGGCGGCCCGACGGGACCGGTCTCAAGGTCAGGAGGCGCGCGCCGACGCAGTCCGAAACCGTAGATGTGCAGGCAGGACGCCCGCAGCGATATCGGTGTCGAGGCACAGGCCGGGGCGCGCACCACGGAGCCGCGGACGGCCTCCATGCAGGATCCCTGAGAGATCTGTGCGCGAGATCACGTCCGCCGGAGCCGGCATCGTCCCACTCCCCGGCGTCCTGCGGCCATGTCCGCAGGGCGGCGACCGGGGTCGGCGAGCCGCCCGACGCTGACGACCCTCAGCCGCAGTCGTCGCAGACGCCGGTGGCCGGCAGCGTCATCGAGCAGGTGGGGCAGATCCGGACGGTCGCCTCGCGGGACGGCGCGCTGCGCACGGCAGGGGCCCGGGTGGTGCGGGCGGTGCGCACGGCCCGGGGGCGGGGGGCGTAGCCGACCGACACCGGTTCGGTCACCTCGAAGCCCCGCTTGCGCAGGATCGTCACGGCGCCCTGCATCCCGGCATGGAACTCCTCGGATGTCGCGAGCCGGCCGGTCGCATAGCGGTGGGCGACGCCGAGGATCGCCTGCGCGTCGTAGTCGCGGCCCTCGTGGACGAGCGTGTAGTCCGAGGACCTCCCGAAGCCGTAGAGCTCGAGGAACTCCGCGTCACCGCGGCTGTCGTGCTCGGCGATCGCCTGGAGGACGTGCTGTCTCGTCACGGAGGAAAAGGTGGCCACAACGTCCCAGGCTACGTCGTCCGGGGCCGTCGGAAGCCATCGGGCCCTCCCACCGCCCGCAGCGGGGCCGCTGGACGGCGTCGGTCACATGCCCGACGGAGCCATGTCGACGAAGCGGGCGTAGGTCCCCTGGAAGGCGACGACGATCGTGTCCGTCGGGCCGTTGCGGTGCTTGGCGACGATGAGGTCCGCCTCGCCGGCGCGGGGCGACTCGCGTTCGTACGCGTCCTCGCGGTGCAGCAGGATGACGATGTCGGCGTCCTGCTCGATCGAGCCGGACTCACGTAGGTCGCTCATCTGGGGGCGCTTGTCGGTGCGCTGCTCGGCGCCGCGGTTCAGCTGGGAGATCGCGATCACCGGGACGTCGAGCTCCTTGGCGAGCAGCTTGAGCGCGCGGGAGAACTCGCTGACCTCCTGCTGGCGGGACTCGACGCGCTTGCCGGAGCTCATCAGCTGCAGGTAGTCGATGACGACCAGCTTGAGGTCGTGCCGCTGCTTGAGGCGTCGGCACTTGGCGCGGATCTCCATCAGGGAGAGGTTGGGGGAGTCGTCGATGAACAGCGGGGCCTGGGACAGGCGGCCCATCGTGCCGGCCAGCTTCTGCCAGTCGTCGTCGCGCATGTTGCCCTTGCGCATGTTCTGCAGCGGCACGCGGGCCTCGGCGGAGAGCATGCGCATCGTGATCTCGCTCCGGCTCATCTCGAGGGAGAAGATCACCGAGGCCATGCCGTGCTTGATCGAGGCGGACCGGGCGATGTCGATCCCGAGGGTCGACTTGCCGATGGCCGGGCGCGCGGCCAGGACGATCATCTGACCGCCCTTGAGCCCGTTGGTCAGGCGGTCGAGCTCGAGGAAGCCCGTCGGGACCCCGCTCATGCCGTCGCCGCGGCTCCCGTTGGCCTCGATCTCCTCCATCGTGGGGTTGAGGATCTCCGAGAGCGGGAGGTAGTCCTCCGCGGTGCGCTGCTCGGTGACGGCGTAGACCTCCGCCTGGGCGGAGTTGACGATCTCGTCGACGTCCCCGCCGTCCGTGGCGTAGCCGAGCTGGACGATCCGGGTCCCGGCCTCCACCAGCCGCCGGAGCACGGCCCGCTCGCGCACGATCCGGGCGTAGTAGCCGGCGTTCGCGGCCGTCGGCACCATGGAGATGAGCGTGTGGAGGTAGGGGGCGCCACCGATCCGCGCGAGCTCGCCGCGCTTGGTGAGCTCGGCGGCGACCGTCACGGCGTCGGCCGGCTCTCCGCGGCCGTAGAGGTCGAGGATCGAGTCGTAGACGAGCTCATGGGCCGGACGGTAGAAGTCCACCCCGCGCAGCTGCTCGACGACGTCGGCGATCGCGTCCTTCGAGAGCATCATCCCGCCGAGCACGCTCTGCTCCGCGGGGATGTCCTGCGGCGGGGTGCGGTCGTAGTCCGGCCGCCGAGTCGCGAGCCCTTCGAGCTCTTCGATGCTCACTGATCCCCCTTCGACCTTCACGATCCCGGCATGCCCTTCCTACCGGGTGGCACCGACACGCGACCGTGCGCGCCAGGGCACCCCCGAGAGGTTAGGAGGCCGCGCGCCGTGGACCTAACCGGCCCTCGGCAGGCCTGTGCGCAATGCTGGGGACCGCTGTGGACGCGGGCGTGAGCAGATGTGCACAGTCGGGGAGAAACCTGTGGACAAGTGCCGTTCCTTGCGGAATTCCCGGGGTGTGAACAGGCGATTCGTACAACGAGAGCTGTGGACGGGAGGATTCCTTGGCCGGCCGTTCACCTGCTGGACACCATGGTCCGTCCGCCGTCTCAGGCCTCGATCGGCGCATCCTCGACCTCGCCGTCCCGGCCCTCGGGGCGCTCGTCGCGGAGCCGGTCTTCGTCCTCGTGGACTCCGCCGTCGTCGGCCGGATCGGCACCGCGCCGCTCGCCGGGCTGTCCCTGGCGAGCACCGTGCTGACCACCGTCGTCGGGCTCTGCGTCTTCCTCGCGTACGCGACGACGGCCTCCGTCGCCCGGCTCGTCGGGGCAGGTCACCGGGCCCTCGCGCTGCGCTCCGGGGTCGACGGGATGTGGCTCGCCGCCGGGCTCGGCGTCCTGCTCGCGACGGCGCTCGAGCTCGCGGCCCCCGGACTCGTGCGCGCGCTCGGCGCGCCGGAGCAGGGACGTGCGGACGCCATCGCCTACCTGCGCTTCTCGGCACCCGGACTGCCAGGGATGCTCGTCGTCCTCGCGGCGACCGGGGCGCTGCGAGGGATGCTCGACACCAGGACCCCGCTCGTGGTCGCCGCCGCCGGCGCCGCGCTCAACGCCGTCCTGTCGGTGCTGCTCGTGCTGGGACTCGGCCTCGGGGTGGCGGGATCGGGAGCGGGCACCGCGCTCACCCAGCTCCTCATGGCGGCCGTCCTGGTGTGGCGGGTCGTCGCCGGGGCGCGCGCGGCCCACGTCCCGCTGCGACCCGGCCGGGCCGGGCTGCTCGCCGGGCTCCGCTCCGGCACGCCGCTGCTGGTCCGCACGGTCTCGCTGCGGGCGGCCATCCTGCTCACGGCCTGGGTGGCAGCAGGGCTCGGGACGGTCACCCTCGCCGGGCACCAGGCCGTCGCAGCGCTCTGGGGGCTGACGGCCTTCGCGCTGGACGCCCTCGCCATCGCCGCCCAGGCCCTCGTCGGGCATGCGCTGGGTGCTGCGGACCCGGCCGTCGCCCGGGCCGTCGTCGGGCGGGTGCTGCGCTGGGGCACGGCAGCGGGGGCCGTGCTCGGCCTCGTCGTCGGGCTGACGGCACCATGGACGGCCCGGCTGTTCACCGACGACCCGGCGGTGCACGCAGCGGTGCGCGCAGCGCTCGTCGTCGTCGCCCTGACGCTGCCGATGGCCGGCTGGGTCTTCGTCCTCGACGGCGTGCTCATCGGCGCCGGGGACGGCCGGTACCTCGCGGCGGTCGGGATGCTCACCCTCGCCGTCTACGTCCCTGCCGCCCTCGCGGTGCACACCTGGTCACCGGCGGGCAGCAGCGGCCTCCTCTGGTTGTGGATCGCCTTCGCCGGCCTCTTCATGGCCGCCCGCGCGCTGACCACCGGCCTGCGCGTGCGCGGGAACGGCTGGCTCTCCGCCTGAACCCCCTCTGGCCCGCGGCGCGCAGCACGACGGCCCGGTCCCCCAGGGGGCCGGGCCGTCGTGGTCACGTGCGGGGAGGCTCAGGCCTCCGGGACCACGCGGATGTCGATCTGCGCCGAGACGTCCGTGTGCAGGCGGACCTGGACCTGGAAGTCACCGATGGACTTGATCGGCTGGCCGATCTCGACCTTGCGCTTGTCGATCGACGGGCCGCCGGCAGCGGAGACCGCAGCGGCGATCTCCGTCGTCGTCACGGCGCCGAAGAGACGACCCGATGCGCCGGCGCGAGCGGTGATCACGACGGGCTTGGACTGCAGCGAGTCGCGCACAGCCTTCGCGTCGTCGAGCGTGGCGATCTCGCGGGACTTGCGCGCCTTGCGGATGCCGGCGATCTGCTTCTCGCCGCCCTTGGTCCATGCGGTGGCCAGACGACGCGGGACGAGGAAGTTCCGGGCGTACCCGTCCTTGACCTCGACCACGTCGCCGGGAGCACCCAGACCGGTCACCTCGTGCGTGAGGATGAGCTTTGCCATCGTGGTCGCCTCCTCAGCGGGCGGAGCTGGAGTAGGGCAGCAGGGCCATCTCACGGGCGTTCTTGACGGCCCGTGCAATCGCGCGCTGCTCCTGGGTGGAGACACCGGTCACTCGGCGAGCGCGGATCTTTCCGCGGTCGGAGATGAACTTGCGCAGCAGCGCGGTGTCCTTGTAGTCGACCGCTTCGATCTTCGCGATCTTCAGCGGGTTCATCTTCTTCTTGGGCTTGCGAACGACGGGCTTTGCCATCGTGGAGCTCCTTTGGTGGAGCCCGGACCTGCCGTCAGCGACGACGGTCCGGGATGGAAATCAACGGATGATCAGAACGGGGGCTCGTCATAGGACTGCGAACCACCGGAGGACGACGCGGGCGTTGCCCACGGGTCGTTGTCCATGCTTGCGCTGCCGCCACCGGCGGCCTGCTGGCCACCGCCGGAGAACCCGCCACCACCGCCGGAGCGCTGGGCACGGGTCACCTTCGCCGAGGCGTACCGCAACGACGGGCCGATCTCATCGACCTGGAGCTCGACGACGGTCCGCTTCTCACCCTCGCGGGTGTCGTAGGACCGCTGCACGAGGCGACCGGAGGCGATCACACGAGTGCCCTTGGTGAGGGTCTCGGCGACGTTCTCGGCGGCCTCGCGCCAGATCGAGCAGCGCATGAACAGCGTGTCGCCGTCCTTCCACTCGTTGCTCTGACGGTCGAACGCCCGGGGGGTCGATGCGATCGTGAAGTTCGCGACGGGCGCCCCGGACGGCGTGAAACGAAGCTCAGGGTCCCCGGTCAGGTTCCCGATCACCGTGATGACGGTGTCACCAGCCATGCCAGCTCCTCGGTTCGGTCAGTTGCGGTGCAGGAGGACAGCGAGGTCAGCAGACGCTCACTTGGCGTCGGGACGCATGACCTTCGTGCGCAGGACGGCCTCGTTCAGCCCGAGCTGGCGGTCCAGCTCCTTGGCCGTGGCCGGCTCGGCGGTGAAGTCGACGACGGCGTAGATGCCTTCGGGCTTCTTGTTGATCTCGTAGGCCAGGCGGCGCCGGCCCCAGATGTCGACCTTGTCGATCGAGCCACCAGCGGTGGTGATCACCGAGAGGTACTTGTCGAGGGACGGAGCGACGGTGCGCTCTTCGATGTCAGGGTCAAGGATGACCATCATCTCGTAACGACGCATGCGGATACCCACCTCCTGTGGACTCAGCGGTCACGGTCTCTCC
>JBBRGX010000032.1:0-22452 GCA_038223605.1 Actinomycetales bacterium | reverse complement strand
ATCCGGGCGACGGCGTCGCCCACCCCGCCACTGCCGACGACGAGGATGCGCACGATGACTCCGATCTCAGGCGCGACGCTTCTGCCGCGACCAGCTGACGACCTGCGCGCCGACGACGAGCAGGAGTGCGAGGGCGAACATCGCCGAGCCGATGACGTTCGCCTGGGGTGGGATGCCGCGGGTGGCCGAGATGTAGACGAACTTCGGGAAGGTCGTGTAGCTGCCCGAGTTGAAGTTCGTGATGATGAAGTCGTCGAAGGAGAGCGAGAACGCGAGCAGCGCTGCGGCGGCGATCCCCGGGACCAGCAGCGGGAAGGTCACCCGCCAGAACGCCGCCACGGGCGAGGCGTACAGGTCGGCGGCGGCCTCCTCGAGCCTCGGGTCGAGGCTCGCGACGCGCGCCTTGACGGTCACCACGACGAAGCTGATGCAGAACATGATGTGCGCGACGACCACCGTCCAGAACCCGGGGTTGATCCGCAGGCTGAGGAACTGCGCCAGGAGCGCAGCACCCAGGACGACCTCAGGGGTCGACATCGGGAGGAAGACGAGCAGGTTCACCAGGGCGCGCCCGCGGAACCTGTAGCGGACCAGGGCCAGGGCAAGCAGGGTGCCGAGGATCGTCGAGACCAGGGTCGCGATGAGGCCGACCTGAAGCGAGTTGACGAACGCCTCGCAGACCCGTGGCGCCCCGCAGGGGTTGGCCCAGTTCTTCAGCGTGAACCCGCGCCAGACGATGTTCGTGCGCCCGGCGTCGTTGAACGAGAAGGCCACCGTGTAGGCGATCGGGACCAGCAGGTAGAGGAAGGCGAGCCCGGCGAAGACCGGGACGATGACCTCCCCGAGCCGGCGCCGGCGCTTGCGCGGCGCGAGGGCCTGGCCGCTCACAGGAGGTCCTCCGTCCCCGCGCGCCGCACGTAGGCCGAGACGAGCGCGAGGATCACCACCATGAGGATCACCGAGAGCGCCGCGGCCGTCGGGTAGTCGCTCACCTTGAAGAACCTCGAGTCGATGACCTGCCCGATCATGGTCGTGCTGTTGTTCCCCAGCAGGACCGAGTTCACGTAGTCGCCGGAGGCGGGGATGAACGTGAGCAGCGTTCCCGAGACGACCCCCGGCATCGAGAGCGGGAGGGTGACCCTGAGGAACGTCGTCGGTCCGTTGGCGTACAGGTCGGCCCCCGCCTCGACGAGCCGCGGGTCGAGCCGCTCGAGGCTCGCATAGATCGGCAGCGCCATGAACGGCAGGAAGTTGTACGTGAGGCCGGCGACCACGGCGAAGGAGGTCGCCGTGAGGCGCCCGTCCTGCGGCAGGATCTGCAGCGCGTGCATCGCGGCGACGACGAAGCCCTCGTCCGCAAGGATCTGCTTCCAGGCGATCGTCCGCAGGATGAAGCTGGTGAAGAACGGCGCGATGACCAGCACGAGCAGCATGCCCTGGAGGAACACCCGGCCCCGCGCCCGCACGGCGATGACATAGGCGATCGGGTAGCCGATGATCAGCGCGGCGACCGTGGCGATGAGTGCGTACGTGAACGAGCGGACCATCTGCGGCCAGTACGTGGAGACGGCCGAGACGTAGTTGTTCCACTCGAAGGCCGGCTGGAACTGCCCGACGTCACCGCCGGGGACGCGGACGTACAGCGAGGTGGCGAGCAGGGCGAAGACGGGGACGACGAAGAACAGCGCGAGATAGGCGAGACCAGGACCGAGCAGCAGGTACGCGGAGCCGCGCGCCTTGCGGGTGGGGACCGGTGCCGCCGGTCCGGTCTGGGCACCGAGGGCCGCGACGACGCTCATCGCTCAGCCCTCCCCTCGTTCGACCCCGGCGGTGACGTCCTGCTCGCCGTCGAGCCCGAAGGTGTGCTTGATCGCCCAGGCGAGGTGAACGGACTCCCCGAGTGCGAGGCCCTTGCCGCCGAAGATGTTCTGCACGAAGACACCCAGCGTTCCGAGCCCCGGGACCTCGACCTGGTACTGCGTGCTCACGCCGCTGAAGGAGACGTCGGTGATCCGGCCCGGTCCGACGACGTTCGCGTCGTCGGGGACCTCTTCGCCGTCGCGGACCAGGTGCAGCTTCTCGGGCCGGACGCCGACGAGCACGGTCCCGCTGGTGCTCACCGCGCGTGCGGTGGGGACCCGGAGCCGGCGACCGCCGACCTCGACACCCAGGGTCGAGGCGCCCGAGTCGAGCACCGTGCCCCGCAGCAGGTTGGACTGGCCGAGGAAGTTCGCGACGAAGGCGGTCCTCGGCAGCTCGTAGAGATCGGCAGGGGCGCCCATCTGCTCGATCTGGCCCTGATTCATCACCGCGACGGTGTCGGCCATCGTCATGGCCTCCTCCTGGTCGTGCGTGACGTGCACGAAGGTGAGGCCGACCTCGTTCTGGATCTTCTTCAGCTCGACCTGCATCTGCCGCCGCAGCTTGAGGTCCAGCGCCCCGAGGGGCTCGTCAAGCAGCAGGACCGCCGGGTTGTTGACGATCGCTCTTGCGAGGGCGACGCGCTGCTGCTGGCCGCCGGAGAGCTGCGTCGGGCGCCGATCCGCCAGGTGCCGCAGCTCGACGAGCTCGAGCGCCTCGCCCGCGAGGCGCATCGCCTCGGCGGTCTTGCGCCGCTTGAGGCCGAAGGCCACGTTCTCCACGACCGTCAGGTGCGGGAAGAGCGCATAGGACTGGAAGACGGTGTTCACCGGGCGCTGGTAGGCGCGGGTGTCCGTGACGTCCTTCCCACCGATCGAGATGCTCCCGCTGGTCGGGTGCTCGAGCCCCGCCACCATCCTCAGGGTGGTGGTCTTCCCGCAGCCCGAGGGGCCGAGCAACGCGAAGAAGGACCCCGAGGGGATCGTCAGCGAGAGGTCGTCGACTGCCGTGAAGGCGCCGAACTCCTTGGTGACGCGGGTCAGGACCAGGTCCGCGCCCGCGGGATCGGTGGCCTCGGACATCAGTTCCCGATCACCGCCTGGAACGACGTGTTGTAGCGGGTCTCCTCGTCGGCCGTGAGGGCGCGGAAGACGTGGGACGTCGCGAGGGTCGTCGCGTCCGGGAAGATCAGCTGGTTGTCGACGAGGGTGGGGTCGATGGCGGCCATCGCCTCCTTGGCGCCCTCGACCGGGCAGATGTAGTTGACGTAGGCAGCGACCTGGGCGGCGACGGCCGGGTCGTAGTAGTAGTTGATGAGCGTCTCGGCGTTCTTCTTGTGCGGCGACGCGACGGGGATCATCAGGTTGTCGCTCCAGAGCGTTCCGCCTGAGTCCGGCAGCGCGAACTCCCAGTTGGGCGTGTTCTCGGTGTTGAGCACCGTGATGTCGCCGGACCAGCCGATGACGGCGAGCGCGTCGCCGCTGACGAGGTCCTCGGCGTAGGAGTTGCCCTTGACCTGCCGGATGTGGCCGTTGTCGATGTACTTCTTGAGCACGTCGAGCGCGTTGTTGAACTCGTCGTCGCCCCAGGAGTCGCTCGCGACGTCCACGCCCTGGCTCAGCATGATCAGCCCGACGGTGTCGCGCATCTCGGAGAGGACCTCGACGCGGCCGGCGAGCTCTGGCGCCCAGAGGTCGTCGAGGGTGCGCATGCCCTGGGGGACGGACGTCTTGTTCCAGGCCAGACCCCCGAAGCCCGACTGCCAGGTCAGCGAGTTCTTGCGCCCCGGGTCGAACGACACGTTCTGCAGGTCGGGAAGCAGGTTCTTGGCGTTCGGGATGTTCGCCAGGTCGAAGGCCTGCGTGTAGCCGAGGCGGATCACCCGGGCAGCCATCCAGTCCGTCAGGGTGATGATGTCCTGGCCGATGTCCTGGCCGTTCGCGAGCTGCCCCTGCACCTTGCCGAAGTACGAGTCGTTGTCCTCGATGTCCTCGACGTAGTTGACCTTGATCCCCGTGTCGGCGGTGAACGCCTCGAGCGTCGGGTAGGTCTTGGACTTCTCGTCGTAGTCCAGGTAGAGGGTCCAGTTGGCCCAGTCGACGACCTTCTCGGTGTCGGACAGGTCGGTCACCGCGCCGGCCGTCGCGCTGGACGTCCCGCTCGGCGAGGCGGTTCCGCCCGTACCGCAGGCCGCCAGGAGCGCGCCGAGACCTGCGAGGCCGGCACCTCCCGCGAGGACCGAACGTCGCGAGACGCCCGACTGTGCCTGGACGAGCGAACGGATGATCGGGTCTTCAGGCTGCGCACGGCGGGACACGATGGCCTCCAGTCGGGGACGGCGATGTGGGTGGATAGTGTCAGGATCGAGGTGGGAGCACAAGCGATTCCGTGGTGCAGGGACCACTTGGCAACGAATTCGAAACGTCCTCGGAACATTCCCTTCTGTTTCGGTCAGTTCCGCACGTCAGGCGCCGAACGCGCTCATCACGTGCTTGATCCTGGTGTAGTCCTCGAACCCGTACATGGACAGGTCCTTGCCGTACCCCGAGTGCTTGAAGCCTCCGTGCGGCATCTCGGCGACGAAGGGGATGTGGGTGTTGATCCACACCACACCGAAGTCCAGCGCGCGGGACATCCGCAGCGCCGTGCCGTGGTCGCTCGTCCACACCGAGCTGGCGAGCCCGTACTGGACGCCGTTGGCCATCGCGATCGCCTCGCTCTCGTCGGTGAAGGTCTGGACGGTGATGACCGGACCGAAGATCTCCTGCTGGATCACCTCGTCGTCCTGCAGCAGACCGTCGACGACCGTCGCCTGAAGGAAGTAGCCGACGTCTCCCTGCCGGTTGCCACCGGCCAGGACCCGGGCGTGGGCGGGGAGACGGTCCAGGAAGCCGGTGACGCGGTCGAGCTGGTGGGCGTTGTTCACCGGGCCGTAGGCGACGTCCTCCTCCGGCCGGCCGGTGCGCGTCCCGGCGGCCTGCTCCGCGAGCGCGGCGACGAAGTCGGCATGCACGGACGTGTGCACCAGGACACGCGTGGCGGCGGTGCAGTCCTGGCCGGCGTTGTAGTACCCGGCTGCGGCGATCCCCTCGGCAGCGGCAGCGAGGTCGGCGTCGGCGAAGACGACGACGGGGGCCTTGCCACCGAGCTCGAGGTGCACGCGCTTGACGTCGCGGGCCGCCGAGCCCGCGACCTCCATGCCGGCACGGACCGAGCCCGTGATCGAGACCATCGCTGGGGTCGGGTGCTCGACGAGCGCGCGGCCGGTCTCCCGGTCCCCGCAGATGACGTTGAGCACACCGGGCGGCAGGATGCCTGCCGCGACCTCCGCAAGGAGCACCGAGGACGCCGGGGTGGTGTCCGAGGGCTTGAGGACGACGGCGTTCCCCGCGGCGATGGCGGGCGCGATCTTCCAGATCCCCATCATGAGCGGGTAGTTCCACGGCGTGACCTGGCCGATGACGCCGACCGGCTCGCGGCGGACCCATGAGGTGTGCCCGGCCAGGTACTCGCCGGCGCTCGCCCCTTCCAGGATCCGCGCGGCCCCGGCGAAGAAGCGGAGCTGGTCGACGCAGGGGGGGACCTCGTCGCGCGCCGTGAGCACCAAGGGCTTGCCGGTGTTCCGCGACTCCGCAGCGACGAACTCCTCGGCTCGTGCCTCGACGGCGTCGGCCAGCCGGAGCAGGGCGAGCTGGCGTTCGGCGGGTGTCGTGTCCCGCCATCCAGGGAAGGCCGCGGCCGCCGCCCTGACCGCTGCGTCGACGTCGGCGGCGCTCGAGACCGGCGCGGTGGTGTACGCCTGGCCGGTCGAGGGATCGATCACCTCGCTGCGACGACCGTCGGCCGTGGGGGTCGGGACGCCCCCGACGATGTTCTGGAGCTCGGGGGTGACGGACACGGAGACCTCCACGAAGACGGCGCCGGACGGGGCAGGGAGGCGAGCGCCGCGAGCGGCGAGCACCGGACCCAGATCGGTCGACCGTAGCGCACCGGACCGCGGGCGAACAGCGAGATCGTCGCTGCCTCTCGCGCGGATCTCCGGATTTAGTGGTTCTTAGCGACCAGAACGACGAAATCGCTTGCTAAGACGGGTGCTCCCGCGGGACGATCGGCGCATGCCAGCGCCCGCGAAGCCCCCGGCCCTCACCTTGGACGCCACCTCCAAGGCCATCATCGAGCAGCTCCAGGAGGACGGCCGACGCGCCTACGCGACGATCGGCAAGGCCGTCGGGCTCTCCGAGGCCGCCGTGCGCCAGCGGGTCCAGCGGCTCGTGGAGGCCGGGGTCGTGCAGATCGTCGCGGTGACCGACCCCCTGCAGGTCGGCTTCACCCGGCAGGCGATGATCGGGATCAAGGCCGAGGGCGACCTGCGCACGCTCGCCGACGCGCTCGCCGCGATGCCGGCGGTCGACTACGTGGTGATCACCGCCGGCGCGTTCGACGTGCTCGCGGAGATCGTCTGCGAGGACGACGAGCATCTGCTGAGCGTCCTCAACGACCAGATCCGCACCCAGCCGGGCGTCCTGACCACCGAGACCTTCGTCTACCTGTCGTTGCGGAAACAGCTCTACAACTGGGGAACCCGATGAGCGGCATGCCCGACCCGGCCGGCACCACCCCCGCGGGGACCCCGCGGACCGAGGCCGCCCGCGACCACCTCTGGGGGCACATGACGCGCCACTCGACGTGGGAACGCGGCGAGGTGCCGATCATCGTGCGGGGCGAGGGCCATCACGTCTGGGACTCCCGCGGCAAGAGGTACATCGACGGGCTCTCCGGGCTCTTCACCGTCCAGGTCGGGCACGGCCGCCGCGAGCTCGCCGAGCGCGCCGCAGCCCAGGCTGCCGAGCTCGCGTTCTTCCCGCTGTGGTCCTACGCCCACCCCCAGGCGATCGACCTCGCCGAGCGTCTCGCGCACCACGCGCCCGGTGACCTCAACCGGGTCTTCTTCACCACCGGCGGCGGCGAGGCCGTCGAGACGGCATGGAAGCTCGCCAAGCAGTTCTGGAAGCTGCAGGGCAAGCCGGGCAAGTACAAGGTCATCTCCCGCGCCGTCGCGTACCACGGCACGCCTCAGGGGGCGCTGTCGATCACCGGCATCCCCGGGATGAAGGCACCCTTCGAGCCGTTGGTCCCCGGCGGGCACAAGGTGCCGAACACCAACCTGTACCGCGCCCCCGAGGAGCTGCGTCACGACCCGAAGGCGTTCGGACGCTGGGCGGCAGACCGGATCGAGGAGGCCATCGAGTTCGAGGGCGCCGACACGGTCGCCGCCGTCTTCCTCGAGCCGGTGCAGAACTCGGGCGGCTGCTTCCCGCCCCCGCCCGGGTACTTCGAGCGGGTCCGCGAGATCTGCGACGAGCACGACGTCCTGCTGGTCTCCGACGAGACGATCTGCGCCTTCGGCCGGATCGGCGACATGTTCGCCTGCAACGACTACGACTACGTCCCCGACATGATCACCTGCGCGAAGGGGATGACCTCGGGGTACTCCCCGATCGGCGCCTGCCTCGTCTCGGACCGGATCTTCGAGCCCTTCAAGCACGGGACGACGACGTTCTACCACGGGTACACGTTCGGTGGTCACCCGGTCTCGGCAGCGGTCGCGATGGAGAACCTCGACATCTTCGAGCGGGAGAACCTCAACGACCGGGTCCGCACCAACGCTCCCCTGTTCCGCCAGGTGCTCGACCAGCTGCTCGACCTGCCCATCGTCGGCGACGTGCGCGGCGACGGGTACTTCTACGGGATCGAGCTCGTCAAGGACAAGGCCACGCGCGAGTCCTTCGACGACGACGAGAGCGAACGGCTGCTGCGCGGCTTCCTCAGTCCTGCCCTGCTCGAGGCCGGCCTGTACTGCCGGGCCGACGACCGCGGCGACCCTGTCATCCAGCTCGCACCCCCGCTCACCTGCGGACCTCAGGAGTTCGCCGAGATGGCGGAGATCCTGCGCGGCGTCCTCTCGGAGGGGTGGGCCCGCCTGTGACGACCTCCCTCTGGGAGGACCAGCTCGACGCACCGCCCGCACGCGGACGCCTGGACGGCCCGACGACGGCCGACGTCGCCATCGTCGGCGGCGGACTGACCGGGCTCTGGACGGCGTACTACCTCAGCCGGGCCGATCCCTCGCTCGACATCGTGGTCCTCGACCAGGAGCGGGTGGGCTTCGGAGCGAGCGGGCGCAACGGCGGCTGGCTCTCCGCACTCTTCCCGCGGGGGGCCGCAGCCCTTGCCCGCCGGTACGGAGCACCTGCGGCCCTCGCCCAGCGTGCGGCGATGCGCGCCACCGTCGGCGAGGTCGCCCGGGTCTGCGCCGAGGAGGCGATCTCCTGCGACCTCGTGCTCGGCGGCACCGTCTCGGTCGCCCGCTCGGCCAGCCAGCTCGCCCGCGCCAGAGCCCAGGTGACCCAGGCACGCACCTGGGGCGACCGGGCCGAGCTGCTCGACGCCGACCGCGCGCGCGGGATGCTGGGCGCCGCCGACGTGATCGGTGGGGTGTTCGACCCGGACTGCGCACGCATCCAGCCCGCGCGCCTGGTGCGCGGCCTCGCCGACGTGCTCCAGGCCCGCGGGGTCCGCCTGCTGGAGCACAGCCGTGCCACAGCGCTCGAGCCCGGACGGGTCCGTACCGACGCAGGGACGGTCCGGGCGCGGTTCGTCGTCCGCGCGACCGAGGCCTGGACGGCCCAGCTGCCGAGCAGCCGGCGCGCCGTCGTCCCGGTCTACTCGCTGATGATCGCCACCCAGCCGCTGGCAGCAGAGGTCTGGGAGCAGATCGGGCTGAGGGGGGCGGCGACCTTCAGCGACCAACGCCACCTGGTCATCTATGGGCAACGGACGGCAGACGGCCGGATCGCCTTCGGCGGGCGCGGGGCGCCGTACCACTGGCGCTCGGGCATCGAGCCGGCCTTCGACCAGGAGCCGGCCGTCTTCGCCGCCCTCGAGCGCACCCTTCGCGCGCTGATCCCTGCCGTCGGCGACGCCGCGGTCACGCACCGGTGGGGAGGACCGCTGGCCATCGCCCGCGACTGGACGGCGTCGGTCGGCCTCGACCCGTCGACCGGGATGGCCTGGGCCGGCGGCTACGTCGGGGACGGCCTCGCGACGACGAACCTCGCCGGCCGGACGATCGCCGACCTGATCGGTGGGCGGCGCACCGATCTCACGTCACTGGCCTGGGTCGGCCACCGCTCCCGTCCCTGGGAACCGGAGCCGTGGCGCTGGCTCGGCGTGAACGCGGGGCTCAGGGCGATGTCGCTCGCCGACGCGGAGGAGCGCCTCACCGGCCGGTCGAGCCGGATCGCGCGCGCGATGGGTCCCTTCATCGGCCACTGAGGGCCGTCGAGCCCAGCCGCGCGAGTCACGCGGCGCCGAGGAGCTCCCGGGTCCTCTCCCGCGCCCAGCTCTCGGCACCGAGAACGGCCTCGAGGCTCAGGTCGGTTCGCGCGGTCCCCTCGTGCTCACCCAGCACACGCTCGACCGTGTCGACGATCTGCAGGAAGCCGATGCCCCCGCCGAGGAAGGCCTCGACGCACACCTCGTTCGCCGCGTTGAAGACGGCAGGGTGCGTCGCGGACGCCGCGACGGCCGAGCGTGCCAGGCGGAGCGCTCCGAAGACCTCCTCGTCGAGCGGCTCGAAGGTCCAGCTGGTCGCCCGGGTCCAGTCGCAGGCCCGGCCCACCGGGTCGAGCCGCTCGGGCCAGGAGAGCCCGAGCGCGATCGGCAGCCGCATGTCGGGCGGGGAGGCCTGGGCGATGGTCGAGCCGTCGACGAACTCGACCATGGAGTGCACGACGGACTGGGGGTGGACCACGACGGCGATCCGGTCGACGGGGACGTCGAAGAGAAGGTGCGCCTCGATCAGCTCCAGGCTCTTGTTCATCATCGTCGCGGAGTTGATCGTCACGACGGGGCCCATCGACCACGTCGGGTGCGCGAGGGCCTGTGCAGGGGTCACGCCGGCCAGCTCCGCACGGGACCAGCCACGGAAGGGGCCGCCGGATGCCGTGAGCACCAGTCGCGAGACCTCGGTTGCGGCGCCGGACCGCAGGCACTGGGCGATGGCGGAGTGCTCGGAGTCGACGGGGACGATCTGGTCGGCCCGCACCTGCGCGCGACGGACGAGGTCACCGCCGACGACGAGCGACTCCTTGTTCGCGAGCGCGAGGCTCGACCCGGCCCGCAGCGCCGCGAGCGTCGGGCCGAGGCCGACCGATCCGGTGATGGCGTTGAGGACGACGTCGGCACCGCGACCGGCGAGCGTCGTCGCCGCCTGGGACCCGACGAGGATCTCGACCTCGGGCACGACGACACCACGGTCCCTGGCCAGTGCAGCGATGGCCTCGATGACCTCGGTCGCCACGTCCGCCCTGGCCAGCGCCACCGTGGTGGCCCCCGTGCTCAGCACCTGGGCGGCGACCGCGCCAGGATCGGCGCCGCCGGCGGCGAGACCAGTGACGGCGAACCGCTCCGGGTGGGCGCGGACCACGTCGAGCGCCTGGGTGCCGACCGAGCCGGTCGAACCGAGCAGGACGACGGTGCGGGGTGCGGCGGGGCTCGGGGGCATGCGCGCATTCTGGCGGGTCAGGAGGCCGTGAGCCAGTGGGCCGGCCGGGAGAGCAGCTCAGGGATGCGGGTGGCGGCGTCCCCCCTGGCCGACGCGAGCTGCGGTCCGGTCACGAAGAGGGCATCGGCGAGGTCGGCCCCGCGCAGGTCGGCTCCTCGCAGGTCGGCACCCGTGAGGTCGGCCCTGCCGAGGTCGACACCGCGCAGGTCGGCACCGACCAGCAGCGCACCCCGCAGGCTCGCCGCGCGCAGGTCGCGCCGTCGCAGGTCGACACCGACCAGGTCGGCTCCTCGCAGGTCCGCCTGAGGGCCTCGGCCCGCTCTGGCGATCGCGGAGGCCTCGACGAGCAGGGGGTTCGTCCGCCCGAGGTGGGCGTCCACGTCCAGCTCGGCGAGCTCCTCCGGCCCCAGCGCCGTGAGATCCCTCGTGCTGCGCACAGCCTCGGTGAGGCGGGACGCGAGGGGTTCGGCATCGACCAGGTCCTGCGCCTGTGCCAGGTACCACGAGAGCTCGTGCAGTCGTCGCATCACCGGGAACGCCTGCCGGACCTGGACCGCCGTCAGCGGGTCCCGGCGCCAGTCGCGCCCCTCGACCGTCACCTGGGTCACCTGCTGGCCGGCGCCGAAGCAGTCGAAGGTGACGCAGCCGACGAAGCCTCGATCCCTCAGGAGCGGATGGATCTGGCAGCGGTGCTCGGCGAGATGACGGCAGGGCTCGCCGGCACGCTTGTCGATCGGGAAGTCGGCCGACGCACCGAAGGCGGGAACCATGCAGCACAGGGCCGTGCAGCGCGAGCAGTCGGCGCGCAGGGCAGCGCGGGGATCGGGCTCCAGCACCTCAGGACCCCGTCCTCACTCGACGCCGAGCAGCACCTCGACGGCCCGCTCGATGAAGGCGTCGACGGGGCCCTCGGCGTAGCCGTCCGCGCCTCCTCGACGGGTGAACGTCAGCCGGCGCAGCTCGGCGGACGACAAGGCGTGCCCGTTGTCGAAGTAGTCGATCAGTCGCCGGCAGAAGGCGTCGACCTCGTCCGGGTCATAGGCCTGCGTGCGCCGGGCAGCCGGGGCGAACCGCTCCCCGTCCGGACGAGCCAGCCGCCCGTACAGCGTGCGCGCCCGCTCGGCGAGGTGCTCGAGCCACGCCTGCTGTCCGTGGGTCGCGACGAACGCGGTCCGCTCGCGGACGACGAACGCCTGCTCGAGCCGATCGAGCGCGGCGTCGACGGCGGTGGGCTCGTAGCCGTGGTGCACCAGGTCGAACGCCGCGCGACGCACGGTACGGCCGTCGATCGTCTCGGAGACCTCGCCCTCGTACACCCGACGTGCATGGGTGAAGAACTCCTCGACCTGGTCCGGGTCGTACCCCGTGCGCATCCGGGAGACGGAACGGAACATGTGGGCCATCATTCCTCCTCTGCTGCGAGCTGACCGCAGGCGCCGTCGATATCGCTCCCCCGCGTGTCGCGGACGGTCGTCGGGATCCCCGCCGCGCGGAGCCGGTCGACGAACGTCGCCTCGACCGCCGGGTCGCTCGCGGTCCAGATCGAACCCGGCGTCGGGTTCAGCGGGATCGGGTTGACGTGCACCCATCCCCGCCCGCGGTCCAGGAGCTTCTGGGCAAGGAGCTCGGCACGCCAGGCCTGGTCGTTCATGTCGCGGATCAGGGCGTACTCGATGCTCACCCGCCGGCCGGTGGCGACGAAGTACCGGTGAGCGGCGTCGAGCGCCTCGTCGACCGTCCACCTGGTGTTGATCGGGACGATCTCCGAGCGCAGCGCGTCATCGGGCGCGTGCAGGGAGAGCGCGAGGGTGACCGGCAGCTTCTCGGCAGCGAGCTTGTCCATCGCCGGCACGAGCCCGACGGTCGAGACCGTCACGTTGCGGGCCGAGACACCGAACCCGTGCGGCGCTGGCTCGATGAACCGGCGGACGGCGGTGAGGACCGCCTTGTAGTTCGCCATCGGCTCACCCATGCCCATGAAGACCAGGTTCGTCAGACGACCGGGGCCACCGACGACCGCACCGGACTCGAGCGCTGCAGCTGCCAGGCGCACCTGCTCGACGATCTCCCCGGCGGAGAGGTTGCGGGTCAGGCCCTGCTGACCCGTCGCGCAGAACGGGCAGGCCATCCCGCAGCCTGCCTGGCTGGACACGCACAGCGTCGCGCGGCCCGGGTAGCGCATCAGCACCGACTCGACCTTGACCCCGTCGTGCAGCTTCCACAGCGTCTTGACGGTCGTGCCCTTGTCCGCGAGCAGCTCGCGCACGGGGGTCAGCAGGGGCGGCAGCAGCGCCTCGACGAGGCTCTCGCGGCTGCGCGCCGGAAGGTCCGTCATCGCGTCGGCGTCAACCGTGTGGTGCCCGAAGTAGTGCGTGAGCAGCTGCTTGGCGCGGAACGCCGGCTGGCCGAGCTCCCTGATCGCCGCCGCGAGCTCGTCGGCGGTCAGGTCGGCCAGGTGCCGCGGCGGCTTCCCGCGGCGCGGGACAGCCATCGTCAGCTGCAGGGGTCGGGTTCCGTCGGTCATCTCAGCCCACCGTTCCGGGTACCGCCAGCAGCAGCACGATGTACGCCAACGGAGCTGTCAGCAGCATGGAGTCGATGCGGTCGAGGACCCCGCCATGGCCAGGCAGGAGCGTGCCCATGTCCTTGAGCTCGAGGTCGCGCTTGAGGAGCGACTCGGAGAGGTCGCCGAGGGTCGAGGTGAGCACGGCGGCGACGCCGAGTCCGACCCCGACGTACCAGGCGGCGTCGAGCGCGATCGAGATCCCGACGGCGCCGACGGCGCAGGCGAGGAGGAGAGAGCCGGCGAAGCCCTCCCAGGACTTCTTCGGGCTCACGGTCGGGGCGAGCGGATGGCGCCCGAGCAGGACGCCGGCGATGTAGCCGCCGGTGTCGCTCGCGACGCAGAGCAGGACGAACAGGGCAACCCGCTCGACGCCGTCCGGTGCCGCCAGCATGAGCATGACGAAGCCACCCATGAACGGGATGTAGGCCGTCGCGAAGGTCGCGGTCGCCGCATCTCGCAGGGCGTCCGGCCCCGAGCCGTCCAGGGCCCGCCAGACGACGACACCACCGGAGGTCAGCAGGAACGCGACGAGCAGGGCTTCGGGCCCCGAGGTGTAGGCCGACACGAGGATGCCGACGGTCCCGACGAGGAGCGGGACGAGGGGCAGGTTCACACCCCGCCGCCTGACGGCGTGCGCGAGCTCCCAGAGCGCCGCGCCGCAGGCGATCGCGACGAAGACGATGAAGCCCTCCTTGCGCACGAAGAGGGACGCCCCCACCGCCGCGAGAAGGCCGAGACCTACGCCGATCGCGATCGGCAGGTCACGTCCGGCACGAGGCGCCGACGGCGCGAGCTCGGTTCCCGCGGTCTCCGCCATCAGACCTCGAGCAGCTCGCTCTCCTTGTGCGCAAGGAGCTGGTCGACCATGTCGACGTGCTTCTTGGTGAGCGCCTCGAGCTCCTTCTCCGCGCGGCTGACCTCGTCCTCGCCGGCCTCTCCGTCCTTGGAGATCCGCTCGAGCTCGTCCTTGGCCCGGCGGCGGACGTTGCGCACCGAGATGCGCGCGTCCTCCGCCTTGTGCCTGGCGAGCTTCACGTAGTCGCGGCGGCGCTCCTCGGTCAGCTGCGGAAGGTTGACCCGGATGATCTTGCCGTCGTTGCTCGGGTTGACCCCGAGGTCGGAGTCCCGCAGCGCACGCTCGATCGCGCCGAGCGAGCTCACGTCGAACGGGGTGATGAGGATCGTGCGGGCTTCCGGCGTCGTGAAGGACGCCAGCTGCTGCAAGGGGGTCGGCGAGCCGTAGTACTCCACCGTCACCTTCGTGAACATCCCTGCGTTGGCCCGGCCGGTGCGGATCGTGGCGAAGTCCTCCTTCGCCACCTCGACGGCCTTGTCCATCTTGTCCTCGGCCTCGAGGAGGGTGTCGTCGATCACCGGTGCTCCTTCGTCGTCGTTCCTTGGCCCGTCACGCGGCATCCGCCGTGAGCAGGGTTCCGATCTTCTCACCGACGAGCGCCCTGGTGACGTTCCCCGGCTCGCCCATCCCGAACACGCGCATCTGGACCCCGTTGTCGCGGCACATGCTCAGCGCCGTCGCGTCCATGACCTCCAGGCCCTCCACGAGGGCCTGGGTGTAGCTGAGGTGCTCGAACTTCACCGCGTCGGGGTCGCGCCGGGGGTCGGCGCTGTAGACGCCGTCCACCCCGTTCTTGCCCATGAGGACCTCGTCGCAGTGCACCTCCAGTGCGCGCTGGACGCTGACGGTGTCGGTCGAGAAGAACGGCATGCCGGCACCAGCGCCGAAGATGACGACGCGCCCCTTCTCGAGGTGGCGGATGGCGCGCAGCGGGATGTAGGGCTCGGCGACCTGGCCCATCGCGATCGCCGTCTGCACGCGGGTGCTCACGCCGGACTGCTCGAGGAAGTCCTGGAGCGCGAGGCAGTTCATGACCGTTCCGAGCATGCCCATGTAGTCGGCCCTCGCGCGGTCCATGCCGTTCTGCGAGAGCTCGGCGCCACGGAAGAAGTTCCCTCCGCCGACGACGATCGCGACCTGGATCCCGGCGGCGACAGCCTCGGCGATCTCCGCCGCGACCCGCCGGACGACGGCGGTGTCGACGCCGACGCCACCCCCGCCGAAGGTCTCACCTGAGAGCTTGAGCAGGACCCGTCGTCGGGGCTCCCCGCGGTCGGTGGTGGATGAGTCCGGGGCGTGCTCCACGGGTGCTCCTCGCCTCGACGTCCGGTGTGCCGGCTGCGCACCGGTCCTGCGGGCGGCGGCCCCGTGGGGCCGCCGCCCTGGGGCTCAGGCTCCGACGCGGAACCGCGCGAACGCGGTCACGGTGCCGCCGCTGCCGGAGACGACCTTGCCGACCGTCGTCTTCGGGTCCTTGGCGAACGCCTGCTCGAGCAGGACGTTCTCCTTGAAGAAGCCGTTGAGGCGACCCTCGGCGATCTTGGTGAGCGCGGCATCGGGCTTGCCCTCTGCACGCGCCGTCTCCTCGGCGATCCGGCGCTCGTTGTCGACCGTCTCGGCGGCGATGTCCTCCCGGCTGAGGTAGGTCGGCGAGTACGCGGCGATGTGCATCGCGACGTCCTTGGCGACAGAGGCACCGGCGGCGTCCGAGCCAACGAGCACGCCCACCTGGGGCGGGAGGTCCTTGTTGACCTTGTGCAGGTAGACGCTGACGACCGGGGCGCTCACCCGAGCGACGCGGCGAAGGGCGATCTTCTCGCCCAGCGTCGCTGCCGTCTCGGTGATCGTCTCGGCGACCGTGCGGCCCTCGAACTGCGAGCCGAGGATCACGGAGACGTCGTCGGTACCGGCGGCGACCGCTGCCGCGAGGACCTTCTCGGCCAGAGAGACGAAGGTGGTGTTCTTCGCCACGAAGTCGGTCTCGGAGTTCAGCTCGATGAGCACGCCCGTCTGGCCGGCCGCGTCATCGGCGACGTTCGCCGCGACGAGCCCGTCGGAGGCCGAGCGGCCCTCGCGCTTGCTCACGCCCTTCAGGCCCTTGATCCGGATGATCTCCAGAGCCTTCTCGGCGTTGCCGTCGGCCTCGTCGAGAGCCTTCTTGACGTCGAGCATGCCTGCACCCGTGCGCTCGCGCAGGGCCTTGATGTCAGCGGCGGTGAAGTTCGCCATGAGTCGGTGTCCCTTGTCTGTCGTGTGGACTGGTGGCTCAGCTCAGAGAGCTGCGTCGGCGTCGGCGTCGGCCGGCACGACCTCGGCAACGTCCTCGGCGGCCGGGGTCTGGACGACCTCAGCAACAACCTCGGCGGCCGGGGCCTCGACGACCTCAGCACCAACCTCGGCGGCCGGGGCCTGCACGACCTCAGCAACCGGAGCGGCCGTCTCGGTCCCCGCGAGGAGCTCGCGCTCCCACTCGGCCAGCGGCTCGGCGGCGACTGCCGCCTCCTCGGTGGCTCCGGTGCGACCGGCGTGGCGGGCGATGAGGCCCTCGGCGGCGGCGTCGGCGATGACCCGGGTCAGGAGGGCGACGGCACGGATCGCGTCGTCGTTCCCGGGGATCGGGTAGTCGACCATGTCGGGGTCGCAGTTGGTGTCGAGGATCGCGACGACCGGGATGCCGAGCTTGCGTGCCTCGTCGACGGCGAGGTGCTCCTTGTTGGTGTCGACGATCCACACCGCAGAGGGGACGCGCGCCATGTCGCGGATGCCACCGAGCGTCTTGGCGAGCTTGTCGCGCTCGCGGCGCATGATGAGCAGCTCCTTCTTCGTGAAGCCGCTGGACGCGACGTCGGCGAAGTCGATCTCCTCGAGCTCCTTGAGGCGCTGGAGACGCTTGTTGACGGTGGTGAAGTTGGTGAGCATGCCACCGAGCCAGCGCTGGTTGACGTAGGGCATCCCCACGCGGACGGCCTGGTCGGCCACGGGCTCCTGCGCCTGCTTCTTGGTGCCGACGAAGAGGATCGTGCCACCGTGGGCGACGGTCTCCTTGACGAACTCGTACGCACGGTCGATGTAGCCAAGCGACTGCTGGAGGTCGACGATGTAGATGCCGTTGCGCTCGGTGAAGATGAAGCGCTTCATCTTGGGGTTCCAGCGGCGGGTCTGGTGTCCGAAGTGGACACCGCTCTCGAGCAGCTGACGCATGGTCACGACGGCCATGGCACGTCCTTCCGGCACGGTCCCAGTGGGGGCCGCGCACGTGACGGGGCAAAGCCTGAGCCTGCCCCGGATCCGGGTTGTCGGCGGCGGTCGGGTGACCGTTCGCCCCTGGTGCCCTGCGTGGCCGGCGCCTGGCCCCGAGGGGCCGGACCTCTGCCGACACGCACCCGCCGACCGGAGAACCGGGCTGTGGCGGGAGACAGGCACGCGATGTCACCCGGCGGACCGGGTGCGGCGACCATCCTACCCGACGCAGGGGGCGCACGGACGCGCTGGGGAAGGCCACCCGTCCACGGGCGCAGCGGGCCGCCAGGCCGCCGCCGGCGACGGCGACCGAGGCTCAGCGGCATGGAACCGACGCCCGCCGCTTCGCCGTCGTCCGATGCGCCGTCTCGGCGGCGGCTGCACCCGCTGCCGGGCGCTGCGCCGCGCCGCACGCTGCGTCGGACCCTGGCTCTTGCCTGTTGCCTCGGCTGGGCGTTCCTCACGCCTCTCCCGCCCGCCGCGGGGGCCGGGAGCCCGCTCGTCAACGGGCCCCTCTCGGCGCGCTCGGAGGTAGCGCCCTGGCGACTGCCTGCCGACGGTCGGGTCGCGACGCTGTTCGCCGCGCCGCCGGCGCGCTGGGGTCCGGGTCACCGCGGGATCGACATCACCGCTGCCGTCGGCTCGACGGTGCGTGCTCCGCAGCGGGGGGTCGTCCTCTTCGTGGGGACAGTCGTCGACCGGGGTGTGGTCACGCTGCGGCACGACGGGGGCCTGCGCTCGAGCCTGGAGCCGGTCACCGCGTCGGTCGCCGTCGGTGACACCGTCGAGGCGGGCGCGGGGATCGGCGTGGTCAGCGCCGAGCCGGCGCACTGCCCCGGTTGTCTCCACTGGGGTGTGCGTGCTGGCACGGACTACCTCGACCCCCTGAGCCTGTTCGACCGTGAGCCGGTGGTCCTTCTCCCGGCAGCGCTCAGTCCCGATCCCCCTCCTGGAGGAACGTGCGCAGCCGGAGCATGGCCGCCGTGTGCATCTGCGAGATCCGGGACTCGGTGACACCGAGCACCCGGCCGATCTCCGCAAGGGTCATGTTCTCGTAGTAGTACAGGACCAGGACGATCTTGTCCCGCTCGCCGAGTCGCTCGATCGCCCGGGCGAGGAGCGCCTTGGTCTCCTGGCCCTCGACGTTCCCGGCCGGGTCGATGGCGCTCGGGTCCTCCAGCGTGTCGATCAGGGTCAGGGAGTCCCCGCGCTCGCCACCAGCTCCGAGGAGCTCGTCGAGGGCTGCGACGTTGACGGTGGACAGCTGAGTGAAGATCGCGCGCAGCTCCTCGACCGGCATCTCGAGGCGGGCGGCGACCTCCGCCTCCGTCGGGGCCCGGCGAAGCTCGCCCTCGAGCTCGGCGAACGCGCGGTCGACAGCACGCGCCTTCGTGCGCACGGAGCGCGGGACCCAGTCGATCGCGCGCAGCTCGTCGATGATCGCGCCGCGGATCCGGGAGCTCGCGTAGGTCTCGAACTTCACGGCTCGATCCAGCTCGAACTTCTCGATGGCGTCGATCAGGCCGAACATCCCGTAGGAGACCAGGTCGGACTGCTCGACCGACGCCGGCAGCCCCGCGCCCACCCGGCTCGCGACCATGTTCACCAGAGGCGCGTAGTGCAGGATCAGTGCCTCGCGGGCCGCGCGGTCGCCGACCTCCTTGAACGAGAGCCACAGCGGACGCACCTCGGGGACGGTCACCGCAGCGAAGGTCGCGCCGGCGTCCGGAAGACCGACGGCGTCCTCCTCGGCGACGAGGTCCTCGACCTCCTCGTCGATGACGTCGACGGGCACCGGCGGGTCGCCGCCGGTGGCGTCGGCGGTGGAGGTCTCGTCGTGCATCTGGAGATCGTCCCAGATGGCGGGCTCTGCGTCGCCATCTGTCCCAGGGGCGTGAGACGCACCCGCGGCATGACCTCGTCCCGGAAGGTCGTCCACGACGGCTGCCGACGCGAGCGATGGCTCGTCACCGGTCACCGCAGCGCGCGCCGGCCGCTCAGGGGGGCCACCACGGGCCTGTGTCGACATCGCGGGTCCTGTCAGGCTCGAGGATGGGCTTGGAGGTAGGCGGACCTGAGCCGGTCCGCCGTCACGTGCGTGTAGCGCTGCGTCGTCGCGAGACTGGCATGGCCGAGGATCTCCTGGACGCTGCGCAGGTCGGATCCGCCGTTCACCAGGTGCGTCGCTGCCGTGTGCCGCAAGCCGTGCGGCGCGATGTCCTCGACGCCTGCGCGCGCGGCAGCCCGGTGGACCGCCGTGCGGACCTGCCGCTGGTCGAGGCGCGCCCCTCTGCTCCCCAGAAGGAGTGCCGGCCCCGAGGTGGACGACGCGAGGGACGGCCGCCCGTTGCGGAGCCATGCCTCGACCGCCCGGGCCGCGGGCAGGCCGAAGGGGACGACTCGCTCCTTCGCGCCCTTGCCCAGGACCCGGACCAGACGGGTGCCGAGGTCGACGTCGTCGATGTCGAGCCCGACGAGCTCCGCGACGCGCGCGCCGGTCGCGTAGAGCAGCTCGAGGCAGACCCAGTCGCGCAGGGCGACCGGGTCACCGGTGCCGGCGTCCTCGCGAGCGGTCTCGACCAGGCGCGTCGCCTGCTCGAGACCGAGCGCCGTCGGCAGGGTGGTCGCCGGTTGGGCGGAGACCAGCCGGACGGCCGGGTCGACCGCCAGCAGCCCCTGAGCGGTGGCCCAGGCATAGAACGCGCGCACGGCAGCACCACGACGGGCGAGAGTGGCTCGGGCAAGGCGCAGGGAGACCATGGTGGCGAGCCAGGCACGAAGAGTCGTGAGGTCGACCTCGTCCCAGCTGACCCCGCGCCGGCGAGCGAAGCCCAGCAGGTGCCGGACGTCTCCGCTGTACGCCCGGACGGTGTGTACCGACAGCCCGCGAGCCGCTGACAGGTGCAGGACGAAGTCGGCAAGGACCTCGTCCGCCCGGGGCGTCGGGGGCACCGTCACCACCTCGAACCCGGCAGGGGTCTCAGGCTCGACCGTGATCGTCGCCGCTCCGGTCACCGGGCGGACGGCGCCGCCCTCACCCGCGGCCGCTCGCCCGCGGGGCGGCAGAGGTGGGCGACGACTCATCGGCCCGCTCCCCCGTCCCCCGACTGACGCGGATCCAGCGCCCACCGTCCTGGTGGGCCTCCCCCGCGATCTCGAGCGTACCGAGGTGGGATCTGACAGCGGCAAGAGGCAGGCCCGCACGGCGTGTCAGCTCCTCGGGCAGGGCCCCGATCCGGAGCGGCAGGGCCTCGAGCACCCGCGCACGCTCGGGGTCGGGGACGGCGTCGCAGCCCTGCCGGTCCGACGATCGTCCGGGCGTCAGGGGGCCGACCAGCTCCAGCACCTCCTCCACGTCGGTCACGCAGATGGCGCGACCGTCCCGGAGGAGTCGATGGCACCCGGCGGAGGAAGCCGAGGTGACGGGTCCCGGGACGGCTCCGACCGGTCGCAAGAGGTCGGCGGCATGTCCCGCCGTGCTCAGCGCGCCCGATCGCCAGGCAGCCTCGACGACGACGGTGGCGCCGGACAGCGCAGCGATGAGCCGGTTGCGCAGCAGGAAGCGCGATCGGGTCGGAGCCGAGCCGGGCGGCACCTCGGCGACGAGCGCGCCCGAGCCGGCCACCGCCCCGAGCAGTCGCGCGTTGCCGACCGGGTAGGGCCGGTCCAGCCCGCCGGCGAGGACGGCGACGGTCCGACCCTCGGCGGCGAGCGCCGCACGATGCGCAGCGGCGTCGATCCCGAATGCGCCGCCGGACAGGACGGTCCAGCCGGCGTCGGCCAGTCCCCCGGCAAGGAGTGAGGTCACGTGCTCGCCATAGGCGCTCGATGCCCGCGCGCCGATGACGGCGACCGCGCTCGAGGTGAGTCCGGCAAGATCGGCGTCCCCCACCACCCACAGGCACATCGGACCGGCGGTACCCAGATCCTCGACCGGCGACGGCCACCCTGGATCTCCCGGGATGAGCACGGTTCCACCGAGCGTCTCGATATGCGCCAGGTCCCTGGCGGGGTCGGCGGAGGCGAGGCGCGGCGACCAGCAGGCCAGGGACCGCAGGAGCCGCTCGGCGGCGGCCGGCGAGAGTCCGGCGACGGGCGAGACAGGGCCTGTCTCGCTGCTCACCGACGAGCAGAGCCAGTCCCACGCCTCGAGGGCCCCGAGCGCCCCGACCACCGCTGCAGCAACCGGGTCGGCGGGTTCGGCGACCCGGCTCCACCCGGCTCGAGCCATGCGCTCGTCAAGGACCGGCGACCTCGACGCACCGCTGTGCCGGCTCATCCGACCCCAGCCGATCTCATCCGCAGCAGCAGGGCCTGGCCGACCTGGGTGCCGGAGGGCCGGTCGGCGCCGGCGAGGTCGGCCAGGGTCCACGCGATCCGCAGCACGCGATCGGCGCCCCGCAAGGTCAGCGCACCTCGGTCCATGGCCTCGTCGAGCTCACGATGGGACGGCACCCCGCGCGCGCGCAGCGTCGCTCCGGGGACCTCGGCGTTGGTGCGCCAGCCGGTTCCCGCCCATCGAGCCGCCGCACGCTCCCGCGCCGCGGCGACCCGCGCGGCGACGGTCCCCGTCGACTCGCCTGGACCGCCTGCGCGATCGGCCCGCGTCGTGGGCAGGACGTCGACCTGGAGGTCCACCCGGTCCAGCAGCGGACCGGAGAGGCGCGAGAAGTAGCGGCGACGCACCAGCGCCGTGCAGGTGCAGTCCAGCCCCTTTCCCCAGCCACGGCCGCAAGGACAGGGGTTCGCGGCCATCACGAGCTGGAACCGGGCGGGGTACCGGGCGGTGCCCGCTGCCCGGTGCAGGACGAGCTCGCCGCGCTCGAGCGGCTGCCTCAGGGTCTGCAGGACCGCCGAGGAGAACTCGGGTGCCTCGTCGTGGGAACGGAAGGTACCTCGCGGCGACCTCTCATTCTTGCAGGCGTGCTGCGGGCGCGGCTTCACCGGACAGTGCCTAAGGGACCTGCGTGCCTCGTCGTGGGAACGGTAGGTACCCCGCAGCGACCTCTCCTTCTCGTTGGTCGGTTCGGTCGGGTTGTTGGGTGTGGTTGGACACCGCGACCCTCGCCGGGGCCAACCACGCCAGAGCCACGACCGCGACCATCCGCCGGCGCCTGATCCACGTCGCGGCCCGCGTGGTCACCATCGCCCGGCGCCTTCACCAGCACCTACCGCAGACCTGGCCCTGGGTCCCAGCGTTCACCAACCTCTTCGAAGCGACCTGCGGACCGCCACCAGCACCCTCGACCTGACCAACGCGCCGACGACGGCTCCAGGAACGACCCCGCAGTGCAAACGCCGGGCGCACCGGCGAACTCCTCGCGCCCCTACGCCCGAGCCGACACGAAAGCCCGACACCAGCCC